>NZ_JBEZKI010000021.1:78649-215205 GCF_040651615.1 Streptomyces sp. NPDC048417 | reverse complement strand
CGGGGTTCGCTCACCCGGGGCTGTTGCACACAGAGGCCGACTTCGCCCGCATGGCGGCGAAGGTGAAGGCAGGCGCCCAGCCTTGGAAGGCTGGCACGACCGGGCTCAGCGCTCTCCGGTGCTGCCGATGCCGAGCACGGACAGCACGGCGGCCTTGGGGTGCTTGTCGTCGGCGGCGAGTTCCCGCTTCGCGAAGAAGACCCTGCCCTGTTCCACCACGATGTCCGACTGCGTCGGATCCCCGAGTTCGCCCTCCTCGTCGGACGGGAGGCCGAAGAGCAGGTACGGGGTCCGCTTGCCGGTGCGGGGATCCCAGGCCTCCACGGCGGACGGTTCGATGTCGCTGAGGCTGCTGCGGAAGACCAGCAGCCGGTCACCGCTCATCCGCAGCGGGACGACGGGCTCCAGGGGCCGTCCGTCGAGTTTGCCCACGGTCTTGCCGGTCGTGCGGTCGAAGGCGACGATCCAGTTCTCCGGCTGGTCGATCTCCGCCTGGTCCTTGCTGGTGACGTAGACCTGGTCGGGCCCGACGACCACGCCGTCGCAGTTCTCCAGGTCGCCGAAGAAGCCGGCGGAGAAGTAGCGGTCGCCGCACCGGGGGTCGTAGGCGTCGCCGCCCATGGGGATGGTGGCGAGCTTGCCGCCGTCGTCGCCGTCGAGGGTGATCAGGTCGGTCACCAGGGTGTCCCCCGCCGCGACCGCGAGCACCGGCGGATCGGCGGAGGGCAGATAGACGTCCTGGACACCGGCGGCCACCTTGTAGGTCCAGCGCGGGTTTCCGGTGCGCGGGTCGAGCCGCTGCACCCGGTAGGTGGTGTCGGGTGCCGCTCCGCAGCCCTCCAGGGCGAGCAGCGCGCCTCCGCCGGCGAAGCCCTTGTCCACGCATCTGGCGCCGGTGGTGCTGTTCCAGAGCCGCTCGCCGCTCTTCATGTCGTAGGCCACCGAACCGTGCCCCCAGGCCACGGCGACGACGCCCTTGGTCAGCGTGAGGTTCGTGTTGGTGACATAGGCCTCGCGCGCCGAGGGCATGTGGGCGGTCCACAGCTTCTTGCCGTTGTTCAGGTCGACGAAGACGACCTCGTCGCAGATGCCGGCGTCCTTGGTGCCCTTGCGCTTGCTCGGCTGCACCACGACCGCGGTACGGCCGTCGACGGTGACATGGCCGCTGGTGGCACAGAGATGACCGTCCAGTTGGAGGGTCCAAGCCGTGTCGTCGACGCCCGTTTCAATCTTGACGCCCACGATCCTGGTACCGATGCCCTTGGCCAGGACCTTGCCGGTGGCCCAGGTGCCCGGCGCGTACCGCGGGCTGGGGTCGCTCTCCTTGGGGAGGTCCTCCTCGTAGTGGTCGACCACGACGCGGCCCTCGGGCGAGGCCGGGGTCCGCTCGGTGGTCTGCCGTATCGCGTCCGGGGCGGGGGCGGCGGCCTGCGGGGCGGCGGACGACGTGTCGTCGCCCAGGGACATCACCAGCGCGCCGCCCGCGGCCAGCACGACGGCCACGGCGGCCGCCACCGCGCCGAACAGACGCCTGCGCCGCTTCCTGCGCTCGCCGTCGGCGGCGAGTGTGGACTGGGTGTAGATGGATGGAGGTGGGCCGAAGCTCACGCCGAACGTTCCCTTTCTTCCCTTTTCTTCTCTGCTTCGCGCTACGCGTACGGCAGAACTTCCGGGAAGGCTGCGGCATTTGCCGTGCACACCTCGTACTCCCCGTCCCCCGTGGCGTCCGCGCGCAATACCCCCGTCTTCGGGGAGAGTTCATCTGTGCTCACGCGAACACGCGCTCACCCTATCCCTTCGCCACCAGGGCATCATGGACATGACCCACACCCCCGAAACAGTCAACTACTGCCCGAACTGACGGCTCTTGTCCGTTTTGTTCATCGATTGTTGGGCAATACGAAAGCTCCGCACAGGAGTTCCGGGCAGGGTGTGACCAGGCGGACGTCCGTATTGAGACGGACGGGCCTGCCGAGGTCCGGCTCCTGGTGATTAGGCTGGGAGGGGGGCGCGACGTCAGGACCGTGAACGAGACGTCGGTGCCCCGAGGGGGAGAGCCGGTGGATCGGACTACCTCAAACGAATACGGATGCTGAGAACGACACGACATGGTCGTCGCGCCGGCACGGCATGAGGGTGCTCGACCACACCAGGAGGAACTGTGAGCAGCGATCGGGACGGGATCCGCGGGGGCTGGGCCACACCCGGCGAAGACCAGCCCGACGCGGAGTCCCTCAACGAGATGACGGGCGAGTTCACGATCGACTACGCGCCGCCCGCCTGGTACACGCAGAACGCGGCGGCCGGCCCGGGAGCGGCCGACGGTCCCGGCGGACCGGAGGCGGCTCCGGGTGCCCCGGGCTCCGGTGACCAGTCCGGCGCGCCCGGCGGGGCGGGGGCTCCGGGCTCCGGCTCCGGTACGACGCCTGCCGCGCAGCCCCGTTCGCCGTTCCCGCCGGGGGCGCCGATCCCCGGCCTGACTCCGCCGCCGCACGCCCAGCAGGGGGGCGGAACCCCGGGTCCCGCCGGCCCGTTCACCCCCGCGCCGACGTCGGCTCCGGGTGCGCCCTTCACCCCGCCCCCGACGGCGACCCCCGGCGCACCGTTCACGCCCCCGCCCGCCTCGACCCCGGGTGCGCCGTTCACGCCGCCGCCCACCGCCGCACCTGGCGCGCCGTTCACCCAGCCACCCGCTTCGGCGCCGGGCGCTCCGTCGGCGTCCGCGACCGCTGCGACGCCCGGAGCGCCCTTCACCCCACCGCCCACGTCAACGCCCGGGGCTCCGTTCACTCCCCCGCCCACGTCAACGCCCGGAGCGCCCTTCACCCCGGCGCCGATGGCGACGCCCGGGGCACCGTTCATCCCGCCGGCCGCCTCGACCCCGGGTGCGCCGTTCACGCCGCCGCCCACCGCCACGCCGGGTGCGCCGTTCACGCCACCCGTCCCGAGCGCGGACGCGGGGGCGCCGGCCGCTCCGCCGGCGCCGGCCGCCGGGCCCGCCGCGCCGTTCACCCCTGCCGCACCCGCGGACGGTCCGGCCGCCGTGCCGAAGCTGCCGGTCGGTTTCGAACCGCAGCGGCCCGCCGCCGCAGAACCGGCGCCGGAGCCCGAGCCGGACAACGGTGACCTGGACAGCGGGACGACGATGCGGTTCTCCGCCGTCGCGCTGAAGCGTGACATCGCCGAGGCCGCCGAGCAGGCAGCCGCCGCCAAGAACGCGGCCGCCGAGGACGAGACCGCAGCCGGCGAGGAGGAGCAGTCGGCGGCCGACGTCATCGCGCTGCTGGTCGACTCCGGCGCCAAGGGCGCGGACGACTCGCCGCATGTCGGCATCGACGAGACCGGCACCGCGGACGAGGCCCCCCTCGACGACGCCGACTCCAGCGGTACGGCCGAGACGGACCACCTCGCCCAGGACGCCGCCCCGGTGGACGACACCGACGACGACGAGCCCCAGGACGCGGTCGCCGACACCGACGGCGAGTACGACGACGAGTACGACGAGACGCACTCCGCGTCCGACGATGCCGCCGACGCCGTAGCCCCCGAGGACACCAACGAGCCCGCGGACGCGCCCCCCGCGCCCCAGGACGCCGTAGCCGCCGCTCCCGCGCCGCAGGACGCACCCCCGGCTCCCGAGGCCGCCCTGCCGCCCGCCGCCTGGACTCCCCCGCCGACACCGCCGACACCGCCGACGCCGCCGACGCCGCCGACCGTGATGCCGCCCTTGCCGCCGTCCTACCAGCCCGCCGCCCCCGCACCGGCCGCCCACTGGCCGGCCCAGCCGGCGCCGTCGGAGCCGGCGCCCGGTCAGCCGCAGCCCCAGCCGGCGGCCGCGCAGGGTCCCACGGGCGTGCCCGTGCCACAGCCGGGGTTCCAGCCGCAGGCACCGCAGCCCGCCCCCGCCGCCTGGCAGCAGCCTCCTGCCCAGCAGCCTGGCGCCCCCGTCCCGCCGCAGGCACCGGACGGCTACGGCTTCCCCCAGCCCGGCGCCCAGCCCCCCGCGCCCCCGGCCGCACCGCCGCAGCCCGCCGCCCCTGACGCACAGGGCGGTTACGGCTACCCCGGCGCCCCCGTGCCCCAGGCGCCCGCACCGGCCGGCTACGGCTTCCCGCAGCCGGCCGCGCAGCCCCCGATGCCCCCGGCTCCCGTGGCCCAGCCCGGCGGCTACGGCTTCCCGCAGCCCGGTCAGCAGCCGCAGGCCTCCCAGGACCCGCGTGCCGCCCAGCCCACCCAGCCGCCCGCTCCGGCCCCGCACCCCGAGCAGCAGGTGCCGCAGGCACCGCAGGCTCCCCAGCCCCCGGTCGACCCGCGGGTCGGTGCCGCCTGGCCGCAGCCCATGCAGCACGACCAGCGGCAGATGACCAACCCCGGTGCGGCGCCGCTGGGTTACACCGCGGCCGTGGAGCTGTCCTCCGACCGGCTGCTCAACAACAAGAAACAGAAGGCGAAGAGCGGCCGGCCCGCCGCCGCGCCCTCCCGGTTCAAGATCGGCGGGAAGAAGGAGGAGGCCGAGCGGCAGCGGAAGCTGGAACTGATCCGTACGCCGGTGCTGTCCTGCTACCGGATAGCGGTGATCAGCCTCAAAGGCGGTGTCGGCAAGACCACCACGACCACCGCGCTGGGCTCCACCCTCGCCACCGAACGCCAGGACAAGATCCTCGCCATCGACGCCAACCCGGACGCCGGCACGCTCGGCCGCCGGGTACGCCGCGAGACCGGCGCCACCATCCGTGACCTGGTCCAGGCGATCCCCTACCTCAACTCCTACATGGACATCCGGCGGTTCACCTCCCAGGCCCCGTCCGGTCTGGAGATCATCGCCAACGACGTCGACCCGGCCGTCTCCACCACGTTCAACGACGAGGACTACCGCCGCGCGATCGACGTCCTGGGCAAGCAGTACCCGGTCATCCTCACCGACTCCGGAACCGGTCTGCTCTACAGCGCCATGCGCGGCGTCCTCGACCTCGCCGATCAGCTGATCATCATCTCGACGCCGTCGGTGGACGGTGCGAGCAGCGCGAGTACCACACTGGACTGGCTGTCCGCGCACGGATACGCCGACCTCGTGTCACGGTCCCTCACGGTCATCTCCGGGGTACGCGACACCGGAAAGATGATCAAGGTCGAGGACATCGTGGCGCACTTCGAGACACGCTGCCGCGGTGTCGTGGTCGTCCCCTTCGACGAGCATCTCTCCGCCGGCGCCGAGGTCGACCTCGACATGATGCGGCCGAAGGTGCGCGAGGCGTACTTCAACCTCGCGGCGATGGTCGCCGAGGACTTCGTACGCCACCAGCAGATGCACGGCCTGTGGACCAGCGACGGCAACCCGCCACCGGTCGCCGCCCCGCCGATGCCCGGCCAGCAGATGCCCGGCCAGCAGTACGCCCCGCCGCCGGCTCCGGGCCAGCAGGAGCCGTACGGGCCGGGGCAGCCGTACCCGCAGCAGCCGTACCCCCAGCAGCCGGGCCGGCCTCCGCAGCAGGAGCTCTACGGCCAGCCCCAGCCCGGCGCCCAGCCCTACCCGCCGCAGCAGCCGGGCCAGCCGTATCCCCCGCAGGCGCAGCAGCAGCCCGGTTACGGCTACCCGCAGCCTCCGCAGCAGTAGCGGCAACGCCGAAGGGCGGCCGGTGCCTCTCCGCACCGGCCGCCCTTCGGCGTGTTCATGGACGGACCCGCTGGTCAGGCGTCCTCGGCCGCCAGCAGCTCACGGCACCGTTTGACGTCCTCGGCCATCTGCTCCAGCAACGCGTCCAGCGAGTCGAACTTGGCCTGGCCGCGGACGTAGGCCAGGAAGTCGACGGCGACATGCAGCCCGTACAGGTCGAGGCCGACGCGGTCGATGGCGTACGCCTCCACCGTGCGCTCGGTGCCGTCGAACTGCGGGTTGGTGCCGACGGAGACCGCCGCCGGCATCACCTCGCCCTGGGCGTGCAGATAGCCGGCGTAGACGCCGTCGGCGGGGATGGCCGTGTGCGGCAGGGTCTCCACGTTGGCGGTGGGGAAGCCCAGCTCACGGCCGCGCTGGGCACCCCGTACGACCACGCCCTCCACCCGGTGCGGGCGGCCCAGGATCTCGCGGGCGCCCGCCATGTCACCCTCGGCGACCAGGCGCCGGGTCAGGGTCGAGGAGAACGGCTCGCCGCCGCCCGCCTCGCCGCGCACGTACAGGTCGACGACCTCGACCTCGAAGTCGTAGACCTTGCCCTGCTCGGCGAGGAACTCGACGTTGCCCGCGGCCTTGTGGCCGAAGCGGAAGTTGGGGCCCTCGACGACGGACTTGGCGTGCAGCTTGTCGACCAGCACCTTCACCACGAACTCGGCCGGCGACAGCCGCGAGAACTCGGTGGTGAAGGGCAGGATCAGCACCGCGTCCACGCCCAGCTCCGCCATCAGCTCGGCGCGGGTGTGGTGCGGGGCCAGCAGCGGCGGGTGGCTGCCGGGGCGGACCACCTCGCTGGGGTGCGGGTCGAAGGTGACGACGACCGCCGGAACGCCCAGCTCACGGGCGCGGTCCACGGCATGCCGGATGATCAGCTGGTGACCGCGGTGCACCCCGTCATAAGAACCGATGGTGACGACGCTGCGCCCCCAGTCCTCGGGGATGTCATCCAAGCCACGCCAGCGCTGCACTGTGACCGCTCCTCGAACCTGTGTCCGTTGTCCGTCTTACGCAGGTCTAAGGGTGCCATGTTTGCCGGACCCGTCTCACACCGGCACGGTCGCTGTGACCTGGCGCACGCCCCGCCCGTGTCACGCGGGCACCCGGACACCGGCCAGGTTCCCCAGCATCCGCCGGGTGCTGGGCCCCACCACGGCGGCCCATTCCTCGGGGGTGTCGGTGAGCCAGCGGGCCATCCGGGCGGCGAATCCGGGCACGTGCCGGCCCAGGTCGACCAGTCCGCGGTCGAACCGGGTCGCCCCGTCCGGGGTGCGGACCAGCAGCAGGCCGGTGCGCCTGACCAGCTCACGCATCTGGTCGCCGTCGTCCTCGCGCTGTACGGCGGCCGCGTGCAGCAGCGCGTCGAGGACGCCCGGGTCTCGCTCGTGGGCGAGCAGGAACTCCAGCAGTTCCCGGCGCAACGGGCGCGAGACGGGGGCGCCGGCCGCGCCCAGTACGGTCGCCAGGGCCGCCCGTACCCGCTCGGGACCGTCGTCGAGCAGCCCGGTGACCAGCGGCAGCAGGACGGCACGCGCGCCGGCGCCCTGGTCGAGGCGGCGCTCGACGAACCCGGCCACCTGCCCGGCGGTCTCCGGGCGCAGCTCCACGGCCTCCAGGACCAGCTCGGTGACCCGGTGGGCGAGGGCCGGTGTGGTGACGTCGGCCAGGGCGCGCAGCACCTGTCCGGCGCCGGGCCCGCGCAGCCGGGTGCGGAAGGCCTCCAGGACCTCGTCGGGATGGGTGGCCAGGGCGGGGACCAGGGCACTCGGCGCGAGCTGCGGGTCGCCGGCGGCGAAGTGCCCCAGCGCCTGCGGGAGATGGCGGGCCCGGGTCCGCGGGTCCCGGACCAGCAAGGCGAGGGCGCCGCCGTGCAGGGTGCAGTCGGCGGGGCGGGCAAGCAGGGCGAGCGCGGCGTAGCGGAGCAGCTCGCGGTCGGGCTCGCTGCGGACGTGCGGGGCGGCGCGCAGGCCGTGGGCCACGGCGGCCACCCGGCGGGCCGGGCGCTCGTCGTGCGCCCAGCGGTCGACGGCCCGGCACACCGCGGACGGCTCGTCCTCGGCGAGCACGGCGAGGAGTTCGTCGCCCCGCCGGTGCGCGGCGTCGACCAGTACCTCGGTCAGATCGTCCAGCGCCCGGTGCCGATGGGTGTGCAGCAGCGCCTGCGCCGCGGTCGCCACGGTGGCGTGCGGCATCGCGGGCAGCGGCCGCTCGTCGTCGAACCACCGGGTGAGATACGGCTGTACGGCGGTGGGGGCGGCGGCGAGCAGCCGGGCGACGGCGTCCAGGTAGCGCGGGGCGGTGCCTTCGGGCTCCTCCGTCGCCGGCCGGGCCCCGAACCGGCCGATGCCCGCGGTCTCCGGCAGTGGCTCGTCGGCGAGCACCAGCCTCCGCAGCAGATCGAAGCGGTCGGCGTCGGGCAGGGCGAGCGCGGTCCAGAAGTCCGGCGCGAGCTCGGTGTGTGGGGTGCGCTGCCGGCCCACGACCCGGTCGGCGAGCAGCCGCAGCACCCCGGTGTACGGCGTGGCGTCGGGCAGCCGGAGGAGGGTCTGGGTGAGCAGTCGCGCGGCCCACCAGGAGCCCGGGTCGAGGTCGAGGGCGTGCGCCAACTCGCTGAGCCGTGGGGCAAGTTGGGATGGTCCGTACTGGCGGTCGAGGAGCAGCAGCGCCTGCACGACCGGGCCGACCCGGTGGTGCGGGACGGGCAGCGGGTGAGCGCTCTCGGGGGTCCGGGGGCGGTGGACGAGGGCGTGCAGGGCCTCGTCCAGATCCAGGTGCATGCCCTGGATCCAGTCGGCCAGCTCCTCGTGGGCGAAGCGGTAGCCGCCGCCCGCCGGGACCAGCAGCCCCTCGGTGAGCACGGCGGACGCCCAGCCGGAGCCGCCGCCGAGGTGGGCGGGGACGGGCCCCCAGGGGAAGACCGCCTCGAACGACTCCCGGTCCAACTCGCCCTGGCCCGGCCCGAGGCTGCGCCGGGCGGCCTCGTGCACCTGCCCGGAGACGCGGGCGGCGAGCCGTCGTACGGCCGTGCCGCGCAGGCCGTTCTCGGCGGCCAGCCGGACCGCGATGCGCAGGCACATCAGGTCGAGGTAGGCGGCGAAGACGTCGTGCCGGTCGATCGGGCCGTCGGCCGGGGCGTCCGGGAGAGCGGCGCGGACCTCGGAGAGCAGACGCAGGGCGAGGGGGTGGCAGGCGTCGCGGTCGGTGAGGACGCCGTCGGGCACGCCGTAGCGGGAGCGGGCGCGGCGGGCCTCGTCGGGGGTGAGGTCGGTCAGCCGGACGCAGGAGGCGGTACCGGTGCCCCGGTGCAGCAGGTCGGGCGGGAACTCGGCGCCGGCCCGCTCCCAGTACTCCTCGCGGCAGGCGACGAGGAGCCGGGCTCCGGTGTCGCGCAGCCATGCGGCGGTGCCGGCGGTCCAGGCGGAGAGCCGGTGGGCGAGGACCGGTGGCATCTCCTCCGGGCCGTCCAGCAGGAGGAGCAGCGGCCGTCCGGCCCGGGCGGCGACCCGGGCCAGCCGTTCCACGGTCAGTTCGCCCAGGTCGCCCGGGAGTTGGGAGCGGGAGGCGGCGACGATCCGGACGGCGCGCTCCAGCGAGCGGCGGGCCGCGTCGGCGACCGAGTCGTCGGCGTCCTTGAGGTCGGCGCCGCGGAGCCAGAGGGTGGGGGCGGGGTGTGCTCCGCGGTTGCGGCGGGCGGCGAGGGCGGCGAGTTCGGTGGTGCGGCCGGTTCCTGGGGCGCCGACGAGGGCCAGGACAGTCCCGTTGGTCTTGTCGGTTCCGGTGTCTTCGGCGAAGGCCGACAGTTGTTCCGAGGTTGCCGCCCGCTCTACGGGCTGAACGGGGTCGGTGTGTTCGTCTGCGGGTGCGTGCGGGCTTGTCGCGCCCACGCGGCGGTAGCCGCCTGTTTGATACAGCCCCGCGCCCCTCTGGGGCGCTTTGGGGCGGGGCGCCGACATGCGAGGTGTGGAATGGCCCACGTAACCGGCCAGGGCGCCCGGAGGGCCGTCCTGGCCCACGGACGTGGCTGTCAGTTCCAGGATGCCTGCGAGGTTGAGGTCGGTGCCGTAGGCGGGGACCGTCGCGGCGTTGCGGGTGAGGAGGTCGGTCAGGGGGGTGCTGTCCGGGTGGTGGAGGGAGACGGCGAAGCCCACGTCTCGCTGGCCGGACTGGAGGGCCGTGCCCAGGACGCCGAGGACCGCGCCGGTCTCCACGTCCAGCACCGGGCCGCCGGCCGCCCCGCCGCCGAGACGCAGGGCGTCCCGGCCCGCCGTGCCGATCGCCAGCTCCAGGGCGTCTTCGAGCAGATGGAAGCGGTCGGTGGCGGTGTACGTCACCTGGGTCGCGGCCAGCACCCGGGCCTCGCGCCAGCGGTCGGCGGCGATCCGTACGTAGGTTCCGGTCGGGATCCGCTCCCGTACCGTGATCGGCAGCGGGTCCACGCAGAGGCCCTCGGTGCGGATCAGGGCCAGGTCGTGGGCGGGCAGCGGGGTGACCGCGTCCGAGTCGACCACGCAGGTGCGGTCCCCGGCCGCGTGCAGCACGATCCGGGCGAGCCCGTCGACGGCCTCGTGGCTGGTGACCAGGGTGCCGTGGTGGTCGGCGAGGAAGCCGGTACCGCGTGGGCGCCCGGCGAGGTCGCGGACCCGGACCAGCGGGTCGTCGGGCACCGGCCAGGTGTCCTGCCGTGCCTCCCGCGTACCGTCCGCCGTGCGGCGACCGCTCCCGGTCCGCGGGCCCCGTCCCGCCATGATCGAACCTCCCCGCCCGTACATCCGTGCCCTTGTCTGAGACGGTAGGGGCGAAATGATCAGCGGGACAGAGCGGGTGGCGAACGCGCCCCCCTCTGCTCCCCCGGTTCACTCCGAGCGCCTGCTCGGTCGGGTGAATAGCCCGGTGCGGGTGGATACACCCTAGGGGTGGGGGAACCGAGGGGGGACCGTGGAGCGGCGGCGGCGCCAGACCCCGTGGTCGCCGCTCCACGGGCACACCGGGCGGTTCAGCCGAACACGGCGAGGCTCTTGGCCTTGCCCTTCTGCTCCTCGACGAGCACCAGGAAGCGGCCCTCGGGGCCGAACACGGCGACGGGACCGGCGCCGGCGTACTGCTCGGGCATGTCGATCCGCACCCCGTTGGTGAGCAGGCCGGCCCGCCTGGCGTCGACGTCCCAGCGCGGGAACGCGGCCCCGGCCGCCTCGGCGATCGGCATCACGGTCAGCTCCTGCTGGAGCTGGTCGAGGGTGCGGGCGGAGTCCAGCCGGTACGGTCCCACGCGCGTCCGGCGCAGCGCGGTGAGGTGGCCGCCGACGCCCAGGTCGGCACCCAGGTCGCGGGCGAGGGCGCGGATGTAGGTGCCGGAGGAGCAGACCACCGAGACGACCAGGTCGAGCACGGGGGTGCCGTTCTCGGCGACGGCGTCCCGGACGTCGTAGACCCTGAACGAGGAGACGGTCACCGGCCGGGCCGGGATCTCGAAGTCCTCGCCCTCCCGGGCGCGCTTGTACGACCGTACGCCGTCGATCTTGATGGCGCTGACCTTGGACGGCACCTGCATGATGCGGCCGGTCAGCTTGGCGATGCCGGTGTCGACGGCCTCGCGGGTGACCTCGGAGGCGTCGGTGGACGAGGTGATCTCGCCCTCGGCGTCGTCGGTGAGGGTGTTCTGCCCGAGGCGGACGGTCCCCAGGTACTCCTTCTCGGTGAGAGCGAGATGCCCGAGGAGCTTGGTCGCCCGCTCGATGCCGAGGACGAGGACGCCCGTGGCCATCGGGTCGAGGGTGCCGGCGTGCCCGACGCGCCGGGTGCGGGCGATGCCCCGCATCTTGGCGACGACGTCGTGCGAGGTGAAGCCCGACGGCTTGTCGACGATGACAAGGCCGTCGGGCGGGGTGGGCTTGCTGGTCATTCGGTGGCGTCGTCCGTCTCGTCGGCGTCGTCCTCGGAACCCGGCTTCTTGTACGGGTCCGCTTCACCGGCGAAGGCGGCGCCCGCGGAGACCTCGCGGACCTTCGCGTCCGAGGCCCGTGCCTTGTCGAGCAGGTCCTCGATGGTCTTCGCGGTGTCCGGGAGGGCGTCCGCGACGAAGGTCAGGGTCGGCGTGAACTTCACGCCCGCCGCCGCGCCGACCGCCGAGCGGAGCACACCCTTGGCGCTCTCCAGGCCCGCGGCGGCCGCGGCCCGCTCCTCGTCGTCGCCGTACACCGTGTAGAAGACGGTCGCCTCCCTGAGGTCACCCGTGACCCGGGTGTCCGTGATGGTGACGTGGGTGCCGAGCCGCGGGTCCTTGATCCCGCGCTGCAGCTTCTGGGCCACCACCTCTCGGATGAGGTCCGCCAGCCTCTTAGCCCGCGCGTTGTCGGCCACTGGTCCGTCTCCCGTTCTTTCTTCTTTGTCGTTCTCAGGTCTAGTCGTCGTCGCCGTGGAAGCGCCGTCGGACGGACAGCAGCTCCACCTCGGGGCGGGCGGCGACCAGCCGTTCGCACCGGTCGAGTACGTCGGTCAGGTGCACGGCGTCGCCGGAGACCATGGCAAGGCCGATGCCGGCCCTGCGGTGAAGGTCCAGATGGTCCACTTCGGCCGCGCTCACGGCGAACTTCCGCTGGAGTTCGGCGACGATCGGGCGGACGACGGAGCGCTTTTCCTTCAGCGAATGGATGTCGCCGAGGAGGAGGTCGAAGGACAGAGTCTCCACGTACATGTATGTAACCGGTTCACCCGCCGGTACGGGATCGATGGCCCTGTCAGGCACGGTACCCCGTCCCCGCCGGGGGCTCGACCGACTTTCCCGGCCCCAGGTGGGCGGGAAAAGCGCTGGCCGACGGTACCGAAGTCCCGTCGGCCAGCACCAACCGTCGGATTACACCCGCGGCTTCTCGCGCATCTCGTACGTCGCGATGACGTCGTCGATCTTGATGTCGTTGAAGTTTCCGAGGTTGATACCGCCCTCGAAGCCTTCCCGAATCTCGGTGACATCGTCCTTGAAGCGGCGCAGACCCTCGATGTTGAGGTTCTCCGCGATGAGCTTGCCGTCGCGGACCAGGCGCGCCTTGGTGTTGCGCTTGACCTCGCCGGAGCGGATGAGAACACCCGCGATGTTGCCCAGCTTGGACGACTTGAAGACCTCGCGGATCTCCGCCGTACCGAGCTCGACCTCTTCGTACTCCGGCTTGAGCATGCCCTTGAGGGCCGCCTCGATCTCCTCGATCGCCTGGTAGATGACCGAGTAGTACCGGACGTCCACGCCCTCGCGCTCGGCCATCTGCGCCGCGCGGCCTGCCGCGCGGACGTTGAAGCCGATCACGATGGCGTCGGAGCCCATCGCCAGGTCGATGTCCGACTCCGTGACCGCACCGACGCCGCGGTGCAGGACGCGGATGTCGACCTCTTCGCCGACGTCCAGCTGGAGCAGGGAGGACTCGAGAGCCTCGACGGAACCAGACGCGTCACCCTTGATGATCAGGTTCAGCTGCTGGACCTCGCCGGCCTTGAGCACCTTGTCCAGGTCCTCCAGGGAGACACGGCGCGTGCGCTTGGCGAACGCGGCGTTGCGCTCACGGGCGGCGCGCTTCTCGGCGATCTGACGGGCCGTACGGTCCTCGTCCACCACCAGGAAGTTGTCGCCCGCACCCGGGACGTTGGTCAGACCCAGGACCTGGACCGGCGTCGCGGGTCCGGCCTCGGCGACGTTGTTGCCGTTGTCGTCGAGCATGGCGCGGACGCGACCGTAGGCGTCGCCCACGACCATCGTGTCGCCGACCCGCAGGGTGCCTCGCTGGACGAGGACCGTCGCCACGGCACCGCGGCCGCGGTCGAGACGGGACTCGATCGAGATGCCCTGCGCGTCCTGGTTCGGGTTGGCCCGCAGGTCGAGCGAGGCGTCGGCCGTCAGGATCACGGCCTCCAGCAGGGAGTCGATGTGCAGACCCTGCTTGGCGGAGATGTCGACGAACATGGTGTCGCCGCCGTACTCCTCGGCCACCAGGCCGTACTCGGTCAGCTGACCGCGCACCTTGGTCGGGTCGGCGCCCTCGACGTCGATCTTGTTGACCGCGACGACGATCGGGACGTCGGCCGCCTTGGCGTGGTTGAGCGCCTCGACCGTCTGCGGCATGACGCCGTCGTTGGCCGCGACGACCAGGATCGCGATGTCGGTCGACTTCGCACCACGGGCACGCATGGCGGTGAACGCCTCGTGACCCGGGGTGTCGATGAAGGTGATCTTGCGCTCTTCGTCGTTGACCTCGGTCGAGACCTGGTAGGCACCGATGTGCTGGGTGATGCCGCCGGCCTCGCCCGCGATGACGTTCGTCTTGCGGATGGCGTCGAGCAGTCGGGTCTTACCGTGGTCGACGTGACCCATGACGGTGACGACCGGCGGACGGACCACCAGGTCGTCCTCGCCGCCCTCGTCCTCGCCGAACTCGATGTCGAAGGACTCGAGCAGCTCGCGGTCCTCCTCCTCGGGGCTGACGATCTGGACCGTGTAGTTCATCTCGCCGGCGAGGACCTCGAGGGTCGCGTCGGAGACGGACTGCGTGGCCGTGACCATCTCGCCGAGGTTCATCATGACCGCGACGAGAGACGCCGGGTTGGCGTTGATCTTCTCCGCGAAGTCGGTGAGCGACGCGCCGCGGGAGAGACGGATGGTCTCGCCGTTGCCGCGCGGCAGCATCACGCCGCCGACGCTCGGGGCCTGCATGGCCTCGTACTCCTGGCGACGCTGCCGCTTCGACTTGCGACCACGACGCGCCGGACCGCCGGGACGGCCGAAGGCGCCCTGCGTGCCACCACGGCCGCCGGGACCACCCGGACGCCCGCCGAAGCCGGGACGACCGCCGCCGCCACCGCCGGGACCGCCGCCGAAGCCGCCGCCACCGCCGCCGGGGCCACCGGGACGACCGGCGAAGCCGCCGCCACCGCCCGGACGGGCACCGCCACCGCCGCCGCCGGGACGACCGGCGAAGCCGCCGCCGCCCGCGGGACGACCGGCGCCGCCGCCGGGACGACCCGCACCGCCGGGACCGCGACCGCCGCCACCGGGGCCGGGACGCGGGCCGGCAGCGGGACGCTGCGGCATCATGCCGGGGTTCGGACGCGGACCCGCGGAACCGCCGCCGGGACGCGGACCGCCCTGCGGACGGGGCATGCCGGACGGGCTCGGACGGGAACCGCCGGGAGCCTGGGGACGCGGACCGCCGCCCTGGGCGCCGGGCGCCTGGGGACGGGGAGCGCCACCGGGACCGCCGGGACCGGGACGCGCGCCGCCCTGCGGGCGCGGGGTCTGCGGGCGGGCCATACCGGTGGAGCCACCGGAGGTGAAGGGGTTGTTGCCCGGACGCGGACCGGCCGGACGGGCACCGCCCGGACGGGGGGCGCGGTCACCGGGACGCTGGCCGCCCTGGCCCGGACGGGCCTGGCCCTGACCGGGGGCGGGACGACCGCCGGGGCGCGGGGCGCCCTGACCCGGACGAGGAGCGCCACCGGAGCGCTGGCCCTGGCCCTGGCCCTGTGCGGCGGCCGGGCTCTGCGCCGGGGCGGCCGGAGGGGCCGGCGGGGCGGTGAACTCGGGCGCGGCCGGGGCCGGACGCGGTGCGGGCTTCGGACCCGGGCGCGGGCCGGACGCGGCCGGCGCGGGGGTGGCCGGAGCCGGAGCCGAGGGCGCCGCCGGGGCCGAGGCCGCGGGGGCGGGGGCCGCAGGGGCCGGCGGCTGCGGGGCGGCCGGACGCGGGGCGCCCGGCTTCGGAGCACCCGGACGCTCCCCCACCGGCTTGACGCCGTGGGAGGGGCCCCCGGCCTGCGCCGGAGAGGGCGCGCCGGGCCTGGGCGCAGCCTTGCGCGGGGCGGGCTTGCCGGCGGACTTGCCGTTGCCACCGCCCTGGAAGGCATCAGTCAGCTTGCGTACAACGGGCGCCTCGATCGTCGAGGACGCCGAACGGACGAATTCACCGAGTTCCTGGAGCTTGGCCATGACGACCTTGCTCTCAACCCCGAACTCCTTGGCGAGTTCGTATACCCGGACCTTAGCCACTTCGCTCCTTTTAGGTCCGGGTGTGTCCGGACCGTCGCTACTTCATGGGCGTACTCATCGCGTGCTCATCGAGTGCTCATCGCAATCTCGACCTACTTCCAACTCGCGGGGTACCAGAGCCGCACGGACGTTCCGTACGACGCTTCTTACGGTGTTACTGCTCGACGTACGGGCGCAACGCCTTTACGTCCAGCGGACCCGGGACGCGGAGCGCCCTCGGGAGTGCCCGGCGGCGCACCGCCTGGTCCAGACAGACCTGGGCGGGGTGTACATATGCACCCCGGCCGGGCAGCGTACCGCGAGGATCGGGGACACATTCGTCCTCGACCGCCACGATCCGCAGCAGTTCGGTCTTGGCCGCTCGCTGCCTGCACCCCACACAGGTGCGCTCAGGGCATGCGCGGGCACGCGTCCGGCCAGACACTGCTAAGTCTACCTCCCCGTACCGACCTCACCCCTTCGGGGCAAAGATCGAACGGCTGTTGTCGTAATCCAAGCGACCTGCGGCTTGGAACTATTCCCCCCGTCCGGGTGAATCCCCGACGAGCGCGGGAGCGATCCGGACGAGGACAGGAGTGATCTACTCGGACACCTGTTCGGTATCCGGTCGGATGTCGATCCGCCAACCGGTGAGACGAGCGGCGAGACGGGCGTTCTGTCCCTCTTTGCCGATCGCCAGTGACAGCTGGTAGTCGGGCACGGTCACCCGGGCGGACCGGGCCGCCAGGTCCACGACCTCCACCTTGGAGACGCGGGCCGGCGACAGCGCGTTCGCCACCATCTCGGCCGGGTCGTCCGACCAGTCGACGATGTCGATCTTCTCGCCGTTCAGCTCGCCCATGACATTGCGGACCCGGCCGCCCATGGGGCCGATACAGGCGCCCTTGGCGTTCAGGCCCGAACGGGTGGAGCGGACCGCGATCTTCGTCCGGTGACCGGCCTCGCGGGCGATGGCGGCGATCTCGACGGACCCGTCGGCGATCTCCGGCACCTCGAGCGCGAAAAGCTTCTTCACCAGTGCCGGATGGGTGCGGGACAGCGTCACGGAGGGACCGCGGACACCCTTCGCCACCCGGACGACGTACGAGCGCAGCCGCATCCCGTGCTGATACGTCTCGCCGGGGACCTGCTCCTGCACCGGCAGGATGGCCTCCAGCTTGCCGATGTCGACAAGCACGTTCTTCGGGTCGCGGCCCTGCTGGACCACACCGGTGACGATGTCGCCCTCGCGGCCGGCGTACTCGCCGAGCGTGGCGTCGTCCTCGGCGTCCCGGAGCCGCTGCAGGATGACCTGCTTGGCGGTGGTGGCGGCGATCCGCCCGAAGTCCGACGGGGTGTCGTCGAACTCGCGCGGCGCCTGCCCCTCCTCCAGGTCCTCGGGGTCCTCCTTCGCCCACACGGTCACATGTCCGGTCTCCCGGTTGAGCTCCACGCGCGCGTGTCGGCGGCTTCCCTCGGTGCGGTGGTAGGCGATGAGGAGGGCCGACTCGATCGCTTCGACCAGCAGGGAGAAGGAGATCTCCTTCTCCCGAACCAAGCCCCGCAGGGCACTCATGTCGATGTCCACGGCTACGCCTCCTCTTCTTCCGTCATGTCCTTCTTGTCCTTGCGGTTGAACTCGACCTGCACGCGCGCCTTGTCGATCTCGGCGAAGCCGAGTCTGCGGGTGGTGGCCTTGCGGCCCTTGACACCGGGCACTTCGAGATCGAGGCCCTCGTCGTCGACGTCCAGGATTCGCGCGACCAGTTCCCCGCCCTCGGCCAACTGGAATCTCACCAGGCGGTCCACGGCACGCACGTAGTGCCGGTGCTCGGTGAGGGGGCGCTCCGCGCCCGGGGTGCCGACCTCGAGGGTGTACTCGCCCGCGCCCATCGCGTCGCTGTCGTCGAGCTTCGCCGAGAGCTCACGGCTCACATCGGCGATCTGGTCCAAGTCCGCCCCGGTGTCGGAGTCGACGACCACGCGCAGCACCCGCTTGCGTCCGACGGAGTCCACGGCGATCTCTTCGAGATCCAGGCCCTGAGAGGTGACGAGCGGTTCCAGGAGCTCTCGCAGCCTCTCGCTCTGGGTCGTGCTCATCCGGGTGACTCCTCGGCCGCGTGTGCTGTTGTGGGTTGGGTCGCGTGTCTGGTCAAAGGGTATCCGGTCGCGAGGAGTGTTGCCGTCCACCCGGGTACGGACGGTGCCGATGAGTGGCTTCGGACAGGTGCGCGGGTACGGTGATCACGGGCGGGTCCGTCCCGTGTCCCATTTCTTTCGCGTTTCTTCGTATCCAGCTCCCCGAGGACGTCTGCCGTGCCGTTCCCCCCGCCGTCGCGTACCCCCTGGGGAGTACGCAGAAGGAGCCTGATCGTCTCGGCGGCCTCGGCCGCCGTGCTGGCGGGCTGCTCCGCCGCCCCCGACTCCGACTCCGCCGGCAGCGGCGGCAGCACGTCGGTCTCCGCGCGGGCACGCGCGCGTGCGGCGCGGGACAGCGAGGCGCTGCTCCGGCAGTACGACGCCGTCCTCGCCGCCCACCCCGCGCTCGCGGGGCGGCTGCGGCCGCTGCGGGCCCAGGTGGCGGCCCACGCGGCGGCCTTCGCGGACGGCGCCTCCGACGGCGCCACGGCGACGGGGTCACCGTCGGCCACGGCGTCCGCGTCGACCACGGCGTCCGCGTCGGCCTCCCCCGGGGTTCCGGCCGACGAGAGGTCCGCGCTCGCCGCGCTGGCCGCCGCCGAGCGCGGCCTCGCCGACCGGCGGGCCAAGGAACTGCTGGACGTCCCCGGCGAACTGGCACGGCTGCTGGCCGGGGTCTCGGCGGCCGGGTCCGCGCACGCCTACCTGCTGACGGAGGGTGAGAAGTGAGCGACGAGGCCGAGGCCGGGGTGCTGAAGGCGCTCCAGGCGGCGCTGGCGGCCGAGCACGCGGCGGTCTACGGGTACGGCGTCGTCGGCGGCCGCATCGGCCGGCAGCGGCTGGCCGAGGCCCGTTCGGCGTACGACGCGCACCGGGCCCGCCGGGACGCGCTGGCCCGTGAGGTGCGGGATCTGGGCGCCGCGCCCGTCGCCGCGAGCGCGGCCTACGGGCTGCCGTTCGCCGTCACCGACGCGGCGACGGCCGTCCGGCTCGCCGCCGAGCTGGAGGACCGGGTGGCCGACGTGTACTCCGACCTGGTCCGCGCGTCTTCGGGCGAGCGGCGCGGGTCGGCGGCCGGGGCGCTGCGGGAGGCCGCGGTGCGGGCGGTGCGGTGGAGCGGGAAGAGCGTAGCCTTCCCTGGGCTCGCCGAGCGGGACGCGCCGCTGGGCCGAGCCGGCGGTCCGGCCTCGCCCTCGGCCTCGTCAACTCCCTAGAGCACCAGTGCAGGAAAGGAACGACTCGCGTATGGCTTTCGAACCGCCGCGGCGCCTGGTGAAGGCGCTCGGTGAGACGGCGCCGGACGGTGACGAGTGGCTGGAGAAGCTGCCGGGTGCGGTGGAACGGGCCGTCGCGCTACGCGAGTTGACCGTGGAACGGGTCCAGGTACCCGGCGGGCGCAGCAGCGTCGTCCTCCTGGTGCGGCGGGCGGACGGGACACCGGCGGTGCTGAAGCTGGCGCCGCGGCGGGCCCGGCCGGAGAGCGAGGCGGCCGCGCTGGCGCACTGGGGAGGCCTGGGCGCCGTACGGCTGCTGGACGCGGGCGCGGCCGACGGGGTGCTGCTGCTGGAGCGGCTGCATCCGGAGGTCTCGGTGCGGTCGTTGCCCGAGGCGAAGGCGTTGCTGGAGGCGGCGGGGACGCTGCGGCGGCTGTGGGTGGAACCGCCGGACGGGCCGGTCTTCGAGACGGTGGCGGAGCGGACCGGGCGGCAGGCCACGGCGATGCGTGCGGCCGCCGACCTGGAGGTGACCCCGCTGGTCGACGCGGCGCTCGTCGCCCGGGACGAGCTGCTGGCCGCGCCTCCTGAGCGGCGGTTGCTGCACGGCACGTTTCGGCAGAGCAAGGTGCTGGCCGGGGCGCGGCTGCCGTGGCTGGCGGTGGGGCCGGATCCGGTGGTCGGGGAGTGTGCGTTCGATCTGGCGCGGCTGGTGCGGGACCGGGTGGAGGATCTGATCGCCTCGTCGTCGGGGGCGGCGATCACCCGGCGGCGGATCAAGCGGCTCGCGGAGTCGCTCGAGGTGGACCAGGAGCGGTTGCGGGGGTGGACGTTGTTCCGGGCCGTGGAGTCGGGTGTGCGGGCCCTCCGGGTGGGGCGGCCGAAGGACTCCGAGCTGTTGCTCGAATTTGCCGGGTGGCTTTAGGGCGGACGGTTCGGGCGGCTTCGGTGGTCCGCGGACTGCGGGGTGTTGTGGCTTGTCGCGCCCCCGCGGCGGAGCCGCATATTCATGCGGAGCCGCATATTCATACAGCCCCGCGCCCCTGACGGCGCGCTACGCCTCCGTCAGTTTCAAGGCGAGCACCGGACAGTCCAGCGCTGCCCTCCGGGCTCGCTTTCTGGTGCGGGGTGGGATGGGTCGGCCGTCTGTCTGCGGGTAGCCCCACTCGTCCAGGGTGATGTGCTCCGGGAGCAGCTCCGCGCACAGGCCGTGGCCCTGGCAGGACGTCCAGTCGATGGCTATGTGCTGGTCCACGTCAGATCCGCTCGGTCGGTACGGGGAGCAGTGGGGTGTGGTCGGTCGCCGTGCAGTGGCCGTGGGCGTGGGCTTCCACCTCGGTCGCGAACGTGGTCAGCGCGCTGCGGACCAGGCGGATGGCGCCGTCGGGGTGATGGCAGGCGCCTCGGCCCTCCACCAGGCCCGCCCAGCGGGAGATGTCGGCGCGGGTGGTGCCCTGGGGGCCGGGGGCGGCCAGGGTCTGGAAGGCGGCGGCGATGCGCGGGAGGCCGTTGCGGCAGGGGCCGCACTGGCCCGCCGACTCCAGGGCCAGACAGCGCAGGACCCGGGCGGTCTCGGCCACCCCGCAGCGGTCGGCGGGGAGGGCGGCCAGGACTCCTGCGCCCGAGCAGGCGGAGGAGAGCGGGACCTGGGCGGCCTCGGCCGCCGGTATCCAGGTGCCGTGGTAGCCGCCGACCAGGGCCGCGGACGCGCCTTCCGGGGGGAGCAGACGGCCGATCGGCATGCCGAAGGGGGCCTCCACCACCCGGACTTCGCGGCCCGGCACGTGCAGGGTGCACAGGGTGCTGCCGGGTTCGGCGGGGGTGCCTGCCGTGCGGAACCAGTCCGCGCCGTACCGGGCGATCAGCGCCAGGTGGGCCAGGGTCTCGACGTTCTGGACCAGGGTGGGGGCGCGGCGCACCCCGCGTTCGCGTACCGGCGGGACCGGACGGGTGGGGCGGGCGGGGCCGCCGGAGAGGTACCGCGCCAGGGCCGAGGCCTGCCCGGAGAGGAAGCGGGCGGGCAGCCGTACGACCGTCACGCTCACCGGGTCGTGGCGCTGGGCGAGAGCCGACTCCAGGTAGGAGGCGCCGTCTTCCACGGCGAGGTGGGCCTCCCGCGCGCCGATCGCCTCGGCCGCCAACTGCAGCCCGTCCAGGACGAGGTGGGGTGAGAGCCGGAGGAGGGTCTTGTCCTTGTGGGCGGCCGGTTCGCTCTCCGCGCCGTTCGCCACGACGACCGGGGCGCGCTGGGTGCGCCGGGCCGCGTCGGCGACCGCGACGAACTTCCGGTAGGCCGGGAAGCCCGCCCCGCCACGGCCGGTGAGGCCGGATTCGGCGAGGGTGCGCAGGACGGCGCCCGGGTCGCCGTGGGAGAGCGGGCCGTAGCGCCGCACGTGCGTGCTGAGGTCGGCCGGGGTGCCGCCGGGGGCCAGCAGCCGGGGTGACATGTAGACGTCGGTGAAGAGCGTGGTCATCGGTGGGCCCCTTCGGTGTGCAGAAGCGCGGCGGGGGTCTGGCGGCAGGCTCGGACGGTTTGGGCGGTGCGCAGGGCGATGCCGGTGATCACCGTCGCCACACAGGCCACCGTCAGCCAGGTCATCCAGTCGGTGCCGGCGTCCGTGCCGATGCCGATGCCGTGGACCAGGGCGACCGGCCAGGAGGCGTACGCCAGCCAGTGCACGGCCCGCCAGGTGCGCCGGCCGAGGCGGTCCCGGAGCAGGCTGGTGACCAGGACCGCGAGCAGGAGGTCGAGGGCGACCGTGCCGAGGCCGAGCCAGAGCGGCTGGTAGTCGGAGAGGAAGGGGACCAGGGCGTCCAGTGGGCTGATGGTCACATAGCCGTCGACGACCGCCGCGGTGATGTGCAGGGCCAGGAAGGCGGTGGTGAAGAGGGAGAGGCTGCGATGGAGGGTGACCATGCCGAAGCGGGGCAGGCCGGGGAGGCGGGTGCGCAGCCGGACGGCGATGCCGAGCAGGACGACGACCGTGAAGAGGACCAGGCAGACGGCGCCGGTGGCGCGGTTGACGTACCAGAGGGTCTCGGAGGTCATGCGGCCGCCTCCAGCGGCGCGGCGGGGGCGGGCCAGCCCGGTGTCGTGACGACCGTGCCGTGGTGGGTCACCAGGCGGGCGGGCAGACCGAGGCGGGTCAGCCGGCGTTCCGCGCCCGCGCCCTTCACCAGGGCCGCCGTGGCCGCCGCGTTGGCGTCGGCGCAGTCGGCCGCGGCCACCGAGACCGTGCGCCACGGGGAGCGGACCGGCAGTCCGGTGCGCGGGTCGACGATGTGGTGGAGGTCGTAGCCGCCGCGCCGCCAGCGGCGGGCGCCGGTACCGGAGGTGGCGAGGCCTCCGGAGCGCAGGCCGACGGTGTCGTACGACCCCTGCGCGGGCCGTGCGTCGACCGGGCCGGTGACGTCCTGGACGCGGATCTGCCAGCCGCCCGCCGGGGGTTCACCGGCGACGGCCGTGTCACCGCCGAGGCTCACCAGGACCCCGCAGCCGGCCGTGTCGGCCAGCATCCGCGCCGCCCGGTCGGCGGCCCAGGCCTTCGCGGTCGCGCCCAGGTCGAGGCGGACGCCCTCGGGGACGGTGACCGTGCCGGTCGCCCGGTCGAGGGTGACCTTGCGCCAGCCCGGGGCGCGCCGCACCCGCAGGGAGACCGGGCGGTCGTCCTCGCGGACGAGGGTGAAGTCGCGGTCGTAGCCGATCGCGTCCATCGCCGAGCCGACCGTGGGGTCCACCGCCCCGTCGGTCGCCTCGGCCGCGCGCAGGGCGACGGCGAGGGCCTCGGCGAGCAGCGGGCTGACCCGGACCGGGCGGCCCTCGGTGGCGTCGAGGGCGGCCAGTTCGGAGTCGGTGCGGAACCGGCTGCAGGCCGCGTCCACCTCGGCGAGCTGCCGGGCGAGGAGCAGGTTGCAGGAGTCCAGCAGGGCCGGGTCGGTGACGACCAGGCGGACGGTGGTGCCGAGGGCACGCCAGTCGGCGGCGGCCTTCGTACGCGGGGCGAGGGCGGTCATGACGCCCCCGAGGTGGAGTCGGCGGAACCGCTGCCGGAGGTGAGGCCGTCGGAGGAGGACTGCAGGTCCGACGAGGAGCCTGAGTCGCTCGACGTGCTGGACGAGGAACCGCCCTTGTCAGAGCCGGAGTTGGAGTCGGAGCCTGAGATGGAGCCGGAACTGGAACCTGAGCTGGAACCGGAACCGGAGCTGGAACCGGAACCGGAACCGGAGCTCGAGCTGGAACCTGAGCTGGAGCTCGAGCTGGAACCTGAGCTGGAGCTCGATGTCTGCGTACCGGTGCTGCTGCTCGCCGTCGTGTCGGCGTCCGCCTGCATCGTGCCGACCAGGGCGAACACCCCGGCCGCCGCGGCGAGCGTGACCGCCGCCGCCAGGGCCGCCGTACGCCGGGCGCCCCGGCGGACCACCGCGGCCGCCCCCTGCTCCCCCCGCTCCCCCTGCTCCCCCTGCTCCCCCTGCTGCCGGTTCTCCCCCGGCTGCCTGTGCCGCACCCTCTCGGTCATGACCAATCCCCTCCTGCGTGACTCTCTGTCACGCATTACGTTCGGGGACCGGCCTGAGAGAAGCCTGTGAGGCTCCCATACGGATCGGAAGAACTGTCTGAGACGTTCCTGAAAGGCAGCAGCGGCCGCCGATGTGTCACCGGCGGCCGCTGCGAAGGGAGTTGGGTCAGTTCGCGCTCAGGCGGGCGATCGCCTCGTCCACCGTCAGTTCCTCGCGCTCGCCCGTCTTGCGGTCCTTGAGCTCCAGGACGCCCTCACCGGAGCGGCGGCCCGCGACCAGGATCTGCGGTACGCCGATCAGCTCGGCGTCCGTGAACTTCACGCCCGGGGTGACCCCGGCCCGGTCGTCGACCAGGACGCGCAGCCCGGCCGCACGCAGCTTCTCGGAGACATCCAGGGCGAGTTCGGTCTGCAGGGCCTTGCCGGCGGCGACGACGTGGACGTCGGCCGGGGCGACCTCGCGGGACCAGACCAGGCCGTGCTCGTCGGCGGTCTGCTCGGCGAGGGCGGCGACGGCGCGGGAGACGCCGATGCCGTAGGAGCCCATGGTGACGCGGACCGGCTTGCCGTGCTGGCCGAGGACGTCCAGCTTGAGCGCGTCGGCGTACTTGCGGCCCAGCTGGAAGATGTGGCCGATCTCGATGGCACGGTCCAGCTTCAGGCCGGTGCCGCACTTCGGGCAGGGGTCGCCCTCCAGCACGACCACGACGTCCACGTACTCGTCGACCTCGAAGTCACGCCCGGCCACCACGTTCTTGGCGTGCATGCCTTCCTTGTTGGCGCCGGTGATCCAGGCGGTACCCGGGGCCACGCGCGGGTCCGCGATGTACTTCACCTTCTCGCCGAGGCCCTGCGGGCCGACGTAGCCGCGGACCAGGTCGGGACGGCCGGCGAAGTCGGCCTCGGTGACCAGCTCGACGGCGGCCGGGGCGAAGTGCTCCTCGACCTTGCCCATGTCGACCTCACGGTCGCCGGGCACGCCCACGGCCACGATCTCGCCGTCGACCTTCACCAGGAGGTTCTTCAGGGTGGCGGAGGCCGGGACGCCGAGGTGCGCGGCGAGGGTCTCGATGGTCGGGGTGTCCGGAGTCGGGATCTCCTCGAGCGCGGGCACGTCGGCGGCGTCGACCGGCTTCAGCTCGTAGGCGATCGCCTCGGTGTTCGCCGCGAAGTCGCAGTTCGGGCAGTCCGCGAAGGTGTCCTCGCCGGCCTCCGCCGGGGCCAGGAACTCCTCCGACTTCGAGCCGCCCATCGCGCCCGCGGTGGCCGCGACGATGCGGTAGTCGAGGCCGAGGCGCTCGAAGATCCGCTGGTAGGCCTGGCGGTGCAGGGCGTAGGAGTGGGCGAGGCCGTCGTCGTCCAGGTCGAAGGAGTAGGAGTCCTTCATCAGGAACTCACGGCCGCGCAGGATGCCGGCGCGCGGACGAGCCTCGTCCCGGTACTTGCTCTGGATCTGGTAGAGGATGACCGGCAGGTCCTTGTAGGAGGACGCCTGGTCCTTCACCAGGAGGGTGAAGATCTCCTCGTGGGTCGGGCCGAGGAGGTAGTCGCCGCCCTTGCGGTCCTGGAGGCGGAACAGCTCGGCGCCGTACTCCTCCCAGCGGCCGGTCGCCTCGTACGGCTCCCGGGGCAGGAGGGCCGGGAGCAGCACCTCCTGGGCGCCGATCGCGTCCATCTCCTCGCGGACGACCCGCTCGATGTTGGACAGCACCTTCAGGCCCAGCGGCAGCCAGGACCAGATACCGGCCGCCGTGCGGCGGACGTAGCCGGCGCGGACGAGGAGCTTGTGGCTGAGGACCTCGGCGTCCGCCGGGTCGTCACGCAGCGTCTTCGCCATCAACTGGGACATGCGTTGGACCGGTGCGTTCGCCATGGTTCTCGTACTCCTGCCGGGAAAGGTTGATGGCTAGGAGGTTAGCCGGGCCTGCTGTGCCGGTGGAAATCCGTTAACGGCTATCGGCGGAGCAGGGGCAGCGGGGCACCCATCACGGCGTACGGCTTGGGGGCGCTCGGGAAGTGGACCTGGCGGGCCAGGTCGACATAGCCGAGGGAGTGGTAGAGGCCGCGGGCCGGGCTGTCGGTGTCGATCGCGGAGAGGATCGAGCGGGACTCGGCGGCGCTGTCCGTGATCGTCGTGATCAGCCGGCGGCCGACGCCACGGTTCTGGTGGCGGGGATGCACATGCAGCTCGGTGATCACGAAGGAGTCGTCGAGCCAGTCGGCGCGACCCTGGGCGCGCAGATAGGGCTCGACGACGGTGGACCACCAGTGGGTGCGGCTGTTCGGCATGCCGTAGACGAAGCCGACGAGCAGGCCGTCGGCCGTCGCGCCGAGGGCTCTGGCACCGGGGTACTGCATGTGACGGACGACGATCTGGCGGCGTACGGCTACCTCGTCGGGGCCCAGGCCGAAGGCGATCGCTTGGACTGCCAGGGCCTCGTCCACGTGGGAGGAGAGGTCCAGGGGGCCGATCACGAGGTCCATGGGGGGAGGGTACAGGGAGGTCACGGTTGCCGCCCCTGCCTCCTGTCGCGGGAGTGCGGTCAGAACAGGACGCTCATGAACGCGCCGACTTCCTGGAAGCCCACCCGCAGATAGGTCCTTCTCGCCGCCGTGTTGAAGTCGTTGACGTAGAGGCTGACCACCGGGGCCACGTCGGCCAGGGCATAGCGCAGCAGCGCCGCCATACCGGGGGCCGCCAGGCCCATGCCCCGGTACTCGGGGGCCACCCACACGCCCTGGATCTGGCAGGCCTCCGGGGTCGCCGCGCCGATCTCCGCCTTGAAGACCACCCTGCCGCTGTCGTCGAGCCGGGCGAACGACCGGCCGGAGCCGACGAGTTCGGCGACCCTCGCCTGGTAGAGGAGGCCGCCGTCGCCGGCCAGCGGGGAGACGCCCACCTCCTCGGTGAACATCGCCACGCACGCCGGCATGATCGCCTCCATCTCGTCCTTGCGGATGCGGCGGACGTACGGATCCGGGGCGATGTCGGCGGGCATCCGGTCGGTGACCATCAGGGGCTGGTGGGCGCGGACCTCGCGGGCCGGGCCCCAGTGCGGCTCCAGCAGGCGCCACAACTGGGTGGTGGCCTCGCTGGGGCCGACGATGGAGGAGCAGCGGCGGCCGGCCCGGCGGGCACGGTCGGCGAACGCGCGGACCGCGCGCGGGGTGGCGCAGATCGGGACCAGGTTGGCGCCGGCGTAGCAGAGCGACGTGAGCATGCCGTCCTCGTACCAGCCCCACATCTCGCCGCCGAGACGCCAGGGGTCGAGGCCGGCCACCTGGACGCGTGAGGTCACGAAGGCGTTCGTGACCGGCTCGCGGCCGAGTACGGCGAGTGCGGCGTCCAGGTCACTCGGTTCGAGCACCCGAGAGGTGGTCTGCGTCAACACGTGCGGGGCCTCACACTGAGGGGTTCTGCTGATCTCCGCACTGTACCTGCGGAAGCTTGGCCGTGCCGCCCCGTGTGGGTGACCGCCGGTCCTGCCGTGCCGACGGCCGCGGTCCCGTCGCCGGGGCTGCCGTCCCGGCCCCGCTTCGAGGCGCCTGCGAGCTCGGGAACCATGTGTGTTCGCGGGTGCGGGTCGTCGGGACTGGTCGCTCAGTTCCCCGCGCCCCTTTCGGGGCGGAGGACCTGGCCGGGTGGACGGGACGCGGCCCCTTCAGCATGGGACCGGCAAGGGCGGCGGGGGCGAACCCTCCCCCGCCGGCCGGGGACTCCCTCAGCCCGCCACCGCGACCGAAGGCTCTCCCGACGCGACGCCCTCCGCCTCCATCTGTTCGGCCAGCTTCATGGCCTCCTCGATGAGGGTCTCGACGATCTTGGACTCCGGGACGGTCTTGATGACCTCGCCCTTGACGAAGATCTGGCCCTTGCCGTTGCCGGAGGCGACACCGAGGTCGGCCTCCCGGGCCTCGCCGGGGCCGTTCACGACGCAGCCCATGACGGCGACGCGCAGCGGGACCTCCATGCCGGTCAGGCCCGCCGTGACCTCCTCGGCCAGCTTGTAGACGTCGACCTGGGCGCGGCCGCAGGACGGGCAGGAGACGATCTCCAGGCCGCGCTGCTTGAGGTTGAGGGACTCCAGGATCTGGTTGCCGACCTTGACCTCCTCGACCGGAGGAGCCGACAGCGAGACCCGGATGGTGTCGCCGATGCCCTCGGAGAGCAACGCGCCGAAGGCGACCGCCGACTTGATCGTGCCCTGGAAGGCCGGGCCCGCCTCCGTGACACCGAGGTGCAGCGGGTACTCGCACTGGGCGGCGAGCTGCCGGTACGCCTCGATCATCACGACCGGGTCGTTGTGCTTGACGGAGATCTTGATGTCCCGGAAGTCGTGCTCCTCGAAGAGGGACGCCTCCCACAGGGCCGACTCGACCAGGGCCTCGGGCGTCGCCTTGCCGTACTTCTGGAGCAGCCGGCGGTCCAGGGAGCCGGCGTTGACACCGATGCGGATCGGGGTGCCGTGGTCCTTGGCGGCCGCCGCGATCTCCTTGACCTTGTCGTCGAACTGCTTGATGTTGCCGGGGTTGACCCGGACCGCGGCGCAGCCGGCCTCGATGGCCGCGAAGACGTACTTCGGCTGGAAGTGGATGTCCGCGATGACCGGGAGCTGGGACTTCCTCGCGATGGTGGCGAGGGCGTCGGCGTCGTCCTGGGTGGGGCAGGCCACCCGCACGATCTGGCAGCCGGACGCGGTCAGTTCGGCGATCTGCTGGAGCGTGGCGCCGATGTCCGACGTACGGGTCGTGGTCATCGACTGGACCGAGACCGGGGCGTCTCCACCGACCGCCACGGAGCCGACCTGGATCTGCCGGCTCTTCCGGCGCTCGGCGAGCTTGGTCGGAACGGACGGCATGCCGAGAGAAATCGCAGTCATCTGCTGTGCAACCCCAAGTCGTGGATCTAGGTCCAGGTCCCGTCGAAAGCGGGTTCCAGACTCCGAGATTACGACACCGAGCCCGGCGCGAGCACATCCCCTACCGCTAAACCCACTCAATGGAAGCGGCCCGGAACACAGTGTTCCGAGCCGCTTCGAACGTCGTATGGCCACGAGATTTTCACGGGGTTAACCACGTCGGCCGCCTCGGAGCCTCGCGAGCCCTCGGGTTCAGAGCCGGGTACGGATGGCCAGCGTCGGGCCTGCCTCGTAGCTCAGGACCGGTGCGCCCGCTCCCTCCTCGTTCAGGAGCTTCACGATCTCCCGCCACACGCCGTCCGCCAACCAGGTGCGCTGCCGCGCTCGGACCTTCTCCGGGTCACCGAACCGCTCGGGAAGATCACGCCAGAGGATGCCCGTGCGCAGACGGTGCAGCATCCCGGTGAAGGCCGCTCGCAGATCCAACGGTGAGCGGAAGTGATGTGCCCGGTACCTGGAGCGGAGCAGCTCCTCGATGCGGCGCCACTGGCTGTCAGCAGGGTCGGGAGGAACGAGCGTCCTGTGCCCTCGTGCCAGCGGACGGTCAAGCACTTCGTTCCCTCTCGATACCGGAATTCGGCGTCCACGGTGCCGACCTCCGCCCCGGCCACGAGAATTGCAGGCAGCGGGATCACCACAGGCTCGCCGTGCAGGGGACGTCCGTCATCGCCGAGCCTGGTGGAGTGGTCACCCCATTGCCGATCGGGGCGCCGAAAAACCACCTCCCCGACGAATGCCGCGCTTTGCAATCGTTTGTGAATGTTCACGGATGTCCAGCGCTTACCGCTCCGGGTGCGGATTCCGCGACCGTTCAGCTCCGCCGCAAGATCCGCGAGGGTACGCCCGCCTTCAATCACGAGGTCGGCCAGCAGCTTCACCACGTCTGCTTCAGCCGGGTCCATCCGCCGTCGACCGCCTTGAGTTGCCGACCCGCCTGAACAGCAAGAACGTACGAAGACCCCGTACGCGTCGCACAAAAAGCCACGCCCTTCACTCGTCAGAGTTAGGCGAGTGAAAGGCGCGACCTAGCCGGAGCGACAGAAATTGCTCGTTAGCTAGCTGATTTTGACCGGATTGACGACATCTGCAATGAGCACGAGAACCGTAAAGCAGATGAAGATCCCGGCCACCACATAGGCCACCGGCATCAGCTTCGCCACGTCGAAGGGACCGGGGTCGGGGCGGCGGAGCACCTTGGCCAGGTTCCGGCGGAGGGACTCCCACAGGGCGCCCGCGATGTGGCCGCCGTCCAGCGGGAGCAGCGGGAGCATGTTGAAGAGGAACAGGGAGAGGTTGAATCCGGCCACCAGCATCAGGGCCATGGCCAGCTGCTGCGTGGGTGGGATGTCGAGGGTGAAGATCTCGCCGCCGACCCGCGCCGCGCCGACCACGCCCATCGGGGAGTCCGGCTGGCGGGGGGCGCCGTCGAAGGCCGCGTCCCACAGGGCCGGGATCTTCCCGGGCAGACCCGCGATGGAGTCGACGGCCTCGCCGAGGCGGTCGCCCATCCAGGTCACCGACTGGCCGAGGTCCTGGCGGACGACGCCGGTGGCCGCACTGAAGCCGAGGAAGCCCGCCGTGACGTACTGGCCCTGGACGATCTGGCCGCCGGAGTCCTTCTTGGCGACCTGGTTGGTGGCGATCTTCGCGTGCAGGGTGACGTCCTGGCCCTTGCGGTCGACGACGATCGCGACGGCCTTGCCGGGGGTGGCGCGGATCAGGTCGGAGAGCTGGTTCCAGCTGGTGGTCCGCACCCCGTCGAAGGAGACGATCTTGTCGCCGGCCTTCAGGCCCGCGGCGGCGGCCGGGGAGGCCGCGTCGGTCTTCTTGCAGGTGTCGCGGTTCTGGCTCTGGGCGATCACACACTGGGAGACCGAGCTGACGGTGGTGGTCTGCTGGCTGATGCCGAAGCCCATCAGGACCGTGAGGAACAGGGCCACCGCGAGGATCAGGTTCATGAAGGGGCCCGCGAACATCACGATCACGCGCTTCCAGGGGGCGCGCGTGTAGAAGAGGCGGGTCTCGTCGCCGGGCTGGAGCTCCTCGAAGGCGGCCGAGCGGGCGTCCTCGATCATGCTGCGCCAGGGGGAGGTGGAGCGCGCGGTGATCCGGCCGTCGGCGCCCGGCGGGAACATGCCGATCATGCGGATGTAGCCGCCGGCCGGGATGGCCTTGAAGCCGTACTCGGTATCTCCCTTGCGCCGCGACCAGATGGTCGGGCCGAAGCCGACCATGTACTGCGGGACGCGGATGCCGAAGAGCTTGGCGGTGGAGAGATGCCCCAGCTCGTGCCAGGCGATCGAGACCAGCAGGCCGATCACGAAGACGACTATGCCGAGGATCATCATCAGGGCTGTCATGCACGCGCCTCCGCGGTCGCCGTCTGTGCTGTCAGTTCCCGGGCCCGGGCCCGTGCCCAGGTCTCCGCTTCGAGTACGTCCGGCACGGTGAGCGAAGTTCCCGTACGAGGAGTGCCGTGTTCCTCGACGACCCGGGTGACGGTATCCATGATCCCGTTGAAGGGCAGCAGACCGCTCCGGAACGCCTCGACGCACTCCTCGTTGGCCGCATTGAACACCGCCGGCGCGGTGCCCGCGAGCTCGCCGACGTGTCGGGCGAGGTTCACGGAGGGGAAGGCCTCGTTGTCCAGCGGGAAGAACTCCCAGGTGGAGGCCGTCCTCCAGTCGAAGGCGGGGGCCGCGTCCGGGACCCGTTCGGGCCAGCCGAGACCGATGGCGATCGGCCCCCGCATGTCGGGGGGCGTCGCCTGCGCGATCGTGGATCCGTCCGTGAACTCGACCATCGAGTGGACATACGACTGCGGGTGCACGACCACCTCAATCCGATCGAAGGGAATGTCGTAGAGGAGGTGTGCCTCGATGACTTCCAGTCCCTTGTTGACCAGGGTGGCGGAGTTGATCGTGATGACCGGTCCCATCGCCCAGGTGGGGTGGGCGAGTGCCTCCTCGACGGTCACCCGGGCCAGGTCGGCCTTGGTCCGGCCCCGGAATGGCCCCCCGGACGCCGTGACGACCAGCTTGCGGACGTCGGCCCGCGTCCCCGCCGCCAGTGCCTGGAAGAGCGCCGCGTGCTCGGAGTCGACCGGGATGATCTGGCCGGGCTTGGCCAGCGCCTTGACCAACGGGCCGCCGACGATCAGTGACTCCTTGTTGGCGAGCGCGAGGGTGTGGCCCGCCTCCAGGGCGGCGAGGGTCGGCGCGAGGCCGATGGAGCCGGTGATGCCGTTGAGGACGGTGTGGCAGTCGGAAGCGGCTGCCCGGGTGGCCGCCTCCGGTCCGGCGAGGATCTCGGGGAGCGCCTCGCCGGCTCCGTAGAGACCGGTCAGAGCCTCGCGCAGGGCCGGTACGACGTCCTCGCGGGCGACCGCGACGGTCCGTACCCGCAGCCGGTGCGCCTGCTCGGCGAGGAGGGCGACCCGGCCGCCGTTGGCGGACAGGGCGGTGACCCGGAAGCGGTCGGGGTTGCGCAGCACGAGGTCGATGGCCTGGGTGCCGATGGATCCGGTGGAGCCGAGGATCACCACGTCCTTGGGGCCGTCGCCCGCGAGCGGGTCGTACACGAGGTGCGGATCGGCGAGGGGGGCCGGACTGGCAGGACTGTCGGTCATCCCCCCATTGTTGCCGCAACCGGGGGCCCGGAGGACAGCGCATCCCTCACTCGGGTGCCTTATCAGTTCTTGGCGCCGTATGAAGCGTAATTCCCCTTGTGAGGTTCACGTGAAGATCATGTGATAACACTTCTGTCGGGTCGGCGAAGGGCCGACCCGACCGGATGACATCCTGGGGGGATCTCTCCATGCGTACTGTGCGCATACGTGCCGCCATACCCGCGCTCGCGGGCGCCGCGCTGCTCACCGGCACCCTGCTCAGCACCCCGGCGCAGGCCGCCGGGGGCGTGACCATCTACCACGTGTGGTTCGACAGCCCGGGCAGCGACAACCGCTCCAACTCGAGCCTCAACGCCGAGTGGGTGCAGATCAAGAACACCGGCGGCTCGGCCGTCTCCATCAAGGGGTGGGTCCTGAAGGACACCTCGAACCACCGCTACGTCTTCAAGAACATCAAGATCGGCGCCCACAAGACGATGAAGGTGCACACCGGCCGGGGGACGGACACCGCGTCGGACAAGTTCCAGAACCGCCGCGCCTACGTGTGGAACAACACCAGCGACACGGCGACGCTGACCAAGGCGACCGGCACCAAGGTCGACTCCTGCTCCTGGACGACGCGGGATCCGAGCGACAAGTACTGCTGAGCCCCTACTTGAGCGGGCGGCGGACGTTCTCCCGGGTGGCCGGACCAGGCGTTGCGTCGGCGATCCACGGGCCCTCGCCCGACGGGTCGACGATCCCCCGCTCCAGCCACTCGTAGGAGCCGCCGAGCACCCCCTTGACGATCTTGCGGTCCAGGTCGTCGGTGTTCGACCAGAGGCGGGTGAACAGCTCGTCGACGCGGACCCGGGCCTGCCGGCAGAACGCGTCGGCGAGCTGGTAGGCCTCGCGGCCGTGGTCGCCCTGGCTGCGCAGCAGTTCGGCGCGCACACAGGCCGCGCTCATCGCGAACAGCTCGGCGCCGATGTCCACGATCCGGCCCAGGAAGCCCTGCTTGGTCTCCATCCGGCCCTGCCAGCGGGACATGGCGTAGAAGGTGGACCGGGCGAGCTTGCGGGCGTGCCGCTCGACGTAGCGCAGATGCGGGGAGAGGTCCACGCCATGCTTGAAGTCGGTGTAGGACGTGGGGAGTTGCCCCGGCCCCGCGACCAGCTTCGGCAGCCACTTGGCGTAGAAGACGCCCGCGTTCGCGCCCGCCCTCGCCTTGTCCTGGAGGGACTTGTCGGGGTCGATGAGATCGCCCGCGACCGAGAGGTGGGCGTCCACGGCCTCGCGCGCGATCAGCAGGTGCATGATCTCCGTGGAGCCCTCGAAGATGCGGTTGATGCGCAGGTCGCGCAGGAGCTGCTCGGCGGGGACGGCGCGTTCGCCGCGCGCCGCGAGGGACTCGGCCGTCTCGAAGCCGCGGCCGCCGCGGATCTGGACCAGCTCGTCCGCCATCAGGCAGCCCATCTCGGAGCCGTAGAGCTTGGCGAGGGCGGCTTCGATACGGATGTCGTTGCGGCTCTCGTCGGCCATCTGGGAGGACAGGTCGACGACCGCCTCCAGGGCGAAGGTGGTCGCCGCGATGAAGCTGATCTTGGAGCCCACCGCCTCGTGCAGCGCGACCGGCTTGCCCCACTGTTCGCGGGCGGCCGACCATTCGCGGGCGATCTTCAGACACCACTTGCCGGCGCCGACGCACATCGCGGGGAGCGAGAGCCGGCCGGTGTTGAGGGTGGTGAGGGCGATCTTGAGGCCGGCACCCTCGGGGCCGATCCGGTTGGCGGCCGGGACCCGGACCTGGTGGAAGCGGGTGACGCCGTTCTCGAGGCCGCGCAGGCCCATGAAGGCGTTGCGGTTCTCGACCGTGATGCCCGCGGAGTCGGCCTCGACGACGAAGGCCGTGATGCCGCCCTTGCCGTCCACGGACTTGGGCACGCGGGCCATGACGACGAGGAGGTCGGCGACCACACCGTTGGTGGTCCACAGCTTGACCCCGTCGAGGACGTAGTCGTCCCCGTCCCGTACGGCGGTGGTGGCGAGGCGCGCCGGGTCCGAGCCGACGTCCGGCTCGGTGAGCAGGAACGCGGAGATGTCGGTGCGGGCGCAGCGGGGCAGGAAGGCGTCCTTCTGCTCCTGGGTGCCGAAGATCTTCAGCGGCTGCGGGACGCCGATCGACTGGTGGGCGGAGAGCAGCGCGCCGACCGCCGGGTTGGCGGAGCCGACCAGGGCGAGGGCCTTGTTGTAGTAGACCTGGGTGAGGCCGAGACCGCCGTACTTGGTGTCGATCTTCATGCCGAGGGCGCCGAGTTCCTTGAGGCCGGTGATCACCTCGTCGGGGATGCGGGCCTCGCGCTCGATGCGGGCCGAGTCGATCTTCGTCTCGCAGAACTCGCTCAGCCGTGCGAGGAACTCCTCGCCGCGGCGCACGTCCTCGTCCGCGGGGAGCGGATGCGGGTGGATGAGGTCGAGCCGGAAGCGCCCGAGGAACAGTTCCTTGGCGAAGCTGGGCTTGCGCCAGTCCTGTTCCCGGGCGGCCTCCGCCACCTGACGGGCTTCCCGCTCGGTGACGGTGGGTTTCTTGGTGGTGGGGGCGGACATTTGGGCTCACCTCGCCACAAAAGGGAGTGTTCTGGACCGTTCGTTACCGACCAGTGCTACTGGATCGTTGGTACCCGAAACGGGCCGCCCCCACCAGTCCTCGCGGTCCGATCGGGTCACCCGGGCCCGTCGACGCGGTCCGCCGTGTTGCATCGGGGGGTTCTTCCGGGGGACGGTTCGGCGAGAGCGCGCGGTCAATTAACTGTCGAAGCGCTTCGACAGCCTATGGACACCCACCCCCACTGAAGCTACTGTCGAACCACCCTCACTCACCCTTGTCAGCAACGCGCACTGTCGAAGCGCTTCACAAAGCTTGGAGAGCTGGATGGTCACCCTCGCCGAGGTCGCCCAGCACGCCGGAGTCTCGGCGAGCACGGTGAGCTATGTCCTCAGCGGCAAGCGGTCCATCTCCACCACCACCCGGCAGCGGGTCGAGCAGAGCATCCGGGAGCTGGGCTACCACCCGAACGCCGGCGCCCGTGCCCTGGCCAGCAGCCGGTCGAACATCATCGCGCTGATGATCCCGCTGCGTACGGACATGTACGTGCCGGTGATGATGGAGATCGCGATCGCCGTGGCCACCACGGCCCGCACGCACGGCTACGACGTCCTGCTGCTCACCGGCGAGGAGGGGCCGGACGCGGTACGCCGGGTCACCGGCAGCGGGCTGGCGGACGCGATGATCCTGATGGACGTGGAGCTGGAGGACGAACGGCTGCCGCTGCTGCGGGGGACCGACCAGCCCTCCGTGCTCATCGGACTGCCCGCCTCCACCACCGGGCTGACCTGCGTCGATCTCGACTTCGGAGCGACCGGCGCGCTGTGCGTGGAGCACCTCGCGAAGCTCGGCCACCACGACATCGCTGTCATCGGCGAGGCGCCGGCGGTCTACGAGCGGCACACCGGCTTCGCCGAACGCACCCTCGACGGACTGCGGTCCCGGGCCCGGGAGCTGGGCCTGCGGGTGCTGCACCGGCCGTGCGAGGGCGGGTACGACGCGATGACCGTCACCCTGGCCCGGATCTTCGACGAGCGCCCGGGCACCACGGGCTTCGTCGTCCAGAACGAGTCCGCGGTGGAGCCGCTGCTCGCGCTGCTGCGCCAGCAGGGCCGGGCCGTGCCCGAGGACGTGTCGGTGGTCGCGATCTGCCCGGACCAGGTCGCCGTCCAGGCCTCGGTACGGCTGACCTCGGTCGCCATCCCCGCCCAGGAGATGGGCCGGTACGCCGTGGAGCACCTGGTCGCCAAGCTGGACGGCCGGGGTGGTGACGAAGTCGTGCTGATCGCGCCCGAGTTGACGGTACGGGCGAGCACGGGCCCGGCGCCGGCCTGACGCGCCGGCGCCGCTCACCCGCCATGACCGGGGGATCCCATGCCTGTGCTCCTTCAGGAGCACGCCTCTTGAACCCCTGGTGGAACAGAGAGATTCCTGGCTCACGCCGCTCGGCCGCTCAGCGAACGACCGAGTCTTACGCGATCAGCACCAGCCGGGTTGGAACCAGCTCGGTTGTCCCGAAAGACAAGGAGGTTGCGCGTGCCTGGTTCTCGCTACGCACGCTGCGTAGCTTACCGGATCGCCTGGGTGGCGGTCCGCGACATCATCGGAGGCTGCCAGTGAATCAGTCCGCCGAAACGCAGCCCAAGGTGAGCCTCGCGCAGTCCTCCCCGACCGTCGGCACGTTCCGTGAGCGGGACGGTGCCCTGGAGTGGAGCGGACGTCAGGAGACGCTGCGGATCGAGCCGTGGGGACCGGACGCGGTCCGGGTGCGTGCCCGGCTCGGCGGTCCGGTCCTCGACGACCTGCCGGGCGCCCTGCTCGACGAGCCCCCGGCCACCGGGGCGACCGTCAAGATCGTCGAAGGGGAAGGCCGGCTGACGGTCGGCGGCCTGACCGTCGAGGTGTCCGCCGAGGGCCTGGTCCGGTTCCTGCGCACCGACGACCTCTCGGAGATCCTGGCCGAGCAGCGCGCCCACTTCTGGTGGCCCGGCTCGCGTCTCTACACCGCCGTCGGCAACGGCCACCACCGGCTGGAGCAGCGGTTCGCCGCCTACGAGGGCGAGCGGCTGTACGGCCTGGGCCAGCACCAGCACGGGCGCCTCGACCAGAAGGGCCTGGTCCTCGACCTGATCCAGCGCAACGCCGAGGTCTCGGTCCCGGTCCTGGTCTCCAGCCGCGGCTACACCCTCCTGTGGAACAACCCCGCGATCGGCCGCGTCGAACTGGCCGGCAACGGCACCCGCTGGGTGGCCGACTCGGCCCGCCAGCTCGACTACTGGATCACCGCCGGCGATCCGGCCGACGGCCAGCGCAACTACAGTGCGGTGACCGGCCGTTCGCCGATGCTGCCGGAGTGGGCGGCGGGCTTCTGGCAGTGCAAGCTGCGCTACCGCACCCAGGACGAACTCCTCGCCGTGGCCCGGGAGTACAAGCGGCGCTCGCTGCCCATCTCGGCGATCGTCTGCGACTTCTTCCACTGGACCCACCTCGGTGACTGGAAGTTCGACCCGAAGGAATGGCCCGACCCGGCCGCGATGGTCGGCGAACTGGCCGAGCTGGGCATCAAGCTGGTGGTGAGTGTGTGGCCGTCGGTGTCCCCGCTGTCCGAGAACCACCCGGTGATGGAGCAGCACGGGTACTTCATCGGCACCCAGTACGGCCCCATGGCGCACGCCGACTGGCCGGACAAGGAGGTGGCGTCGACCGTCCAGGTCGCCTTCTACGACGCCACCAACCCCGAGGCCCGCGCCTTCGTGTGGTCCCGGGTGAAGGAGAACTACCTCGATCCGTACGGCATCACGGCGTTCTGGCTGGACGCCTGCGAACCCGAGCTGAAGCCCGGCTTCCAGGAGAACCTGCGCTACTGGACGGGCCCGGGCCTGGAGGTCGGCAACAGCTACCCCGCCGAGAACTCCCGCACCTTCCACGAGGGCCTGCGGGCGCAGGGCGAGGAGGTCGTCACCCTCAACCGTTCGGCGTGGGCGGGCAGCCAGCGTTACGGCGCCGCGCTGTGGTCCGGCGACATCGGCACCGACTTCGCGACCCTGCGCCGGCAGATCGCGGCCGGCCTCAACACGGCCCTGTCCGGTATCCCCTGGTGGAACACGGACATCGGCGGCTTCCACGGCGGCGACCCGGACGACCCGGCCTACCGCGAGGTGCTGGTCCGCTGGTTCCAGTTCGGCGCGCTGTCCCCGCTGATGCGCCTGCACGGCTTCCGCGACCCGGGCATGCCGCTGGGTCCGGACATGACCGGCGGTCCGAACGAGGTCTGGTCGTACGGGGCGGAGGCCGGCGCGATCCTGGAGAAGTACCTGCGGCTGCGCGAGCGCCTGCGGCCCTACGTCCTCCAGGTCATGCGGGAGGCCCACGAGGAGGGCCTGCCGGTGATGCGGCCGCTGTTCCTGGAGTTCCCGCAGGACCAGGCGGCCTGGGCGGTCGACGACGCCTATCTGTTCGGCCGGGACCTCCTAGTGGCGCCGGTGCTGACGGCGGGCGCCACGGCCCGGACGGCGTATCTGCCGGCCGGTGCCTGGTGGACGGACGCGTGGACCGGTGAGTCGTACGAGGGCGGTACGGCGGTGACGGTGGACGCGCCGCTGGACCGTATCCCGCTGTTCCTGCGGGACGGGGCGGAACTGCCGGTCACGGAGTAGTACCGGCAGGCTGCGGTTACCGGCCGGTTAATGTCTCAACTCGACGGTGTGGTGGGGCAGTTGGAGGGGGTAGTACGTATCCCCTCGCTGTCCCCCCACGAAGGGTCCCGTTGCCGTGTCCTGCGGACCGCTCCCCCTCACGCTCGCCAATCTGCTCCTCAGACCAGCCTCCCGCACCCGCCGCGCACCGGACCAGGCCTTCGAGCGGCTGCTCGACGCGGCCGGGCGGACAGCGGGCGACGAAGCGTTCGCCGACGACTTCCGTCACCTGCTGCGATGTTGGTCCGGCGCCGAGCACCTCACCCCCGTCGGCTGGCTGTCGGCGCGCGGCCACATCGGCCGCCACCTAGCCAACCGGGCCCGGATCCGCCGGCTGCTCGCCGAGCACCCCGGGATCGAGCGGGAGCCCGTCGACCGGCCGGTGTTCGTGGTGGGCCTGCCCCGCACCGCCACCACGCTCACCCACAGCGTGCTGTCCCTCTCCGCGGACCACCGCTGCCCGCTGCTCTGGGAGTTACTCACCCCGGACCTCGACCTCGGGTCCACGGAACGGGAGAAGGCGATCACGACCGCCCGCCGCCTGGTCGGCGGGATCAACCTCTTCGCCCCGGGCTTCCGCCACATCCACAACCTGCGCCCCAAGGGCCCGGAGGAGTGCACCTTCGCCCTGCCGCACACGGTGATGCCGCTGTCCCAGGCCGTGATCCCCGGGTATCTGCCCTGGCACGAGACCCATGACTTCGAGGCCGACTACCGGTACCTCAAGCAGATCTACCAGGTGCTCCAGTACGGCCGCCCGCGCCGCCGCTGGGTGCTGAAGTCCCCGCTGCACCTGGAGAACCTGGACGCGCTGCGCGCGGTCTTCCCGGACGCCACGATCGTGTGGACGCACCGCGATCCGGCCACCGCCGTGGCCTCGTTCTGCAGCCTGGTCGAGCACGGCATGGCGGTCAACACCCGCCCCCTCGACCTGCGTGGGATCGGCGCCACCTGGCTGGAGTTGCTCAGCCGCTCGGCCGCCCGTGGCCTGGCCGCCCGCGCGCACATCCCCCGCGAGGCGCTGGTGGACGTGCCCTACACCTGGCTGGGCACCGACCCGGCCGCGGGCGCGCCGAAGCTCTACGCGGCCGTCGGCGCCCGCTGGACCGAGGCCGACGCGGCCCGCCTCCCCGCGGTCGTCGCCCGCCCCAAGGGCACCCGCGTGCACAGCTACGACCTGGCCCGCTACGGCCTGAGCCGCGCGGACGTCGACACGGCCTTCGCCGACTACAACGCGCTGCGCGCGGAGGTCGACCGGGCCTGACCGCGCACGGGCCGGCCCCGCGGCGCGCGCGGGGCCGACCCGGTCGGCTCAACTGCTGCTGACGGTGAGGCTGTTGGTGGTGAAGTCAAGCCCACCGGACGAGCTGGTGATCTCGTAGCCGAACTGCACGTCACCGATGGTCACGTTGCCGAACCAGCCCTTGGTGTCCTTGATCCACTTCAGGATCGGCAGGATGTCGATCGTGCCGGAGGTGGAGTTGGAGCTCCGGATGAACGAATAGACGTTGTTCGCGCCGTTGTTGCCCTTGTAGACGGTCCAGGTGTTGCTGCCCAGGGTGAGCGTGCCCTGCGAGGTGCCGAGCGGGCCGACGGCGCCGGTCTTGTTGACCCAGAGCATGATCTCGTTGGCGTATCCGGTGTCCCAGATGTCGTACGAGGTGTTGTACGCACCGGACGACGGGACGGTCACGTTGTAGCTGCTGGTGAGCGACCCGAGAGAGGTGATCGTCTTGTTGATCACCTTCTTGGAGTTGGGGTACGACTTGATGCCGCCGGTGTTGGGGTGGTTGGCGGTGATGCCCCAGTTGGTTCCGGAGTTGGCCCAGATGCACTGGGTGCCGGCGCCGGAGCCCCAGATGTTGTTGTAGAGCGTGTAGCCGTTCAGCGTGGTGTTGCCCCACTGGTCGCAGGAGCTCCAGACGGCGGCCGAGGCGGGCGCCGAGGCGAGGCCGACGATGGCGCCGAGGGCGAGCGCGGGCGCGATCAGGGCCGTGGCGGCCCTGCGATACGTACGTGGTGCCATGGTGTCCCTTCCATGGGTGGGGGGAGGTGCGGGTGGCTACCACGTCCCCAGGGTGAGGACGTGGTCTTCTCCGGCGACGAGGTCGAGCGGCTGGGCGCCGGAGGAAGTCCGCAGGTCGATACGGAGCGTCCGGTGCGGCTTCAGGACGGCTCGCGCACCGCCGGGGGTCCAGGAGAGGTCGAGTTCGGCTCCGAACCGGGTGCGGATTCCGGTCAGCCGGCCTCGGCCGAGGGCGGTCGGGGGTGCGGGGAGCAGGACCAGCCGGTCCGGGGTCGACTGGACGAGGGCCTCGATCAGGACGGCGGGCAGGGTGTGGGCGGCGTCGGCGTTGTAGACGTCGCGGTTCGGGTAGTGGGCGCTCATCAGGGATGCGTGGAAGAAGTCGCCGTCCAGGACCTGGCCGAGGGCGGCGGCGACCCGTTCGCGGTCCCGCAGCCGGGCGGCGACGAGCGCGTGGTGGAGGTGCCCGTGCGCCGAGTCGTTCTCGGCGCCGCGCAGTTCGATGGCGCGACGGGCGGCGGCCGCGAGTTCCGGGGTGTCGTAGGGCGTGATCTCGTCGAGCGGCCAGACGCCGTAGAGGTGGCTGAGGTGGCGGTGGTCGTAGGTGTCCCGCAGGCCGGGCCAGGCCCATTCGGCGAGTGCGCCGTCGGCGTTGATCCGGTGCGGGGGCAGCCGGTCGGCGAGGGCGCGCCAGCGGTCGGCGTCCGGGCCCGGGTGGTAGTCGGCGGCCGTGCGCAGGGCGTGCCGGGCCGCCGAGAGGTCCATCGCCGCGTTGATCACACCCGGGCCCGCGTTCGCGGGACGGTTCTCGGGCGAGTAGGACGGCACGCACACCAGGTGGCCGTCGGCGTCGGTCCGGGTGAGGAAGTCCTCGTAGAACGCGGCGACTTCGGCGAGCAGTGCGGCCGTACGCGGATCGCGCTCGCCGCGGATCTCGTCGTGGTCGACGAGCGGCTTGAGCAGCCAGTCGGCGCCTGCCGTCCACAGGTGCAGCGGGTACTCACGGCTGAAGTGGTACGAGAGCCCCGACTCACCGTCGGTGTGCGCGGGCGCGACCACGCCCCGGGCACCGAAGACCGTACGGGCGTTCTCCCGCCAGTCGCGCCGCTGACGCTGGATCAGAGAACTGAGGGAGTCGGTGACTTCCGGGAGGGCGGCGGCGCCCGCGGAGGCCGTCTGGAGGTTGAGGTTGGCGTCGTTGGTGAAGGCGCCGGACCAGGCGGTGTTCCACTCGCCGGTCCACAGTCCGGTCAGACGGGGCGGGTTGAGGCCGGAGGAGGAGAGGAGGTGGTAGCGGCCCGCGGCGAAGAGCCGCTCCAGGAGAGCGGCGCTGCGGGTGCGCTTCAGCAGCTCGGAGCCGGGCAGGCCGCGTTCGGCGGGATCGGCTGCCAGGTCGAGGGTGACGCGGGTGTAGGCGGTGCGGTGCGGTGCGAGATGCCGGGCGAGCAGGGTGTCGTACGACGGCGCGCCCTCGAGTGTCTCGCGCAGCTCGCGCGCCTCGGCGGCCACGTCGAGTTCGCCGGTGTGGCGGCGGACCCGGGTGAGGAGGAGGACGGAGTCGGCGCCGACGACGCGGACGCCGGGCGGAACGAGCTCCGTACTGCCGCCGGTGACGGCGACGAGGGTGACACCGGTGTAGGCGCGGTCGCTGTCGGGGTAGCGGGCACGGAGGCTGAGCAGCGCGCCCTCGGGGGTGCGGAGAGCGCCGTGGCCGATACCCAGGCCGGACGGAGCGCCCGGGAGCCGGTGGTCGAGGGCGATGTCGAGGTGGCCGGTGCCGACCTGCTGCACGATCACGTCGTCGGCGCGGGAGACGAAGAGGCGGCTGGTCCAGTCGGCGGTGGTGGCGACGGCCTCACCGGTGCTGAAGTCGACGGTCCGGCGATAGCCGTCCGCCCGGCCCTCCGGCCTGCGCAGCCGTATCCGGAAGGCCGGGTGGAAGGGCTGGACCCACTGGAGCGGGCGGCCGTCGGTGAAGCTCTCGGCGGCCTGGAGGTCGCCCGCGAGCAACCGGTCCTGCACGGTGGCGAGTTCGGCGGCCAGGCGGGGCGGGCGCGCATGTTCGCCGCCGTTGGGGCGCACGAGGGTGTGCTGGGTGACGATGACACGGTCGTCGTTCGGATCACCGAACACCAGGGCGCCGTGGTGGCCGTTGCCGCTCAGGAAGGCGTCCTCCCAGCGGGCGGCAGGGGCGGGCTCCCAGGTGCCGTGCACGGGTCCGGTGGTGGTCATGGCCTGAGCACCGCCACTCCGTAGCGATCGAGGGTGACCGCGTCGGTGACGGCCGAACCGGTCAGCACGTCCCGGTGGGCGCCCGGGACCTGCACCTTCACGGACTCGCGCCCGTGGTTGAACAGGAACAGCAGCTCACCCCTGCGCACCGCCTCGACCCCCGTCGGCAGCCCGTCGAGCACCGGACGGACTCCCGCCCCCGCGGCGATCCCGCCGAGCAGCTCCCGGAGCGCCTCCGGTTCGGGAAGCGTGGAGAGGTACCAGGCACGCCCGTTGCGCAGCACGGCGGGCATCCCGTCGAGTTCCCCGCCCCGGTACGGCACGGTCTCGCAGACCCCGGGAGCGGCCTCGATCTCCTCCGACCACAGGGTCCCCCGGAAGCCCTCGCACCCGACGCTCTCCCCCGCGTCCAGCGGCCACCACTCGTGCAGTGTGCGGATGCCGAACAGCTCGCGCAGCCTGGCGTCCATGCCGCCGGGGCGGATCCGGTCGTCCTCGTCGGCGACGCCGGTCAGGAAGCCGCTGACCAGGGTGCCACCGCCCCGGACGTAGCCGAGGAGGTTGCCGATGGCGGTGTCGGTGAGGAGGTAGAGCTGCGGCACGACCACCACCTTGTAGGCGGACAGGTCGTGTTCGGGGTGGGCGAAGTCGGTGGCGAGGTTCGCCTCCCAGAGGGCGCGATGCCAGGCGTGCAGGACGCCGGAGAGGTCCACCTCGGTGGAGAGCCGGCCTTCGTGGGCGCCGGCCCACCAGGAGTGCCAGTCGTGGAGAACGGCGACGTCCGCGACGAGGTGACTGCCGACCACTGCGCCGCTGATGGCGGCGAGTTCGGTGCCGAGCCGCTTGACCTCCTGGTACGTACGGCCCTCCGCCCCCGCATGACTGACCATCCCGGAGTGGAACTTCTCCGCGCCCTGCCGGGACTGCCGCCACTGGAAGTAGCAGACGGCGTCCGCGCCCCGGGCGACGGCCTGGAGGGACCACTGACGGTTGAGGCCCCGGGGTTTGGGGTGGTTCACCCCTCGCCAGTTGACCGGCCCGGCGGCCTGCTCCATCAGCATCCAGGGGCCGCGCGCCTGGGAGCGGGTGAGGTCGTGGACGAGTGCGCCGTGCTGCGCGCCCAGCGGATCGCGCGGGTCCGGATAGAGGTCGACGGAGACGACGTCCTCCTCCGCCGCCCACCGCCAGGCGTCCTGGCCCATCCACAGCGGCATGAAGTTGGTCGTCACCGGGATGTGCGGGGTGTGCCGGGCGACGATGTCCCGTTCGGCCGCGTAGCACTCAAGGAGCATGTCGGAGGTGAACCGGCGGAAGTCCAGCATCTGGGTGGGGTTCTTCATGTAGTGGGCGTGGCGCGGTGGCAGGATGCCGTCCCAGGTGTCGTAGCCCTGGCTCCAGAAGGCCGTGCCCCATGCGGAGTTGAGGGCGTCGAGGGTGCGGTAGCGCTCGCGCAGCCAGCGGCGGAAGGCGGCGGCCGCCTCGTCGCCGTAGTCGAAGGTGCAGTACTCGTTGTTGATGTGCCACAGGGTGAGGGCGGGGTGGTCGCCGTAGCGGGCGGCGAGGTCCTCGGTGATGGCGGCGGCGTAGCGGCGGTAGGTGGCGCTGGAGTGCGAGAAGTGCTGGCGGCCGCCCCACCACTCGGTGCGGCCGTCGGCGTCCCGGGGCAGGGTGTCCGGGTGCAGCCGGCCCAGCCACGGCGGCGGCGCGGAGGTCGGGGTGGCGAGGACGACTCCGATGCCGTTGTCGTGCATCAGGTCCATGAGCCGGTCCAGCCAGCCGAAGTCCCGCTCCCCCGGCTGGGGTTCGAGCTTCGCCCAGGAGAAGACGCCCATGGTCACGGAGTTGACGCCGGCGGCCTTCATCAGCCGGACGTCCTCGGGCCAGGTCTCCTCGGGCCACTGCTCGGGGTTGTAGTCGCCGCCGAAGAGGACGCGGCCGCGGGTGGCGTCGGAGAGGCTCGGCATCAGACGGGCTCCCCGTACTGGATGCCCCGCCCGTTGGTGGCGAGGTAGACCCGGCCGTAGACGCGTGGGTCGCCGGTGATCGCCTGTCCGGTCCAGCCCCACTGGTGCCGGTCGTCGTTGATACGGGTCCAGGTCACGGCCTCGTCGTCGGAGCGGTGGACGGCGGTGATGGTCTCGGTGGAGCCGACGAGATAGATCGCCGGGTAGCCGGCGCCGTCGGCCGCCCTGCCGAAGCCGAGGGTGTAGGCGGCCCAGCAGCTGGCCACCTTGGCGAAGCTCACGCCCCCGTCGGTGGACCGGTACAGCCCGTTCCATTTCACGCTCAGCCACAGGTCGCCGGATCTGCCGGGGGCCGCGACCAGCTGGAACTGGCTGTCCCCGGCGGGCAGCCCGGTGGCACGTGCCGTGAACGTCCGGCCACTGTCAGTGCTGGCTTGTAGCGTTCCTGTGTCGGTGTCGTATGCGTAGAAGAGCGTCGGGTCGGCCGGGTCGGCGACCGGCGTGGCGCCCTTCGGGAAGGAGGGGATCTCGGTCCAGGTGGCGCCGTTGTCGTCCGAGCGGTGGGCGGGGTACTTGGTCCCGTCCCAGTGCACGAAGGACCACAGCAGCGCGCTGCCGTCGGCGTTGGCGGCGATCGGCCCCGGTGCGTCGTGGGCGAGGGAGGGCTGGGCAGCGAAGGGCGCCCAGGTCCGGCCCCCGTCGTTCGAGAAGGCGCCGTTGCCGTTGTCGCCCCAGCCGGTGCGGACCACGTACGCCGGCCTGCCCGCGGCCTGCGCGAGTCCCGTCGCCGATCCGAACACGGGGTTCGTGGCCATCCCGCGGGACGGAGACGCGGTGAGCCGCTCGTGGTACAGGACGCCGATGTCCCCCGAGCCGCTCAGCAGGTGTGCCTCCCCGACCGGGGGCGACACCAGCTGAACCACGGACGTCTCCTCCAGGCCGCGGATCCGCGGGGCCCAGTGGACGAGGTCGCGGGTGCCGTAGAGGGTGGCGCCGGTGCCGTAGACGACGTGCTTCGAGTTATGCGGGTCGACGGCCACGGCCTGGATCCACCACCCGAACTTGGGCTGATCGCCGCCCCACTTCAGGAAGGGAGTCTCCGACACGTCGAAGACAGCTGTGTCCTTCAGGGACGTCCAGGTACGGCCGCCGTCGGCGGTCCGGTAGAGGGTGTCCACGGCCGCCCACCGGTTGTTCGTCGAGACGACGACGGTGCCGGGCCGGCGGGCGTCGACGGCGACCCCGCCGTAGCCGAAGGTGTCGCTGCCGCCGGGGCGGACGGGGGTGACCTCGGTCCAGCGGCCGGTGACGGTCGAGAGCTTGTGCACGCTGCCGTCGGCCTGGCCGTTGGGACCGGGGGCGTCGGCGTAGGTCACGTACAGCTCGCGGGCGTGGGGGTCGTGGGCCGCGCGGACCGGGATCTTGGCGGAGGTGCCGGTGGGTTGGCCGGGGACGGCTGCCCAGGTGGTCCCGTCGGTGGTGCGGTACAGGTTGACGGCGGTGGCGCTCCCGTCGGCGTCGCCCCAGCCGGCGTAGACGGAGCGGCCGACGGCGACCAGGAGGGTGACGCCCTGGCCGGAGGCGGCGGGGGCGGGCGGGAAGCCGGTGGCGGCCGCCCAGGTGGCGCCGCGGTCCGTCGACTTGAGCAGTCCGTCGTGCCTCGTCCCCAGCCAGAGGGTGTCACTGTCACGCGGGTCGACGAGGAGGCGCTCGCCCATGCCCCGGCCGTCCTCGTTGGCGCCGAGCTTGACGGTGAGATCGGTACGGGTCCAGGTGGCGCCGCGGTCGTCGGAGCGGAGGACCGCGCCGTTGCCGGCCCAGGACTGGGCGTAGGTGCCGAGCGCGAGATAGAGCCGGTTCGGGTGAACGGGGTCCACGGCGAGGGCCTCGACACCGAGGAGGTTCCAGTCGTCCCACCCGAGGTGGTCGGTGAGGGGGGTCCAGCGGGCGGTGCGGGCGTCCCAGCGGTAGGCGCCGCCGATGTCGGTGCGGGCGTAGGCGAGGCCGGGGGTGGTGGGGTGGAAGAGGACGCCGGTGACGAAACCGGTGCCGCCGATCGCCGCGTTGCGCCACCGGTACGCCTGCGGGCGGGGCTCGGCCGCGTGGGCGTTGGTGCTGAGGGCGGGGAGGGTGGTGAGGGCGGCTGCGGTCGCGGTGGCGGCAAGGACGGTTCTGCGGCTCGGGGTAGGCATGGCAAACCTTCGGTGGGCGTGGGTTGGGTGGGTGGTCCCGGGTGGGGGCGGGGGTCTCGCTTACCGGCGCCGGCAGGATGCCTCCCCCAGAGGGGGTGCCCTCCAGCGCCCACCCGTGCCGCCTGGGGGTCCCCCAGGCACGACCGCCCGCGGGCCGGGTAGCGCCGGCTGTGTGGAGCACGGCTGGGGAGCGCCCGTCGGGGGCGCGGGGAACTGCGCGACCGGCCACGAACCACCCGCAGCCGCCGACGCTCCCCCGCCGCCCCCTCGAAGGCGCCGTCGGCTACCCCTTCACCGCCCCCGTCAGCATCCCCTTCTTGAAGTGCTTCTGGACGAACGGCGACAGGATCGCGACCGGCAGCAGCGCCATCACCATCACCGCCATCTGCACCGCGAGCCCCGACAGCTGCCCCGTCTTGATCGCCTGCCCCAGCCCCACCGGGGCCTCCTGCTTCTGCACCAGCTGGATCATGACGTTCTGCAGCGGCATCTTGTCCTGGTCGTTGAGGTACAGGGACGCGTTGAACCACGCGCTCCAGTACCCGACCGCGTAGAAGAGGGTGATCACGGCAAGCACCGCACGTGACAGCGGCATGACGATCTGCCACAGGATCCGGAAGTCGCCGGCGCCGTCGATGTGCGCGCTGTCGATCAGCTCCTGCGAGATGCCCATGAAGAACCCGCGCAGGACGAGGATGTTGAAGACGCTCACCGCGCTCGGGAGGATCAGGGCGAGGTAGCTGTCGGTGAGGCCGAGGGACTGGACCAGGAGGTACGTCGGGATCAGGCCCGCGCTGAAGAACATCGTCGCGAGCAGCAGCATCAGGAACCAGCGGTGGCCCAGGGAGCCGATGCGTGAGAGGCCGTACGCGCACAGCACCGACACGGCCATCGAGAACAGCGTGCCGACGACGGCGATCAGGATGCTGATGATCGTGGCCCGGGTGACCTGGCCGCCGCTCAGCAGCTCCTTGTAGGCGACGAAGGTGATGCCCTTGGGCACCATCACCAGTCCGCCGGCCTCGTCGATCGTTTTCCGCGAGGAGAGGCTGGTCACGACGATGATCCACAGAGGGAAGAGGATGCCCAGGCAGGCGAGGGCGAGCACGAGGCCCTTGCCTGCCGAGCCCGCCCTGCCGGGCTCCTCCTCCCAGGCCGGACGGGGTGGGGCCGCCCATCGGGAGGGTTCCCGTACGGGAGGCTTGTCGATGACGGCGGTCATTTCTTGTACACCCCCTGCTCGCCCATGAGATGGGCCACTTTGTTCGCGGCGAGGACCAGGCCGAGGCTGACCACGCCCTTGATCAGACCGGCGGCGGCCGCGTAGCCGAAGTCCTGGTTGCGGACGCCGTTCCACCAGACGAAGGTGTCGAGGACTTCGGCGGCTCCTGGGCCGACCGCGTCGCGTTGGAGGAGGATCTGTTCGAAGCCGACGGTCAGCGCGTCGCCCACGCGCAGCACCAGCAGCAGGGCGATCACCGGCCGCAGGGCGGGAAGCGTGACATGCCAGATGCGGCGCCAGCGGCCGGCCCCGTCCATCGCCGCCGCCTCGTAGAGGTCCGGGCTCACGGAGGCCAGCGCGGCCAGGAAGACGATGATCCCCCAGCCGGCGTCCTTCCAGACGCCCTCCGCCGTGACCAGGAACTTGAAGGTCGACGGGTCGGTCATGATGTCGAGGCCGTCGTAGCCGTGCTGCCTCAGCAGCTGCGACAGCACGCCCGCGCCACCGAAGATCTGCTGGAAGACGGAGATGACCAGCACCCAGGAGAAGAAGTGCGGGAGGTACAGGACCGCCTGGGAGATCGCCCGTACCCGGGGCCGGACCACGCTGTTGATGAGCAGCGCGAGTGCGATCGGGATCGGGAAGAACAGCACGAGTTGCAGGGAGAACAGCACCAGTGTGTTCTTGACCGCGTCCCAGAACGCCGAGTCGGCGAAGATCCGCTGGAAGTTCTCGAAGCCCACCCAGGGGCTGTGCAGCATGGAGACGATGCCGTTGTCGCTGACGTACGGGTCGTAGTCCTGGAAGGCCACGATGTTGCCGAGGATCGGCAGGTAGTTGAAGACCAGGATCAGCAGGACCGCCGGCAGCGTCATCAGGATCAGCGCGCGGTCACGTCTGAATCTGAGGCGCAGGCCCAGTTTCCCGGTCTTCTCCTTCTTCCCGGTTCCGGTGGTGCCGTCGGACGCCACCGGAGTCCTCCCCGCCCTGTCGTCGTCTGCCTCGGCTCTGCTGCGAGGCACCGTGCTGTGGGACACGGCCGTTCTCCTTGCCTCGGTGCCTGGTCAGCTCGCCGAAGAGCCGTTGTCGTCGAGCAGCTTCTGGTACCAGTCGCGCAGCCGGTCGCCGCCCTTGCTCTTCCAGTCGGAGACGGCCTGCTGCATGTCGCTGATCTTCTTGCGGCCGCGGGTGATGTCGTCCTCCAACGTCTCGAAGTCGTTCATGAGGTTGGTGTACCGGGACGGCTCGGTGATCATCTGGCCGAAGAAGCTGGACTTCTTGGTGAAGGAACCCATCCGCTGCTGCCACTCGACCTGCGCCTTGGCCACGTCGGGGAAGTCCGGGTGGGCGATGGTGGCGGCGGGGCTCGCGACCATGACGTAGGCGTTGAGGACCTCGTTGTTGCCCTGGGTGGTCTTGGTGGGCACGCCGTTCTTGACGGTGTAGTGAGTGCCCTCGACGCCGTAGTTGGTGGCCATGTACTCCTTGGTGCCGTACGGCGCGGCGGTGACGTTGGCGACGGCCAGCACGTCGTGGATGACGGACTCCGAGGCCTTCTTGTTGATGAACGCGAAGATGCCGGCGGGCTGTTCGGCCCAGACCTGCGGGTTGCCTCCGTCGTGGGCGTAGACGTCCATGCCCCAGATCTTGTAGTCCGGGTTCTGGGTGGCCTGTTCGGCGGTGCGGCTCCACCACTGGCTGATGTCCTGGGCGTAGATCAGGAACTCGCCGGCCGCGAACTTGGGACCCGCGTCGGGGGCGTTCTTGCCCAGCTTGGCGTCAGGGTGCACGACGCCGGCGGCGAAGAGCTTGCGGGTCCACTCCAGGGCTTCGAGGTACTCGTCGGTCTCGATGCGGTTGACCAGCTTGCCGTCGACGAGGTTCCAGCCGAGCGGCTTCTCGCTGCCGGAGAGGACGCTGAACATCTGCCAGGCGGTCCACTTCATGTCCATGCAGGCCCAGCGCTTGGCCTTGGCGTTGGTGATCTCCTTGGCCAGGGACAGGAACTCGTCCGCAGAGCGCGGGACCTCGTAGCCCTCCTTGTCGAAGACGTCCTTGCGGTAGAGGGGCACGATGTTGGTCACGTACGAGGACGGCATCGGCAGTCCGCGCAGCTTGCCGCCGAAGATGCAGCGCCGCCAGGCGTCGGTCGGGATGGCGGCGAGGTTCGGGTAGTCCTTGACCTTGTCACCCGACAGATACGGGCCGAGGTCGGCGAACTTGCTGATGATGGCGGTGGGTATCTTGCCGCCCATGTTCCAGTTCGGAACGACCACGACGTCCGGTACGTCGCTGGAGGCGAGGACCGCGCCGAGCTTCTGGTCGTAGGTGTTGCCGTCCTGGTTCTGCCACTGGACGTCGACGCCGATCAGGGCGTTCATCGCCTTGTAGTAGGCGTTGTCCTGCTTGGGCGGGGAGCCCCAGAACGGCGACATGACGGTGACGCTGCCGCCCTTGCCGAGCTTGTTCGGGACCGAGGTCTTCAGGGTCGCCAGGTCGAGCTTGCTGGTGAAACCGATCGCCGAGCCGTTCTTCGCCGGGATGTCCGGGGCCACCACGTTGCCGGCGACGTAGGACGGCAGCAGCTTCTTCGTGTCCTTGCCCGAGGAGGAGCCACCTCCCGAACCGCTGTCCGACGCTCCGCAGGCGGCGAGCAACGGCATCCCGCCCGCCACCGCTGCGGTGGCGACGGCCGTGGAGGCGAGGAAACTTCTCCGGCTCGGCCCGGAGGGGGCGGAAGCGGCGTTCGGCGTCATTGCGTCAACCCTTCATGGCGCACCAGGACACCCGGCGGTGGCCGTCGGCTGCGGTGTCTCGAGTGGAACTGGCTGAGCTGAAGCGATCCCCCGACCACGGTCGACCGCTGTCGTGTGTCCCTGGGGCGGACCGTCGCGTCGGCTAGTCGAAGCGCTTCGATGTTGCTGCGAGGTTAAGTGAACACCCGGGGGTGCACAAGGGTCGCTCCCAAGATTCCTCCGAGGCAGCGGGGATGACCTCTTCGTATGCGCCGCTTGAAATTTCGGTGAGCGTCTCTTGACACCCGACGGTGCGTCGAATGAGCATCGAAGCGCTTCGAAAGCTCCTCGTCGCTCCATCGCAAGGGGAACCGCTCGTGACCGCTCAAACGCCGCCTACGCCGCCTTTCCGCGATCCGCACCTGCCGTTCGCGAAGCGCATCGACGACCTGCTGGCGCGGCTCACCCTGGACGAGAAGGTCTCCTTCCTGCACCAGTTCGCACCCGCCGTGACACGCCTGGGCATCGCCGCCTTCCGCACCGGCCAGGAGGCCCTGCACGGGGTCGCCTGGATGGGCCCGGCCACGGTGTTCCCGCAGGCGGTCGGCCTCGGCGCGACCTGGAACACCGATCTCGTACGACGGGTCGGGGAGGCGGTGTCCAAGGAGGTCCGGGCGATGCGCGCCCGCGACGACCGCGTGGGCCTCAACGTCTGGGCGCCGACGGTGAATCTGCTGCGCCACCCGCTCTGGGGCCGCAACGAGGAGGGCTACTCCGAGGACCCGAAGCTCACCTCCGCCATCGCCACCGCCTACACCCGCGGTCTGCGCGGCGACCACCCGGTCTACTGGCGCACCGCGCCCGTCCTCAAGCACTGGCTCGCCCACAACAACGAGACGGACCGCGCCACTTCCTCCTCCTCGGTCCGCCCGCGGGTGCTGCACGAGTACGACCTGCGCGCCTTCGAGGAGACCGTGCGAGCGGGCGCGGTGGCCGGGGTGATGCCGGCGTACAACCTGGTCAACGGCCGCCCCAACCACGTCTCCCCGTACCTGCGCGAGCGGTTGCGGACCTGGACGGAGGAGGATCTGCTGGTCTGCTCGGACGCCGGCGCGCCCAGCAACCTGGTCGACCACGAGCACTACTTCGACACCCATGAGGAGGCCACCGCGGCCGCCCTGCTCGCCGGTGTCGACAGCTTCACCGACCACGGCACGGACAGTGCGCAGATCGTCGCCCGGGTCACGGGGGCCTTGGCGCAGGGCCTGTTGACCGAGGCCGACATCGACACGGCCGTGCGCCGCCAGCTCTCGGTCCGCTTCCGCCTCGGCGAGTTCGACCCGCACGACGATCCATACGCCGACCCGCACGCCGGCCCACACATCGGCCCGCACGCCGGCCCACACATCGGCCCGCACGCCGGCCCACGCATCGGCCCGCACGCCGATCCGCACGCGCACACGTCCGACTTCGACACCCCCGCACACCGCGCCCTCGCCCAGGAGGCCGCGGAACAGGCGGTCGTCCTCCTCAAGAACGACGGCGACCTGCTGCCGCTCGCGCCCGACACCCGGATCGCGGTCGTCGGCCTGCTCGCCGACGAGTGCAAGCTCGACTGGTACAGCGGCACGCTGCTGCACCGCTCCACCCCGCTGGAGGGCCTGTACGAACGGTTCGGCGCGGAGCGTGTGGAGTTCGCGGAGGGCGTGGACCGGGTCCGGCTGAGGCTCGCGGACGGCACCTTCCTGCACGTACCGCCCGCCCCCGAGGCCGCCGACGAGACGCGCGGCGCGACGGGCGCCCTGGACCCGGCGCTGCTGGCGGGCCGTACCGACCTGCCCCCGCTGACCACCGACGCGACGGGCACCGAACTCGCCCTCGTCGACTGGGGCGAAGGCGTGCTCACGCTCCGCGCCCCCGACGGCCGCTATCTCTCGGTCGCCGACGACGGCCGGGTCCGCGCCTCCGCCGACCAGCCCGGCGGCTGGGTCGTCCAGGAGACATTCCGCCTGGAACCCCATGAGAACGGTCACCTCCTCCGGCATCTGGGCACGGGTCGCCACGTCTGTGTCGCCGCCGACGGCGTGCGGGTTGCCGCCGAGAACGCGTCGATCTTCGAGTTGATCATCGTCGAGCGGGGTACGGAGGCCGTCGCCAGGGTGGCCGCCGCGGCCGACGCGGTCCTGGTCGTCGCGGGCAACGACCCGCACATCAACGGCCGTGAGACCGAGGACCGTACGACCCTGGACCTGCCCCCGCACCAGGAGCGTCTGCTGCGCGCGGCCCGGTCCGCGAACCCGCGGACGGTCCTGGCCCTGACGTCGGCCTACCCCTACGCGGTGGACGTGGCCCGCCTCCCCGCGGTCCTGTGGACGGCCCACGGCGGCCAGGCGGCCGGCACCGCGCTGGCCCGCGTGCTGGCCGGTGACGTCTCCCCCGCGGGCCGCCTCCCGCAGACCTGGTACGCCTCCGACACCGACCTCCCCGACCTGCTCGACTACGACGTGGTGGGCGCCCGCCAGACGTACCTCTACTTCGAGGGCACCCCGCTGTTCCCGTTCGGCCACGGCCTGTCGTACGCGTCCTTCTCCTACGCCGACCTGGTCACCGAGGTGGCGGACGGGACGCTCCGCGTGTCCTTCACGGTCACCAACACCGGTGACGTGACGGCGGACGAGGTGGCCCAGCTCTACTCCCGGGCGGTCGAGCCGTCCTCGGTGCGCCCGCGTCGCGAACTCCTGGCCCACCGCAGGATCACCCTGGCCCCCGGCGCACGGACCGGGCTGGCCTTCGAAGTCCGGCTCTCCGCCTTCGCGTTCTGGGACGTGGCGCGGGGCGGATGGCGCCTGGAGCAGGGGCCGTACGACGTACTGGTCGGCGCGTCCAGCGAGGACATCCGGCTGCGTACGACGGTGATCCTGGACGGCGAGCAAGCGGTGCCGCGCGATGTCGCCGCCGAACGCGGCCTGGACGCGGCCGACTTCGACGAGCAGTCGGGCATCGCGATCGTGGACCGTACGTGGACGGCGGGCGACGCGGTCACGCCGAAGGGCGACGGCCTCGGTGAACTCGTCTACCGGGACTGCGACTTCGGCCAGGGCGTGACGGAGGTGAGCGCGCGGGTGTCGGGCGCCGGCTCGCTGGAACTCTCCCTGGACGGCGGCCCGTCGCTGGCGGTGCTGACGCTCGCCGAGCCGACGCCGGGCCCGTACGCGTACACCTCGCTCACCGCCGGCATCGTCGCCGAGGGCGTGCACGACGTCCACCTCAGACTGCGCGGCCCGCTGCGGCTCGCGCACGTCGGCTTCTCCGGTTGAGGGTCCGAAGCGGCCGACACCGAGAAGGGGCCCGGCACCGGAAGGCATCGGTGCCGGGCCCCTTCGAGGGGACGACGACGAGCGTCACGGACGACAGTAACTGAAAATGGTTCCCATTGACAAGAAGGCTGCCCCGGCGACCGGGGCCGCGGCACACCGACGGCCGGAGCCCCCGCACAGCGGGCTCCGGCCGTGGTGTCCTGACCGTGGCAGGTCAGAGGGCGAGGCCGGTGAGGACCAGGACTCGCTCGTAGGTGTAGTCGTCCATCGCGAACTTGACGCCCTCGCGGCCGACGCCGGACTGCTTGGCGCCGCCGTACGGCATCTGGTCGGCACGGTAGGACGGGACGTCGCCGATGACGACACCGCCGACCTCGAGCGCACGGTGGGCGCGGAAGGCGGTCCCCAGGTCGCGGGTGAAGACGCCCGCCTGGAGGCCGTACTTGGAGTCGTTGGCGGCGGCGAAGGCCTCGGCCTCGCCGTACACCTTCTGCACGGTGAGGACGGGTCCGAAGACCTCCTCGCAGGAGATGGTGGTGTCCGCCGGGACCTCGGTGAGGACGGTCGGCGCGAAGCTGGCGCCGTCGCGGTCGCCGCCGGTCACCAGCGTGGCGCCGGCCTCCACGGCCTCCTTCACCCAGGCCTCGACGCGCTCCGCGGCGGCCTCGCTGACCAGCGGGCCGACGTCCGTCTTGGCGTCGGCGGGGTCACCGGTGACCTGGGCCTCGACGGCGGCGACGATGCGCGGAAGCAGCCGGTCGTAGACGGACGCGTCGGCGATGACCCGCTGCACGGAGATGCAGGACTGGCCGCCCTGGTAGTTGGAGAAGGTGGCGATGCGGGTGGCGGCCCAGTCGAGGTCGGCGTCGCTCGCGTAGTCGCCGAGGACGACGGCCGCGCCGTTGCCGCCCAACTCCAGGGTGCAGTGCTTGCGGGGCACCGAGTCCATGATCGAGTAGCCGACCTTCTCGGAACCGGTGAAGGAGATGACGGGGAGGCGCTCGTCCTGGACGAGGGCGGCCATCTTGTCGTTGGCGACCGGGAGGATCGACCAGGAGCCGGCCGGGAGGCCCTCGGTCTCGGCGAGCAGGTCGCCGATGATCAGGCCGGACAGCGGGGTGGCGGGCGCCGGCTTGAGGATGATCGGCGCGCCGGCGGCGATGGCCGGGGCGATCTTGTGGGCGCAGAGGTTGAGCGGGAAGTTGAAGGGTGCGATGCCGAGGACGACGCCCTTCGGGAACCGGCGCGTCAGCGCGAGCCGGCCCTGCCCGCCGAGGTCGGTGTCGAGCCGCTGGGCCTCGCCGCTGTTGAAGCGCCGGGCCTCCTCGGCGGCGAACCGGAACACCGAGACGGCACGGCCGACCTCGCCGCGCGCCCACTTGATGGGCTTGCCGTTCTCGGCGGAGATCAGCTGGGCTATCTCCTCGGTGCGCTCGACGAGGCGCCGGCTGACGTGGTCGAGGGCGGCGGCGCGTATGTGTGCCGGGGTGGCGGCGAACTCGTCCCGTACGGCGTACGCGGCGGCGACGGCTTCCTCGACCTGCGCGTCGGTGGGCACGCTGGCCTTGCCGACGAGGCGCCCGTCCCACGGGCTGGTGACGTCGAAGGTGTCCTCGCCGGTGGCCTCACGGCCGGCGAGCCAGAAGGCGTGGGTGGCGGTCATGAGAGTCCCGGCCCTTCCGCGTGTGTGGGGATGTTCTTGGCTTCCGAGGTCCACCGTAGGCGCGGGAAGCAGAAGCGGCGCTTGTCCGGGGTGTAGTGGTGGGGAACGGGGGCGCGCCTCTTTGGCAGGGGCGCGCGGGTCGCGTTCTCCGCCCTCTCCGGGTTCCCCGGCGGCGATCAGTCCGCCGAGGTCGCCTTCAGGGCCAGCCACAGCTCCATCCGGGCGTCCGGGTCGTCCAGGGAACGGCCCAGGATCTCCTCGACCCTGCGCATCCGATACCTCAGCGTATGCCGGTGCACGCCCAGGTCGGCCGCCGCCGCGTCCCACTGGCCGTGCCGGGACAGCCAGGCCCGCAGGGAGGCCACCAGGTCACCGCGGCCCGTCGCGTCATGCTCGTACAGCGCCCGCAGCAGACCGTCCGCGAACGCCTTCACCGCGTCGTCCGCCAGCAGGGGCAGGACCGAACCGACGGCCAGCTGCTCGTGCTCGACCAGCACCCGGCCCCGCCGCCGGGCCACCGACAGGGCCTGTTCGGCCTGTTTGTAGGCGGCCGGCGCGCCGATCGGCCCGGACGGGGCGGACATGCCCACGACCAGGTCGTCGTCCTCGGTGGCATCCTGCTCCGGCGCGGCCCGGGCGGCCTCGCGCGCCGCCGCGTGATCGGCGCACGCGCCCACCGCCGCGCCTCCGTCGACGCCCAGCACGACCAGCCGCTCCCCCTCCGGCACCACCAGCACCGCCTCCCCGGCGCGCGCCGCGGCCGACTCGACCGCCTCCGCGAGACCGGCCAGCAGCTCGGCACCCCCATCGGCGACGATCATCCGGAAGGGTGCGTCGAGAAGCCCGCCGTACAGATCCCCGGCGACCCCCCGGGCGTGGTCCGGCTGCCCGGCGAGCAGCATGCGCAGGACCGCCGCTCCCACCCGCTGCTCGGCCTCGTGCAGCGAACGGGAGCGTTCCGTGGTGAGAGTGAGCAGCGCGATGGCCGAGTGGACGGCATACCGTTCGGCGGTGCCGAGGGCCGCCGCGGTGCCGACCGCGAGGGCCGCCCGGGGCCTGCGGCCGGTGCCGAGCGAGTGCAGCTCCACCCGGTCCTCGTTGTCCGGGCCGCCCACCACCGAGGAGGCCGGCGCCGGGCGCTCCCGCAGCCGTTCCACCTCGGCCGTCAGCCGGGCCGCCCGGCGGCCCGCCCACTCCGGTGCCGTGGCGACGACCGCGCCCGACGCGTCGTACAGCGCCGCCCAGCCGTTGACCTGCGCGGCGAGTGCGGCCAGCAGGCCCTCAGGACCGGCGTTCAGGGCCTGCCTGGTCAGTTCGCGCTGGGCGGCGAAGCCCGCCGTCACCGCCCGGTACTGGTCGGCCGCGATCGCCGCCGACACGGCCTTGCTGATGGCGAGGAAGGGGGTGCGGCGCGGCACCTCGAGCAGGGGCAGGTCGCCCTGCTCGGCCGCGTCGACCAGGGCCTTGGGGATCTCCTCGTAGTTGACCCCGACGGCGAAGCCGAGACCCACCACACCCGCTCCCACCAGGCGTTTCACATACCGTCGCATCGCCTGCGGATCATCCGCGTCCAGCTTCAGCGCGGTGATCAGGAGGAGTTCCCCGCCTTCCATGTACGGCACGGGGTCGGCGAGTTCGCTGACATGGGCCCAGCGCACGGGCACGTCGAGGCGGTCCTCGCCCGCGCGCACGGTCAGTTTGAGCGCGGAATGGTGGACGAGCGAGGCGAGCGTCGGTGGCATCGGGCCGTCAGATCATCTCTTCGGTCGGGAGCACGTGAGGACGTGCACAGAGGGCAGTGGGCCTTTGGCCGTCTCGTATGAACGGCCTGTGTCGATTCTGCCTCACTGTACGGTCGCGTGGGTCTCCCCGTTCAAACCCGGCCGGCGCCGCCCCTGAGGTCCACCAGCAGCGGCGGCGCGTGCTCGCCCTTGACGGTCGTCAGGGAGAGGACGGCATGGCCCGCGGGCACGCCGTGAGCCAGCTCGGAGGCCGACCAGCGCTCACGCTCCACCTGGCGGACGGTGACCGCGCGGGCCGTGGGCGCCTTGCCGGTGATGACCTGCCGTACGACGTGCAGTGCCTTGCCCGCGGGGGTCTCCGCGATGATCTGGCGGTCGGTGACGTCCCGGGCCTCGGTCCACTCCTTGCCCCAGACCTCGGCGAAGTCCTGGCCGTCCCAGGGGGTGAGTCCGGCGAAGGCCATACGGCAGCCGGCGGCCCCCAGCAGCGGCCCGCGCAGCGGACGGGGTACGTCGTCCAGGGTGCGCAGGGTCAGCGCGACGCCCGCGTTGGCCGACCGCAGACGCTGGACGGCGCGTACCGCCTCCGGCGTCACCACACCCGTCGCGTCGTCCAGGAGCAGGCACGCGAAGAGCGACCGGTCGTCCCGTACCGTCACGCTCGCCGTGAACTGGGCGAGCACCAGCCGGGCCAGGATGCGGGAGGCGTCCGCGTGGCCGCGCTCGGGCAGGTCGATACGGACCCGGACCGGGTGGTCGAGGGCCTTGAGGGAGAAGGGCCGGGACTGGCCGGAGGTGTCGAAGAACCCGGCGAAGGCCGGACGGTCGAGGAGAGCGATGCGGTCGGCGAGCACCGCGCCCACGTCCCCCGGCTGTCCCATCTGCCGTTCCCGGGAGTCGAGTTCACGCAGCAGCGACTCGTGTCCTGTGGCCGTCAGCGCCTTGCGGAGCGCGGCCATCGGGCCGGCGGTGCCGTCGAGGAGCTGACGGAGTTCGGGTACGGAGGGGAAGCGGCCGTGGACCGCCTTGAACGGGCCGAGCAGCTGGGCGAGGACGGTGGTGGAGCGGCGGCTGTCGCTGCCGGGGTGCGGGTCGGCGAGGTCGCCGACGAGGGCCTCGGCGATTATGGCGGCGGCCTCGTCGGGGTCGGTGGTGCCGCCGTACAGGTCGAGGTCGTAGACGGAGTCGGGGTGGGCGATGCGGACGACGACGTCGTAGGAGTCGGCGGGTCCGAGTCCGGCGCCGGCCGCGCCGACGACGACCACGGAGGCGCGGCCGGCGAGCGCGTGCAGGCAGAGCGACTCGGCGAGCGGGCGCACCAGCGCGCCGGTCTTGCCGGAGCCGGCCGGGCCGACGGCGAGCAGGGAGGTGCCGAGCAGCTCGGGGCCGAGGGCGAGACCGGCGCCCCGGTAGCGGTAGGCGTTGCGGGGGTCGTCGGCGGTCGTGCCGAGCCGCACCTGGCCGGTGACCAGGTCGTGCCGGCCGTGCCGGGCGGGCAGGTCGCGTTCCCCGGAGGGGTGCGGGCAGGCGGCGGCGCCGTCCTTGACCACGGCGGCGGAGAAGGACGCCATGCTGTGCCGGCCGCTGCGCACGCCCTGCCAGGCCCGGGCGATCCGGGCCTGGTCCACGTCCCCCATCAGCCCGGCCCGCGCCTCGGCGGCGAGCCGGTCGGCGGCCTCGTGCGCCCCGGCGGCACGGAGGTGGGGCCACTGGGCGGGGTCCTGCTCGGGGGCGGGGGGCCGTTCGGCGGCAGGAGCGGCGCCGGCCTGGGTCCAGGCGCGCGGACCGTAGCGGCGCCAGACCTCGCCCCAGCGGCCGAGGCGGCCGACGACGAGCATGATCGCCAGGGCGATGAGCGAGTAGTAGCTGTACCAGAGGACGGCGTTGCCGACGCGGTCGTCGCTGTGCCGCCAGGAGTCCGGGGTGAACAGCTCCAGGGGCACCACCCACCAGCCGCCCAGATAGCCGTTCCACAGCAGCGACCAGAGCAGCCAGCCGACCAGGAACGCGATCAGCGCGCCGCTCAGCAGTTGCCGGGCCGGGATCCGCTCGGGCTCCTCCTCGGGCCTAGGCATGTACCGGAACCGCCACACCCCCGGCGGCGCCTCCGGCCGCGGCGCCCGCAGCCAGCTCAGAAAGGCCGAGCCGTCGGGCATCGCAGGCACCCCGGGCGGCATGTTCGGCGCCCCGGGCGGCCGGTTCGGCCGCGGCGGCACCGCGGCGGCCTCGGCCGGCGTCCTGCCCGCGTCCTGCGGCCCCGCCGGACGCGGTACAGGATTCATGTGGGTGCCCTGTGTGTCCCGCGTCCCGTCGCTGTCCATCGCCCTTTCCCCCTGACCAGCCGTTCCGTCCACCGTCAGCGAGTCAATCTAACGCCCTCCCCAGGGGAGTTCACCGCTTACACGGCCGAGGAACCGTCAGCCGGGTCCCGCCGCCGCCCGGCGCAGTATGTCCACCACGGACAACGCCACCTCCGGACAACACCCACATGGAGCATGCCCACCTCTCGCGGCCGGACCTAGCCTGCGAAGAAAGAAGGAGAGCGTCCGGATACGCACCGCCGGAGCCGCCCCGGGGCCGCCGGACACGCACAGCGCCCCGGAACGCACGATTGATCAGGGAGCCCCCATGACCGCACTTCCGCAGGAGCGCCGCGTCGTCACCGCCATCCCCGGCCCCAAGTCGCAGGAGCTGCAGGCCCGCCGTACCGCCGCGGTCGCGCAGGGTGTCGGTTCCGTGCTGCCGGTGTTCACCGCCCGCGCGGGCGGCGGCATCATCGAGGACGTCGACGGCAACCGTCTGATCGACTTCGGTTCCGGTATCGCGGTGACCAGCGTGGGCGCCTCCGCCGAGGCCGTCGTACGCCGGGCCGCCGCCCAGCTGGCCGACTTCACCCACACCTGTTTCATGGTCACCCCCTACGAGGGCTACGTGGCCGTCGCGGAGGCGCTGGCCGAGCTGACGCCCGGCGACCACGCCAAGAAGTCCGCGCTGTTCAACTCCGGCGCCGAGGCCGTCGAGAACGCCGTGAAGATCGCCCGCGCCTACACCAAGCGGCAGGCCGTCGTCGTGTTCGACCACGGGTACCACGGCCGGACCAACCTCACCATGGCGCTGACCGCGAAGAACATGCCGTACAAGCACGGCTTCGGACCGTTCGCGCCCGAGGTGTACCGGGTGCCGGTGGCGTACGGCTACCGCTGGCTCACCGGCCCCCAGAACGCCGGTGCCGAGGCCTCCGCCCAGGCCATCGACATGATCAACAAGCAGATCGGCGCGGACAACGTGGCCGCGATCATCATCGAGCCGGTGCTCGGCGAGGGCGGCTTCATCGAGCCCGCCAAGGGCTTCCTGCCGGCGATCAGCCAGTACGCCAAGGACAACGGGATCGTGTTCGTCGCCGACGAGATCCAGTCCGGCTTCTGCCGCACGGGCCAGTGGTTCGCCTGCGAGGACGAGGGGATCGTCCCGGACCTGATCACCACCGCCAAGGGCATCGCCGGCGGTCTGCCCCTGGCCGCTGTCACGGGTCGCGCCGAGATCATGGACGCCGCGCACTCCGGCGGCCTCGGCGGCACCTACGGCGGCAACCCGGTCGCCTGTGCCGGTGCGCTCGGCGCCATCGAGACCATGAAGGAGCTGGACCTCAACGCCAGGGCGAAGGCCATCGAGGCGATCATGAAGCCGCGGCTGTCCGCCATGGCCGAGAAGTTCGACATCATCGGCGATGTGCGGGGCCGCGGCGCGATGATCGCCATCGAGCTGGTCAAGGACCGTACGACCAAGGAGCCGAACCCGGAGGCGACCGCCGCCCTCGCCAAGGCCTGCCACCAGGAGGGCCTGCTGGTCCTGACCTGTGGCACCTACGGCAACGTGCTGCGCTTCCTGCCGCCGCTGGTCATAGGCGAGGACCTGCTGAGCGAGGGCCTCGACATCATCGAGCAGGCCTTCGCTCGGATCTGAGCCACAGGCTTCTCGCAGCCCGCTCACAGGGTGCCGAACCCATGTGTCACTGCCGCCCCACCCCTCCCACCTGGCGTGATGTGGGGGGCTGGGGCGGCCCCCGTCAGGCTGTGTGAAGAAGGTGTGCGAGGTGGATGACGGGACGCGATTCCGCCTGTCGCCGCACCGGACTCTGCCGTAGGTTCTCACCAGATGAGAGATACACCCCGCCCACAGGGGACTGTGGGCGACTTCAGGCCGGGGCCTCCCCAGCTTCGACCTGGTCGTGCCCTCGCGCACACAACCGGGGCCTCCGGCCCCGGATCTCCTCACCGATCGGACGGTCGCTCGCCCCAAACCCCCCGGGGCGCGCGACATTCCGATCCGGACGGCCGCCCCGGAACCACCCCCCCTGTTCCGGGGCGGCCGACCTCCTTCCTTCGCTTTCCCCTCGCGGGACTCCTGGGGCTTGTGGTCCTTCCGGCCCTTCTCTTCGCGCTGATCACCTGGCAGGTCGTGGCCCACGGCCCCCTGCTCCGCCTGGACAGCCGCCTGAGCAGCGCACTCGTCCACCCGGACCGGTTCTCCGAGCTCCTCTCCGACCTCGGGAACGCGCAGGTCGCGGTTCCGGTCCTGGTGATCGTCATCGGATACGTCGTCCGGCGCGGCCGTTCCACCGGTACAGACCGCTGGTGGCTGCCGCCCGCCGCGGCCGCCGTCCTGATGGCCCTGGTCCCGGCGATCATCGTGCCGGTCAAGGAGTGGACCGCCCGTCCGGGGACCCCGGTGGTGCCCCCGGCGGTCGGCTACTTCCCCTCCGGTCATACGGCGACGGCGGCGATCGCGTACGGCTCCGCGACCCTGCTCCTCCTGCCCTGGCTCCGCTCCCGCGCCGCCCGCCGCGCCGTCGTCACCGGTTGTGCGGCCCTGGTCCTCGCCGTCTCCTACGGTCTGGTCCGCCGCGGCTACCACTGGCCGCTGGACGTGGCGGCCAGCTGGTGCCTGTGCACGGTCCTGCTGACGGCACTGTGGCTGCTGCTCAGCCGAAGTAGGCGTCGAAGTTCTTCTGGAACTCCCAGTTCGAGAACCGGTCCCAGTTGACCGACCAGGTCATCAGGCCGCGCATCGCCGGCCAGGTGCCGTGGGTCGCGTACGAGCCGCAGTTCGTCTTCTTCGTCAGGCAGTCCAGGGTCTTGGTGACCTCGGCCGGGGCGACATAGCCGTTGCCCGCGTTGGTCGAGGCCGGCATGCCGATCGCGATCTGGTCCGGGCGCAGCGGCGGGAAGACGTTGCCCGCGTCGCCCGCGACCGGGAAGCCGGTGAGCAGCATGTCGGTCATGGCGATGTGGAAGTCGGCGCCGCCCATGGAGTGGTACTGGTTGTCGAGGCCCATGATCGGGCCCGAGTTGTAGTCCTGGACGTGCAGCAGGGTCAGGTCGTCGCGCAGGGCGTAGATGACCGGGAGGTACGCCCCGCAGCGCGGGTCCTGGCCGCCGAACTTGCCGGTGCCGTAGAACTGGTAGCCCATCTGCACGAAGAACGTCTCGGGCGCCATGGACAGCACGAACTTCGAACCGTATTTCGCCTTCAGGGTCTTCAGTGCGGAGATCAGGTTCACGACCACCGGGGTCGTCGGGTTCTTGAAGTCGGTGTCGCTCGTGTTCAGCGACAGCGAGTGGCCCTCGAAGTCGATGTCGAGGCCGTCCAGGCCGTAGGTGTCGATGATGTTCGAGACGGAGGAGACGAAGGCGTCCCGGGCGGCGGTCGTGGTCAGCTGGACCTGGCCGTTGGCGCCGCCGATCGATATCAGCACCTTCTTGCCGGCCGCCTGCTTGGCCTTGATCGCCGCCTTGAAGTCGGCGTCGCTCTCGACGTTCGGGCACTCCGTCACGGGGCAGCGGTTGAAGCGGATGTCCCCGGAGGTGGCCGAGGTCGGTTCGCCGAAGGCCAGGTCGATGACGTCCCAGCTGTCGGGGACGTCGGCGAGCCGGGTGTAGCCGGAGCCGTTGGCGAAGGAGGCGTGCAGGTAGCCGACCAGGGCGTGGGTGGGCAGGTCGGTGGAGCCGCCGGAGGAGCCGGCGGTGGTGGTGGCGGTCACCGCGGCCGACTTCGCGGACTCGCCGGCGTCGTTCACCGCCGTGACCTGGAAGCTGTACGCGGTGGAGGGCGTGAGGCCGGTGGCCGTGGCCGAAGTCCCGGTCGCCGTCTGGACCTTCACCCCGTTCCGGTAGATCGCGTAGCTCGTGGCACCGGTGACCGCCGTCCAGGACAGGCCCACGCTGGAGGAGGTGACCGTGCCGGTCTTCAGTCCGGTCGGTGCGGCGGGCGGCTGGCCCGTGGCGCCGCCGGGGCCGACGAGGGAGATGTCGTCCGCGTAGTAGGCGCCGGTGCCGTACCAGCCGTGGGTGTAGATCGTGACCTTGGTGGTCGAGGCGCCGGTGGTGAACGTGGTCGTGAGTTTCTGCCAGTCGGGGGCGGACTGGGTCCAGGTGGAGACGTCGGTGGTCCCGGTGCCGCTCGCACCGAGGTAGACGTAGGAGCCACGGACGTAACCGGACAGCGTGTACTGCGCGCCCGGCTGCACGGTCACCGTCTGCGCGCACTGCGCGTTGTCGCTGCCGGCCGGGGTCGCCTGCAGCGCGGAGCCGCCGCTGTGCACGGGTGAGCCGACCGTCGTACCGGCCGTACAACTCCAGTTGTCGAGACCGGACTCGAAGCCGCCGTTCCTGGCAAGGTCCGCGTCGGCCGCACGGGCGGCCGACGAGAGCGCGGTGATACCGGACACGGCCAGCAGCCCGGCCGTGAGCATGGTGAGAACAGGTCTCGCGCGAACCACAAGTGCCTCCGGGGATGGGGGAATTGGAGGAGGTGCAGCGGCGCTCAATTTGGTCCAGACCAATCCACTTGTCAAGACCTACGGCAGCGCCCCGAAGGGGCGCGGGGAACTGCGCGACCAGCCACGACGCAGCCGCGGACGACCGACAACCGACACGCGAACGGCGCTTAGTCGTCGGCCAACCCCGCCGCCGCCTCGTGCATCGCCAGCTCCAGCAACGCCGGATCCGTCAGCGTCCCCGACCCGTCCGGCGCCACCAGCCACCGCACCCCCTGGGTCGACCGGCCGGGATACGGCACGACGATCCAGGTGCCGGCGCCCGCCGTGCGGATCCCGGTACCGAGCCATCGGGCGGCCGTGCCGGGCGGCACGAAGAAGCCCACCCGGTCGTCCCCGAAGTCGACCAGGACTGGCCCTGGTTGGTCGAGGACGCGGGTGAGCACGTCGAGGGTGGGGTAGCCGAGCTCGCTCGGCAGGATCAGTACGTCCCAGGCCCGGCCTGCGGGCAGCAGTGCGATCCCCAGGGGATTGCGCTCCCACTCCCAGCGGCACGCCTCGGGGTCAGGTGCGACGGATGCCAGCCATTCGACCGCCGTCTTCGCCCCAGTCATCAGAAGACCTCCCAGTCTCGCCCGGCGACGCGGGCGTCGCGTCACGGGGAGAGAGGGAGGTCTTCCGGGGGCATTACGCGGGTTTCACCACCCCGTTGGAGTGACCTGGATCACATGCCGAGGGGGTCAGCTGTCGAAGCCCAGCCCCATCCGGTCCATCGCCCTGAGCCACAGGTTGCGGCGGCCTCCGTGGGCGTCGGCTCGGGCCAGCGACCACTTGGTGAGGGCGATGCCCGTCCAGGCGAACGGCTCGGGCGGGAACGGCAGCGGCTTCTTGCGGACCATCTCCAGGCGGGTGCGCTCGGTCTCCTCGCCGGCCAGCAGGTCCAGCATCACATCGGCGCCGAACCGGGTCGCGCCGACGCCGAGGCCGGTGTACCCGGCCGCGTACGCCACCCGCCCCTGGCGGGCGGTGCCGAAGAACGCCGAGAAGCGGGAGCAGGTGTCGATCGCGCCGCCCCACGCGTGCGTGAAGCGGACGCCTTCCAGCTGCGGGAAGCAGGTGAAGAAGTGCCCGGCGAGCTTGGCGTAGGTCTCCGGGCGGTCGTCGTACTCGGCGCGGACCCGGCCGCCGTAGTGGTGGATGGCGTCGTAGCCGCCCCAGAGGATCCGGTTGTCCGCCGACAGCCGGAAGTAGTGGAACTGGTTGGCCGAGTCGCCGAGGCCCTGCCGGTTCTTCCAGCCGATCGCGCCGAGCTGCTCGGCGGTGAGCGGCTCGGTCATCAGGGCGAAGTCGTAGACCGGGACGGTGTAGGCGCGGACCCTCTTGAGCAGGCTCGGGAAGATGTTGGTGCCGAGGGCGACCCGCCGCGCGCGCACCGAGCCGTACGGGGTGCGTACGGCCATGCCGGCGCCGTACGGCTTCAGTTCGAGGGCGGGTGTGTGCTCGTACACCCGGACGCCGAGGGCGAGGCAGGCCTGCTTGAGGCCCCAGGCGAGCTTGGCCGGGTTGACCATGGCCACGCCCCGGCGGTCCCACAGGCCGGCCTCGAAGGTGGGCGAGTTCACCTGCTCGCGCACCGCGTCGGCGTCGAGGAACTCGATGCCGTCCGCGAGGCCCTTCCCCTCCAGCTCCCGGTGCCAGTCGCGCAGTTCCCGGGCCTGGTAGGGCTCGGTGGCCACGTCGATCTCGCCGGTGCGCTCGAACTCGCAGTCGATGCCGTGCCGGGCGACGGCGGCCTCGATCTCGTCGAGGTTGCGCCGGCCCAGCTCCTCCAGGCGGTGGATCTCATCGGGCCAGCGGGCGAGCCCGTTGGGCAGCCCGTGCGTGAGGGAGGCGGCGCAGAAGCCGCCGTTGCGGCCGGAGGCGGCCCAGCCCACCTCGCGGCCTTCCAGCAGGACCACCTCGCGGCCGGGGTCGCGCTCCTTGGCATTGAGCGCGGTCCACAGTCCGCTGTATCCGCCGCCGACGACCAGCAGGTCGCAGGTGTCGGCGCCGGTGAGCGCGGGCTCGGAGTGGGGCTTGCCGGGGTCTTCGAGCCAGTACGGGACCGGCTGTGCTTCGGAGAGAGACCTGGTCCAATCTGCCTGACGGCTCATGGCGCTTGGGGCCATGATTTTCAACTCCCTACAGAGTTTTTATGGTGCTTCATGCCTTTTGCCTGGTGCGGCGGTTGGTGATGAGCATCGATACCAGCACGAGCAGTACCGCGACCAGGAACATGGCCGTACCGATGACATTGATCTGGACGGGCGTGCCGCGCTGTGCCGAACCCCAGACGAACATGGGGAAGGTGACGGTGGAGCCCGCGTTGAAATTGGTGATGATGAAATCGTCGAAGGAGAGCGCGAAGGAGAGCAGCGCGCCCGCCGCGATTCCGGGGGCCGCGATGGGAAGGGTGACCCTGACGAACGTCTGCACCGGTCCGGCGTAGAGGTCCCGGGCCGCCTCCTCCAGGCGCGGGTCCATCGACATCACACGCGCCTTGACCGCGGTGACGACGAAGCTGAGGCAGAACATGATGTGGGCGATCAGGATCGTGTAGAAGCCGAGCTGGGCGCCCATGTTCAGGAACAGGGTGAGCAGCGAGGCAGCCATGACGACCTCGGGCATCGCCATCGGCAGGAAGATCAGCGAGTTCACGGCGGAGCGGGCGCGGAACCGGTAGCGGACCAGGGCGAAGGCGATCATCGTGCCGAGGAGCGTGGCGCCGATGGTCGCCCAGACGGCGATCTGGAGGCTGATGGAGAGCGAGCCGCACATGTCGGCGACTCCGCACGGCTGCTTCCACGCGTCGAGCGAGAACTGCTGCCACTCGTAGTTGAAGCGCCCCTTCGGTTTGTTGAAGGAGAACACCGTGACGATGACGTTCGGAAGCAGCAGATATCCGAGGGTGAGCAGTCCCGCGATGACGACGAGACGCTTCTTGAGCCAGTTGACGAAGGGCATTTAGACCAGATCCTCCGTCCCGGACCGGCGAATGTAGATCGTGACCATGAACAGGATCGCGGCCATGAGGATGAAGGAGAGCGCGGCCGCCGTCGGATAGTCGAGAATCCGCAGGAACTGCGTCTGGATCACGTTTCCGATCATGCGGGTGTCGGTCGAGCCGAGGAGTTCGGCGTTGACGTAGTCACCGGCCGCCGGAATGAAGGTCAGCAGGGTGCCGGAGACCACGCCCGGCATCGACAGCGGGAAGGTGACCTTCCGGAAGGTCGTCCACGGCTTGGCGTACAGGTCGCCGGCCGCCTCGTGCAGCCGTCCGTCGATCCGCTCCAGCGAGGTGTAGAGCGGCAGGATCATGAACGGCAGGAAGTTGTAGGTCAGTCCGCACACCACCGCGAGCGGGGTGGCGAGGACGCGGTCGCCGGCCGTCCAGCCGAGGAAGTCGGTGAGGTCCAGGATGTGCAGCGAGTTCAGTACGTGCACGACCGGGCCGTTGTCGGCGAGGATCGTCTTCCAGGCCAGGGTGCGGATCAGGAAGCTGGTGAAGAACGGCGCGATCACCAGGATCATGATCAGGTTCCGCCAGCGGCCCGCCCGGAAGGCGATCAGGTACGCCAGCGGGTAGCCGAGCAGCAGACACAGCACGGTCGCCGCGGCCGCGTAGAAGACGGACCGCAGGAACTGCGGCCAGTACTCGCTCAGCGCGTTCCAGTAGGTGGCGAAGTGCCAGGTGACCTTGTAACCCTCTTCCAGGGAACCCGTCTGGATGGACGTGGACGCCTGGTAGACCATCGGCAGCGCGAAGAAGACGACCAGCCAGAGCAGGCCGGGCAGCAACAGCCAGTACGGCGTGAACCGGCCCCGCTTGCGCGGGGGCTTCTTCGTGGGTTCGGCGGGCGCCAGGGGCGGCGGCGCCTCGGAGAGCGTGGCCATCAGGCGGCTTCCTCCTCGGTGCCGGCGGAGCCCGCCGTCCCAGCAAGCAGGGACTGGGCGGCGTCGAGACCGAAGGTGTGGGCCGGGCTCCAGTGCAGGACGACGTCGGCGCCGGGGACCAGCCGCCCGTCGCGCTCGACGTTCTGCACGTAGACCGCGAACTCGGGGCAGACCGCGCTGTCGATGACGTACTGCGTGGAGACGCCGATGAAGCTGGCGTCGGCGATCTTGCCGGTGATCCGGTTGCGCCCCTCGGGGATCGAGCCGGCGTCGTCGGCGTGCGTGAGGGAGATCTTCTCGGGCCGGATGCCGACGAGCACCTTGCCACCCGCCCGGGTCGGCGCCGAACATCGCGCCTCGGGCAGTACCAGCTTGCCGCCGCCGGCCTTGAGGACGATGTCGTCCCCGCTCTTCGTGTCGACCTCGGCCTCGATCAGGTTGGACGTCCCGAGGAAGTTGGCGACGAAGGTCGTGTTGGGGTTCTCGTACAGATCGGTCGGCGAGCCGAGCTGCTCCACCCGTCCCGCGTTCATCACGGCGACCGTGTCGGCCATGGTCATGGCCTCCTCCTGGTCGTGGGTGACGTGGACGAAGGTGATGCCGACCTCGGTCTGGATCCGCTTGAGCTCCAGCTGCATCTGGCGGCGCAGCTTGAGGTCGAGGGCGCCGAGCGGCTCGTCGAGGAGGAGCACCTTGGGGTGGTTGATGAGCGCGCGGGCCACCGCGACCCGCTGCTGCTGGCCGCCGGAGAGCTGGTGCGGCTTCTTGCGCGCCTGCTCGCCGAGCTGGACCAGGTCGAGCATGTCCTCGACCTGCTTCTTCACGCTCTTGATGCCGCGCCGGCGCAGGCCGAAGGCGACGTTCTCGAAGATGTCGAGGTGCGGGAAGAGGGCGTAGGACTGGAAGACGGTGTTCACCGGCCGCTTGTACGGCGGCAGACGGGTCACGTCCTGGTCGCCGAGGTGCACGGTGCCGCTGGTCGGCTCCTCGAGCCCTGCGATCATGCGCAGGGTGGTGGTCTTGCCGCAGCCGGAGGCGCCGAGCAGGGCGAAGAAGGAACCCTGGGGGACGGTCAGGTCCATCGGTTTCACGGCGGTGAAGCCGTTGTCGTAGGTCTTGCCGATGCCGGTGAGGCGGACGTCGCCGCTGCTGTCGGTCGTCATGGTGTCGTCACGCCCCTGTGAGCTTCGCGAACTTCTGCTGGTATGCCGTCTCTTCCTTCGAGCTCAGCGAGCGGAAGGCATGGGACCTGGCCTGCATGGCCTTGTCGGGAACGATCAGCGGATTGCTGGCCGCCGACTTGTCGATCTTGGCGAGGTAGGGCTGCACGCCCGCGGCCGGACTCACGTAGTTGATGTAGGCGGCGAGTTCGGCGGCCGGCTCGAGCTCGTAGTAGAAGTCCATGAGCCGCTCGGCGTTCGTCTTGTGGCGCGCCTTGTTCGGGATCAGCATGTTGTCGGTCGACGTCATGTAGCCGCTGGCGGGGATGACATAGCCGACGTCCGGGCTGTCGGCCTGGAGCTGCACGATGTCGCCGGCCCAGGCGATACAGGCGGCGAAGTCGCCCTTGCTGAGGTCGGACGTGTAGTCGTTGCCGGTGAAGCGGCGGATCTGGCCCTTGTCGACGGCCTTCTGGAGGCGGGCGATGACGGCGTCGTAGTCGTCGTCGGTGAACTTCGCCGGGTCCTTGCCCATGTCGAGCATGGTCATGCCGATGCTGTCGCGCATCTCCGTCAGGAAGCCGACGCGGCCCTTGAGCTTGGGGTTGTCGAGCAGGTCGGAGACCGTCTTCACCTCGACGCCGTCGAGCGCCTTCTTGTTGTACGCGATGACGGTCGAGATGCCCTGCCAGGGGTACGAGTAGGCGCGGCCCGGGTCCCAGTCGGGGCTGCGGAACTGGTCCGACAGGTTGGCGAAGGCGTGCGGCAGGTTCGACGCGTCCAGCTTCTGGACGTAGCCGAGCCGGATCATGCGGGCGGCCAACCAGTCGGTGAGGACGATCAGGTCACGGCCGGTGTCCTGGCCGGCGGCGAGCTGCGGCTGGATCTTGCCGAAGAACTCGTCGTTGTCGTTGATGTCCTCGGTGTACTTCACCGTGATGCCGGTCCGCTTGCGGAACGCGTCCAGCGTCGGATGGTTCTTCCCGCTGTCATCCACATCGATGTACTCGGGCCAGTTGGAGAAGTTGACGACCTTCTCCTTCGCCGAGTGGTCGTCGGCGGAGACCCCGCCCTGGGACTTGCCGGCCGCGGGGATACCGCAGGCGCTCAGCGCTCCGACGCCGCCCACCGCGAGCGCGCCGCCCAGCAGCGACCGGCGGGTCATGGCGGCCCGGCCATTACGCAGGCTGCGCCGCATGGCGGCCGCTTCGACCGGTGTCAGACGGTCGGGCTCGTACTGCCTCATACGCTTGATGCCCTTTCGGGAAGATGGCCGTGGTCGGCGGCCGGAGCTGTGACTATCGGTCCCCGAAAATCGTGCGGTGCCAGTCCTTTCGCGCCACCGCCGTATTATCGAACATTACGTGCTTGACCTGGGTGTACTCCTCGAACGAGTACGCCGACATGTCCTTGCCGAAGCCGGACGCCTTGTAGCCGCCGTGCGGCATCTCGCTGATGATCGGAATGTGGTCGTTGACCCACACACACCCCGCCTTGATCTCGCGGGTGGCGCGGTTCGCCCGGTAGACGCTGCTGCTCCACGCGGAGGCGGCCAGACCGTACGGGGTGTCGTTGGCCAGCCGGATGCCCTCATCATCACTGTCGAACGGCAGAACGACCAGCACCGGCCCGAAGATCTCGGACTGGACGATCTCACTGTCCTGCGGGGCGTCGGCGATCAGCGTGGGCCGGTAGTACGCACCGCTCTTCAGCTCGTCCTGCGGCGGCTCGCCGCCGGTCACCACGCGCGCGTAGCCGCGCGCCCGCTCGACGAACCCGGCGACCCGGTCCCGCTGGGCGTGCGAGATCAGCGGCCCGAGGTCGGTACCGGGAGCGAACGGGTCGCCCAGCCGCACGGTCTCCATCAGCGCGGCCGTCTGCTCCACGAAGGCCTCGTAGAGCGGCCGCTGCACGTACGCGCGCGTGGCGGCGGTGCAGTCCTGCCCGGTGTTGATGAGCGCCCCGGCGACGGCCCCGTTGACGGCCGCCTCCAGATCGGCGTCGTCGAACACGACGAACGGCGCCTTGCCGCCCAGCTCCAGGTGGAGCCGCTTCACGGTCGCCGTCGCGACCTCCGCCACCCGCTTTCCGACACCGGTGGAGCCGGTGAAGGAGGTCATGGCGACGTCGGGGTGCCCGACGAGATGTTCACCGGCCACCTTCCCGGTCCCGGTGACGATGTTGACGACACCGTCGGGGATGCCGGCGTGGGTGGCCGCCTCGGCGAAGAGCAGCGAGGTCAGCGGGGTCAACTCGGCCGGCTTGAGCACGATGGTGTTGCCGGCCGCGATCGCCGGGAGGATCTTCCAGGCGGCCATCTGGAGCGGGTAGTTCCAGGGCGCGATCGACCCGACGACACCGATGGGCTCGCGGCGGACGTACGACGTGTGGTCGCCGGAGTACTCACCGGCCGCCTGCCCCTGCAGATGCCGGGCGGCGCCCGCGAAGAACGCGGTGTTGTCGATGGTCCCCGGTACGTCGAACTCCCGCGTCAGCTTGAGCGGCTTTCCGCACTGGAGGGACTCGGCGCGGGCGAACTCCTCCGCGCGGTCGGCGAGCACGGCGGCGAACCGGTGCAGCGCGTCCGACCGCTCGCCGGGGGTCGCCCCGGCCCACCCGTCGAAGGCGTCCCGCGCGGCGGCCACGGCCCGGTCGACGTCCTCCGTCCCGGCCAGCTCGTACGTGTACACCTCCGCGCCGGTGGCCGGGTCGACGACGGCGTGCGTACGGCCCGACGTGCCCTTGCTGAACCGGCCCGCGATGTACTGTGCGCCGCCCGCGAGCCGCTCCTGCGCGGGGAAGGTCTCCGGGGTGGCGGTGCCCGGGTTGTCCATGTCGCTTCTCCTCCGCCGTCGCCCCGTCCCGAGAGGCGGGTGGCGTAGCTCCAGCTCGATTTGACTGCCGATCCTGACAGAGCAGAGGGACTCCAACAAGTGATTCCGTTGTTGCCTTTTGGTTACGCGACGGAATCTGTCGACCAGATGTCGAGTCAGGACAGGAAAGGCGGGACGGAGTGTCAGTGGTGGCTGCCACACTGGCGTGCATGGCGAAGATCGATTCTGCGGAAGCCCTGATCAGGGCGGTCCGGGCGGGGGCCAGGATCAAGTATCTGCACTTCTGGGGGCACCGCCCGAGGCCGGACGATCAGGTCTCGGCGAGCTGTCTGAGTCAGTGGTGGCCGTCACCCTTCGTGGTCGACGGTGTCGAGTACGCGACCGCCGAGCACTGGATGATGGCAGGCAAGGCAAGGCTTTTCGAGGACGCGGAGGCGGAGCGCCGGGTGCTGGCGGCCGGACATCCCGCCGAGGCGAAGAAGGCCGGCCGGCTGGTCCGGGACTTCGACGAGGCGATATGGCAGCGGGAGCGCTTCGGCATCGTGACACGCGGCAGCGTGCACAAGTTCGGGGCCGACCCGGCCCTGCGGGAGTACCTGCTCGGCACCGGCGACCGGGTACTGGTGGAGGCGAGCCCGGTGGACCGGGTATGGGGGATCGGCTTGGCGGCGACGGACGAGGCGGCGGCGGACCCCTCCCGGTGGAGGGGGCTGAACCTGCTGGGGTTCGCGCTGATGGAGGCGCGGGAAAGGCTGCGGACAGCGGGGGTGTAGGTCTGCAGGTGACGGCGCTCCCGGCCGACGGGAACCGGTCCCAGCCAAAGGGCGGGAGGCCGAGCGCTTCCAGCCGACAGGGACTGGTCCGGCCAAAGGGGCGCGGGGAACTGCGCGACCGGCCCCCGTCTACCCGCACCCGACCACCGGCCGCCCCCACCCACCGGCCACCCTCCCTAGCGCGTGCTCGCCACCACGATCAGCACGATGAACCCCACGGCGAGGAGAAGCCCCGCCGACCCGCAGATGATCCCCGCCAGCGCCTGCCCCCCGTTCGTGGCCTCCCCCCGCCCGACCCGGGCCCGCCCGATCGAACCGAAGACGATGGCCAGCACCCCCATCACCAGCGCGACCGGCCACGCACAGAACCCGACCGCACTGATGATCCCGGTGACGAGACTCGCCGTGCCCAGCCCGTTGTTGGGCATCGGCTGCATACCGGGCCAGCCGCCGTATCCGCCGGGCCCGCCGGGGTACGGCGGAAGCGGCTGTCCGGGGTAGCCGTACCCCGGACCGGGAGCCGGTGCGCCCGGGTAGCCGTAAGGAACCTGACCGGGCCCCTCCGGAGCCATCGGCGGCGGTGGCACGGCCGCGCTCTGCGGATACGGCGGCGCAGGCGGGGCATAGGGGCTCGGCGGCGGGTACGCGCCCGGCGTGCCCGGCGCCGCGAAGGGGTTCACCGGCGCGGCCGGAGCCGCGTCCGACGGCGCCGCGAAGGGGTTCGCCCAGCCCTGAGGCGTCACCCCGTCCTCCGCCCCCGGCATCGCCGCGACCGTTCGCTGGTCATGGATCGAGGGCGGCACCGACGGCTCCGCCCCGGCCACCACCCCTTCCCCCGCGTCGGCCGTCTTGTCCAGCCGTATCTTCGGAGCCTCCGGCGCCTCGTCAGCCATCTCGCGATGTCCCCTCTCCCGCACGCGTGCCGCCGTCATGCTAAGGCCCCTCCGCCTCGAACGCCGGTCCGGCCTACGATGGGCCCCGAATCACCGATCAGCCGATCACCGCGCAAGGGGCCAGCTCAGGGCCGTACCACCGCCCGAGGCGGCCCCGCGCCGTTCCGGGGAGGAACCCTTGACCGACCGTCACACCGAACCCGCCCTCCGCGATGTGCACGCCTTCATCGCCGGGCTGCCCAAGGCCGAACTCCACGTCCACCACGTCGGCTCCGCCTCCCCCCGGATCGTGTCGGAACTGGCCGCCCGGCACCCCGACTCCAAGGTGCCCACCGACCCCGAGGCCCTGGCCGACTACTTCACGTTCACGGACTTCGCCCACTTCATCGAGGTCTATCTCTCGGTCGTCGACCTCATCCGCACGCCCGAGGACGTCCGGCTGCTCACCTACGAGGTGGCCCGCGAGCTGGCCCGCCAGCAGGTGCGCTACGCCGAGCTGACCATCACCCCCTTCTCCTCCACCCGGCGCGGGATCGACGAACGGGCCTTCATGGACGCGATCGAGGACGCCAGGAAGGCGGCCGAGGCCGAGTTCGGGACGGTGCTGCGCTGGTGCTTCGACATCCCCGGCGAGGCGGGCCTGGAGGCCGCCGAGGAGACGGTGCGGCTCGCGACCGACGACCGGCTCCGCCCGGAGGGCCTGGTCTCCTTCGGTCTCGGCGGCCCCGAGATCGGCGTACCCCGGCCGCAGTTCAAGCCGTACTTCGACCGGGCCGTCGCGGCCGGCCTGCACTCGGTCCCGCACGCCGGTGAGACGACGGGACCCCAGACGGTCTGGGACGCCCTGGTCGACCTGCATGCCGAGCGCATCGGCCACGGCACCAGCTCCGCGCAGGACCCGAAGCTCCTCGCCCACCTCGCCGAGCAGCGCATCGCCCTGGAGGTGTGCCCGACCTCCAACATCGCCACCCGCGCGGTCCGCACCCTGGACGAGCATCCGATCAAGGAGTTCGTGGACGCGGGCGTGCTGGTCACGGTCAACTCCGACGACCCGCCGATGTTCGGCACCGACCTGAACAACGAGTACGCGGTCGCCGCCCGGCTCCTCGGCCTCGACGAGCGCGGCGTGGCCGACCTCGCGAAGAACGCGGTGGAGGCGTCCTTCCTGGACCGGACGGGCAAGGCGAGGATCTCGGCCGAGATCGACGCGTACACGAAGGCATGGCTCGCCCCCTGAAAAACCCCTGCGGGGCCCTGAGAACATGGGCTCATGCAGACCGTGACCGCCGTGGCCCACCGCGGCGACCCCTACCGTTTCCGCGAGAACACGCCGGCCTCCCTGCGTTCCGCGCTCCAACAGGGCGCGGACGCGGTGGAGATCGACGTACGGCTGACGCGTGACGGCGTCCCCGTGCTCCTGCACGACGAGACCCTGAACCGGCTCTGGGAGGTCGACCGTCCGCTGAGCGCGCTGTCGGCGCAGGAGGTGCGCGGCCTCACGGAGGGCGGGGTACCGACGCTCGCCGAGGCGCTGGCGGCGGTGGCGGACAGCCGGGTGATGATCGACCTGCCCGGCGGGCCGAGCGAGCGGGCGGTGGCCAGGATCGTGGCCGTGGCCCGGGAGTGCGGTGCGGCGGACCGCGTCTACTACACGGGGGACGCGGCGGCGATGCTGGCGGTACGGGCGGCGGACGCGGCGGCGGAGATCGCCGTGACCCGCAAGACGCTGGCGCCCGCGCGCCCGGCGCTCCTGGACGTGATCCGCCCCCGCTACCTCAACTACCGCTTCACCCTGCTCGACCACGCCCTGACCGAGCACGTCCACCGCAGCGGCTGCCTGGTCTCCTGCTGGACCCCGGACACCCGCCGCTCGATGCGCCGTCTGCTGGACATGGGTGTCGACTCGATCACCACGAACCGGGTGGATCTTCTGAACTCCCTGCGCATGAGCGCCTCGTAAGGGGCGCGGGGCATTGTCCGGCCCGCGGCTCCGCCGCGTGGGCGCGACAGGCCCCGCCGTCCCGCCCTAGAGCCGCGACCTCTGAGCAACCGTCGCCGGATCGCTCGGCGTCCCCCGTGTCGCGTACTGCGGAACCGGCGCCGAGTCCTTCCCGTCGTCCCGGACCAGCCCGTACCGGATGGCCCCGTCCGGCGGCCCGTACAGCACGTCCTTCTCCACCGCGTCCCAGGTCGACGGGAAGACGCTCACCCCGTAGTCCGCCCCCCGCTCGTTCACCGTGAACGTCACGCTGCCGTCGACGTAGAAGTACTCGTTCTGCCACATCTGCTGGGTGCCGGCCGGCAGGACGGCGTAGCCGGTGGCCGAGCTGCCCATGCCGGTGGAGGAGGTGTCGGTGCTGCTGATGCGGTCGTCCATCCGGCGTCCGCCGCCCGACGCCACGTGGAAGAGCCTGCCCTTCAGGCCGGTCCAACTCGGCATGACGAGGCTGCCGGCCCGGGACAGCGGGGCGATCTGCCAGCGGACGAGGACATAGCCCCGGCCGGTGAGCGTCACGTGGTCCCCGCGGTGGTTCAGGACGGCATGCGCCCCGCCCGTGCTGGTGACCCCCGTCTCCGGCCGGTGCGGCAGCGTGCCGGGCCTGGTGTCCGGGTCCGGCGCCCTGTCGACCGCGTCGACGACCGAGCCGTACCGGGCGGCGCTCGCCGACGGGGACGGTGACGGCGAGGAGGACGAGGCCGACGGGGACGGCGAGGGCGTGTTCGCCGAGGTCGGCGCCGGCGCCCCGGTGACCGTCGCCGTGGGCGCGGTGGCCGTGTGCGGTGCGGGACGGTCCGGGGTCTGTGCGACGACGTACGCACCGCCCGCCACGATGGTCGCCCCCGCCGTGACCGCCACCGCGGGCTTGGTCAGCGCGCCCAGCACCTTCGCCGACCAGCCGGCGGAGGTCGCCGCGGCCGCGGTCTTGCCGCCGAGCGCCAGCGACAGCGTGAACCCCGCCGGCACCGGTACCAGCGCGATCCCGACCAGCAGCCGTTCCGCCGGTACGACGGAGTCGCGGGGGTCGCCGCAGTAGCCGCAGCCCCGGATGTGCCGGGCCAGCCGCTTGCGCCAGACGGAGTCGGGGCGCCCGTCCCAGCGGGCGGTCAGCTCGCGCAGCTCGGGGCAGGCGCCGTCCAGCGCGCGCACGATGCCCCGCGAGATCTCCAGCCGTTCCTTCATCCGCTGCACGCGGACGGCGGCGTGCTGCCGGCTGATGCCGACGGCCGCCGCCAGCTCGCGCCGGGTGAGTTCGCCGGAGACCTCCAGCCACCACAGGGACACCAGCTGCCGGTCCTCGGCGTCCAGCCAGCGCACGGCCTCCGCGACCTCCCGTCGCTGTCCCTCCAACTGGAGCCGCAGCACGGTGAGTTCGGCGAAGTCGGCGGTGCCGTCCGGGACGCCCTCGTCCAGTTTCCGCTCCTGCCTGCGGCGCGCCCGGTCGCGTATCTGCCGCATGGCGATGGCCACCAGCCAGGACCGGAAGCTGTCCGGGTCGCGAAGGCTGCCGAGGTGGTCGACGGCGCGCAGCATGGTCTCCTGGACGACGTCGTCGACGTCGGCGTGGCCGTTGAGGGCACGGCCGACCACGTTGTAGACCAAGGGCAGCCAGCCCTCGACCAGTTCGTCCAGCGCTCGCCGGTCGCCCGCCTGGGCGGCCGCGATGGTGGCACGCCACTGCCGGGACACGTGCACGTCCGTCCTCATGACCGCACCTTCTCAGCCGGGGCGGTGAGCTTGGCAATGTCGGGGATCACAGTGTGGAGACGGAGTGGGGATTCCGGGATAACACTTTTTCACCCCACCCTCCCCACCGCCCCGGCACCCCTACGGGCGATCCCCCACAACTCCCCTATTTCTCAGGGAAGTTGATGAGGGGCGATTCAGGGACCCACGCCCTCCTCGGCGACGATCCGGCGACCGCCGTACCCCCGGAGGATGACCGGGTCCCTTCGCCCATCGCCTCCCCTGGAGTTCACGCATGCGTGTCCGCACCCGGAGCACCGCCCTCGCCGCCTCCCTCGTCCTGGCCCTCACGGCCGGACCGCTGGTGGCGCCCGCCTTCGCCGCATCCGCCTCCGCACCCGCCGTCACCGCGCCCACCACCGCCGGCCCGGACGCCGAGGCCCTGCGCGCCGCGATCGCCGGGCTGCCCGACGCGGACGCCACCGCCGCGCTCGTCCGGGTGGGCGGCACCGACGGCGCCTGGCGCGGCAGCGCGGGCGTGCACGACCTGACGAGCGGCAGCGCGGCGGACCCGGACGGCCGCTTCCGGGCCGGTTCGACGACGAAGGTGGTGACGGCGGCCGCCGTACTGAAACTGGCCGCACAAGGGAGGATCGACCTCGACCGCCCCGTCCAGCACTACCTCCCCGGCCTCTTCACCCACGCCTTCCGGCCCATCACCGTCCGGCAGTTGCTGAACCACACCAGCGGCATCCAGGCGGGCGACGGCTGGGGCGACTCCTTCGCGGCGCAGTACGCGCACCGCTTCGACACCCTCACCCCGGAGCAGGTGGTGCGGTCGGCGGTGGCGAAGGGGCCGGAGTTCCGCCCGGGCAGGAAGCAGGACTATCTCAACATCAACTACACCGTGCTCGGGCTGCTGATCGAGAAGGTGACCGGGCGGTCGTACGCCTCCGTGGCCTCCCGGCTCGTGCTCCGCCCCGCCGGGATGCGGGACACCTACTTCCCCGGTACCGACCCGCGCGTCCTCGGCCCGCACAACCACGGCTACCAGAAGGTGACGGGGGCCGACGGGACGACGTCGCTGGTGGACGTCACCGACTGGAACCAGGCGGACCGGTTCGCGGCCGGCGACATGATCTCCACGACCGCCGACCTGGAACGGCTGCTGACCTCCCTCTTCCGCGGGCGGATCGTGCCGCCGGGACCGTGGCTCGAGGAGATGTTCACGGTCCCGGCGCACATCGAAGGAGCCACCTACAGCGCCGGGTTGCAGCGCTTCGAGTACGACGGCCGGGTGTACTGGCTCAAGTCGGGCTCCCGGTACGGCTACAGCGCGGTGCTCGCCGGGACCCGGGACCTGAGCCGGACGCTCGTCTACTCGGTCGACTCGACCGACGCCAAGGGCGAGGACATGAACCCGGTGGCGCAGCGGATCGCGATGGCCGCGCTCAAGCAGGGCTGAGCACGGCCGGGAGAGCACGGCCCAGAGAGCACGGCCGAGAGCGGAACCCACTGAGCAGACCCACTCTCCCGAGGCGGCGGATCCAGGCGTAGCATGTGAACGAAACAGTTTCGTTCACGGAACGGACCTCGCATGGAGAAGACAGGCATGGTCTCCGTACTCGTCGTCAACGACCAATCCCTCCAGCGCCTCGCCCTGCGCATGCTCCTCGCCGCCGAGCCCGGCCTGACGGTCGTCGGGGAGGCGGCGGACGGGGACGAGGCGATCCGTGCGAGCGCCGCACTCCGCCCGGACGTCGTCCTCATGGACAGCCACCTGTCCGGGGCGGCCGGCATCGAGAGCATCCGGCACATCGCCCGCCCCGCCCGCCGGGCGACCCGCACCCCCGGGTTCCCCGGCGAGGAGGCCCCCGCCCCCGGGGTCCTGGTGCTGACCGCGGCCGACCAGGAGGCGGACGCCTGGGCCGCCCTGCGCGCGGGCGCCGGCGGCTTCCTGCTCAACGACGCCGACCCGGCCGAACTGACCGCGGCCATCCGGGTGGTGGCCGCCGGGGACGCCGTCATCACGCCCGGTCTGACCCGCGCGCTCATCGACGCCGTCCGCCAGCAGCACACCGTCCGCCCCCTCCCCCGCACCTCGGGGCTCGGCGCCCTCACCCAACGCGAACGCGATGTTCTGGTCGCCGTGGCCTCCGGCTGGTCCAACGCCGAGATCGCGCAGTGGCTGTCCATCGCCCCGACCACCGTGAAGACCCACGTCAGCAACGTCCTCGCGAAGATCGGCGCCCGCGCCCGCGTGCAGGCGGTGGCGTTCGCCTACGAGTCGGGGCTGATCCGCCCGGCAGCCTAGGGCCTGTCTGACAATTCCCATCTGCCTCACGACGCCATGCACGTGACGCCGTGAGGCCGCCCGCCGGGCGACGACGGCGATTGTCAGACAGACCCTAGAAGCTCTCGCCGCCCAGGGCCTTGATGAACGCGAGCGGGTTCCAGTACTCGCGGTACTTGACGATCTTGCCGTCCTTGAACGTCACGAACGTCGCGTAACTCATGTCGTACGGGTTCCCGTTGGCCAGGACCCGGCCGGTGACGGTCCAGTCGGCGATGGCCGTGTCCGGGTCGTCGGTGCCTCGGATGGTCGCCGACGTGATCTGCTGCACGTCGATGAGGTCGGGGTAGCCGCGCAGGTACTCGTAGACCGCGGCCCTACCCTCCAGCCGGGTGGGGCTGCCCTCGGGGGCGAAGGGGAACTCGACGACGACGTTCTCGTCGCACAGGTCCGCCCAGGCCTTCATGTCCTTGGCGAGGAAGGTGTCGAGGCTACGCCGCACCAGGTCGGCGGCGGCAAGGGTCTCAGTCATGGTTCGTTCCCATCATGTTGTCGCGAAGTGGGCCACATAATGTGGCTAGACACATAATTACTTGGCTGGCCACATAAGTCAAGGGGGGCGTCTCACGTGAAGAGGTTTCCGCCGTCCACGGTCAGGATCTGGCCGGTCAGCGCCTCGGCGGCGGCGCTCGCCAGGAAACCGACCGTGGCCGACACGTCCTCGGGCGTGAGCGCACGCGGCAGCGCCTGGCCGGCCTGCGACGCCTCGAAGGCGGCGTCCGGCTGGTACGCGGTGGACGCGGTCCGGGTCAGGCCCGGCGCCACGCCGGTCACCGCGATCCCGTACCGCCCCAATGACGCGGCGAGCGACCGGGTGAGGCCGATCAGCGCGCCCTTGCTGGTCACGTACGCCAGCAGGTCCGGGCTCGGCGGCTTCCAGAAGGTGTCGGAGACGATGTGCACGATCCGGCCGAAGCCGCGTTCCCGCATCCCCGGCACGAACGCCTGGATCAGCAGCAGCGCGGACTCCACGTTGACCGCCTGGACCCGGCGCCAGGCGTCCAGGTCCACGTTCTCCAGTTCCTGCAGACCGGTGGTGGCGGCGGCGTGCACCAGCACGTCGCACCGCCCGTGCTCGGCCAGCACGCGGCGCGCCGCCGCCCGTACGTCCTCGGCGCTGGACAGGTCGCAGACGATGTCGCCGGCCCGGTCCAGGACCCGTACGACATGTCCGGTCCCGGTCAGCTCGCGCACGATGGCGCCGCCGATGGCCCCGGCGCCGCCCACGACGACGGCGACCCTGGGTGTGGTGGAGTTCTCAGGCATCAGGTGCTCCTGGTCATGGTGGTGTCGATGGCGGTCTCCCGCCTGAGGACGGGCAGTACCTCCCGCCCCGCGAGGTCGATCAGCTCGTGGGTGACGCGCTCCGGCAGGCCGCCCATGTCGACGCCGAACAACTGCCGCCGGTACGGGCCGAAGTGCTCCCGGAAGGAGAGGGTGCGCTCGATCACCTGGTCCGGGCTGCCCACGAGCGCGCCGGTGGTGCGCGCGGCCTCCGCGAGCGGGCCGCTGCTGGAGAGGACGGGATGCGCGTTGTAGTACGGCTCGTACTCCCGGAAGGCGTCCTGCGAGTTGGGGCGGACGTACAGCGCGGCCCCGGCGCCGACGATCGCCCGGTCGGCAGGCCCGTGCCCGTGGTGCTCCCACCGCTCGCGGTACAGGTCGACGAACTGGGCGAAGTACTCGGTGGTCATGAAGAGGTTGTTCACGAAGAACCCGTCGCCGTGGCGCGCGGCCTGTTCGGCGATCTGGGGGCTGCGGATGGAGCCGTGCCAGACCAGCGGCGGTACGCCGTCGAGCGGGCGCGGTACCGAGGTGAATCCGGCCAGCGGGGCACGGAACCTGCCCTCCCAGTCGACCTGTTCCTCGTCCCACAGGCGGCGCAGCAGCGCGTAGTTCTCGACGGCGAGCGGGATGCCGAGACGGACGTCCTGCCCGAACCAGGGGTAGACCTCGGCGGTGTTGCCCCGGCCCAGCATGAGGTCGACCCGCCCGTCCGCCAGGTGCTGGAGCATGGCGTAGTCCTCGGCGATCTTCACCGGGTCGTTGGTGGTGATCAGCGTGGTGGCCGACGACAGCGTGATGCGCGAGGTCCGGGCCGCGATGTGGGCGAGCAGGGTGGTCACCGACCCGTTCACGAACGGCGGGTTGTGGTGCTCGCCGATGGCGAAGACGTCGAATCCCGCCTGCTCGGCGTGTTCCGCGATCCGGGTGATGGCCTTGATGCGCTCGTGCTCCGAGACACGGGTGCCGTCCACCGGATCGCGGGTCAGGTCGCCGACGCCGAAGATGCCGAATTCCATGGTGCCGCCTTCTGTGAATACGCCGGTGCGGTACGTCGGCCGCCACCCCGGGCCCCCGACGTACCGCACCGTTCTTATTTGCTCGCGTAAGCAATTACCAGAATCCGCGAAAACCCGTCAGTCGTGAATGGCGCTACCCAGTCCGAGGTCCAGCCGCAGGGACTCCACCAGCGAGAAGGCACTGCTCTCGGTGAAGACGTCGGCGGCCGCGAGCGTCCCGGTGTACTTGGCCGCGACCGGGGCCGCCGCCTGCCGGCAGACCTCGTCGAGCCAGGTCTTCACGACAGCCCAGATGTTGTTCCCGTACTTCGCCGCGTAGACCCCGTAGTCCACGCTCCCGAGCGCCTGCTTGAGCGACGCGGTCAGGTCGTCGATGTACTGCTGGTGCACCGTGACGTCGGCACGCTTGCCGAGCCGTCCCATGTGACCGGCGATGTGGTACTTCCACGGGTACGAGAGCGCCTTGGCCGGAGCGGCGAGGTAACCCTGGATGTCCTCGCTGAAGTTGAGCGCGCCGAACGGGGCCCAGCCCGGGATGTTGATGTCGACCAGCATCAGCGCGTCGTGGTGCGGGAACCGGATGTAGATGTTGTCCGGCGAGTGGTTGCTGCCGTGGTGCGCGAGTTCCACCCGCTCGCCGCCGACGTGCAGGGTGTAGCGGTCGGCGAACGTTATCTCGGGCGCGGGCTTGTTGGGGTCGTTGTCGCGCCGCAGCAGCCTGCGGTTCTCCTCGTGGCCGATCCGCACCACGTGACGGCCGAAGAGCCCGGACGCGCCGACGTGGTCGGAGTGGTGGTGCGAGTGGACGATGTGGGTGACCTTGTTGCTGGTGCCGTTGGCGGCGGCGATCTCGTCGACGGCACGCTGGAGGTTGTGGCCGATGGTGGGCGGCGCGTCGAAGAGGACCACGCCGTCGCGGGTGGTGAGGAAGGCGGCCTGGTAGTCGCCGTCGGTCACCCAGTAGAGGTTGTCCTTCACCCGGCCGACGTAGTAGCCCTGGCTGTTCACCGCCGGGCCGAGGGATCCCGCGGGCACCGGCGCGTAGTCCGGCAGACCGGCGCCGGAGGAACCGGCGGACGAGGTACGGGATGTGGCCGCCGAGGCCGTCGTCGCGGTACCCCCGGCGACCAGGGCCGCCGCCGCCGGCACCGCGGTGGCCGCGGCGACTCTGGCGAGGAACGAACGGCGGTCGGTTCCGGATTCGGAGCTGGATGACATGTCGATTCCTTTCGGAACAGTTCCAGGAGGGCCGGGGCGAGCCGCCCCCTCGGTTCCCGCCCGGTGCAACGCAAGTACGGTAGCCCCGAATAGCTTGCGCGCGCAAGCAATCTTCCCGTCGAGCCGGACCGGCTCCAGTCGAGTGGCAACCCTGCGGGACCGCGCTCCAACACCCGCTGCGACTAAAGTATTCCCAGCCCAGGCAGCAGCCCGGGCGAGGAGATTCCACCCCCATCGCCCGCCAGACGAGGAGCGCCATGCCAGCCGCGAAGCCCGACCCGGTGATGCCTCGACCCAGCCTCGTCGAGCGCGCCCCGGTCAGCTTCGGGCTCTTCGCGCTCGCCCGCGAGCTGCACGGCTACGGCGCCGAACTCCTCCTCAGGCTCGGCCTGCACCCCGGCCAGGAACTGATCCTCATGCGGCTCTTCGACCGGGACGGCCAGACCCAGGCCGAGTTGCAGCAGGCGGTCGGGCTCGACCACTCCACGGTCTCGCGGTCGATCCGCCGCATGGAGGACGCGGGCCTGGTCGCCCGGGCCCGCGCCGAGCACGACCGCCGGGCCTTCGTGGTCTCACTCACCGAGGGCGGAGAGGCGCTCCGCGAGCCGCTCGCCGACCTGTGGACCACCCTCGACCAACTCGCCACCGACACGCTGCACAAGTTGGCGGGCGCCGACTTCCTGACCACGGTCGCGGAGCTGGAGCGCGCCTACGCCACCGCACGCCGCGGCTGACCCGGCCCGCCGGCGCCCCGGTGGGTCGGGGACGGGTCAGCCGCAGCACGTCGCGCTGCCGGTGCCGACGGGCGGCCGCTGCTTCTGAGCCGTCGGCTCCCTTCACCTGACAGATCGCCAACTCGCCCTGTCCCGCGGTTGTTCACCAGTTCAGCCGGTCCGCGGCCCGGAGAGGCGCTCGACCCCCCGCAGCAGCGCCGAGTGGTCCAGGCCTCCGTCCCCGTTCGCCCGGCAGGACGCCAGGAGCTGGGCGACCAGGGAGCCGGTCGGCAGGATCGCGCCGAGGTCGCGGGCCGTGTCGGTGACGATGCCGAGGTCCTTGTGGTGCAGGTCGATACGGAAGCCGGGGGCGAAGCTCCGCTCGAGCATGTTGTCCTTCTTGCGGTTCAGCACGGTCGAACCGGCCAGGCCTTTGCCGAGGACCTCGAGTGCGGCGGGGAGATCGGCGCCCGCCTTCTCCAGGAAGACCACGGCCTCGGCCAGGGCCTGGATGTTGACGGCGACGACGAGTTGGTTCGCGGCCTTGACGGTCTGGCCCGCGCCGTGCGGGCCGACGTGTACGACGGTGGTACCGAGGGCGCGGAAGACAGGTGCCGCCGCCTCGAAGTCCGTCGCGTCGCCGCCGGCCATGATGGACAGGACGGCTTCCACCGCGCCTGCCTCGCCACCGGAGACGGGTGCGTCCAGGACCCGCACGCCGCGCTCGCGGCCCGCCTCGGCGAGTGCCGTGGCGGTGGGCGGGCCGACGGTGCTCATGTCGATGAGCAAGGTTCCCGGGCGGGCGTGCGCCAGTACGCCGCCCTCACCGAGGACGACCTCGGTGACCTCGGCGTCCGCCGGGAGCATGGTGATCACGACGTCCGCGTCGGCCACCGCCTCCGCGACGCTCTGCGCACCGCGCCCGCCCGCCGAGACGAGTCGGTCCACCGCCGCGCGGCTGCGGTTGTGGCCGGTGACCTGATACCCGGCACGGACGAGGTTGGCCGCCATCGGGCCGCCCATGATGCCGAGGCCGATGAAGGCGATGGAGGGGGGTGCCGCGTGAGACGTGTCCATGTTCCGATCCATGTTCCGACGGTAGGGCAGACGTGTGTCCGGTCCGCGCGATGATGAAGAAATGACGGTCTTGATGATGGGTAAATGATTGATTTGAGGGCTTCAGTAACTCCCTTCGCGAACCTAGCGTTGCGAGCACGTAAACGGCCTGGCCGTGGGCCGTGCGGCATCGATCTTCGCGTTCACCACGGCCTTGTTCTGACGGTTTCCTGAAGGGAGAGGGCAATGGCGCCCGTGGAGTTGCTGATCGGCAGTCGGTGGCAGACGGCCAGGGGAACCGGGCAGACCCGGGAGGTCAGGTCCCCGTTCGACGGTTCGGCGGTGGGCACGGTGGCGCTCGCCGGGACCGAGGACGTGGAGGCCGCGCTGGCCGCGGCCGAGCGCGGTGCCGCGGTGTGGCGCCGCACCCCCGCCCACGAGCGGATGCGCATCCTGCTGCGCGCCGCCGAACTCGCCGACGAGCGGGCCCCGAAGACGGCACAGACCATCAGCGCGGAGTCCGGCAAGACCATCACCGAGGCCACCGGCGAGGCGTCCCGCTCCGGCGACCTGATCCGGCTCGCCGCCTTCGAGGGGACCCAGCTCTACGGCGAGACGCTGCCGCTGGACGCCAACCGCGGCACCGGGCAGGACAAGGTCGGCTTCACGCTGCGCCAGCCCTGCGGGATCGTCGTGGCCATCACGCCGTTCAACTACCCGGCCCTGCTGGTCCTGCACAAGCTCGCCCCGGCCCTGGCCGCCGGCAACGCGGTGATCCTCAAGCCGGCCACCAGCACCCCGCTGACCGCCCTGGAACTGGCCGCGTGCTTCGTGGACGCGGGCCTGCCGGAAGGCGTGCTGTCCGTGCTCGTCGGCTCGGGCTCGGTGCTCGGCGACGCCCTGGTCACCGACCCGCGGGTCCGGAAGATCTCCTTCACCGGCTCGACGGCCACCGGCGAGCACATCTCCCGGGTCGCCGGGGTGAAGAAACTGTCCCTGGAACTCGGCGCCTCCTGCCCGGTGGTCGTGCTGCCCGACGCCGACATCGAGGCGGCGGCGAGCGCCGTCGCCGCCGGCGGGTACGTCAACGCCGGACAGGTCTGCATCTCCGTCCAGCGGGTCATCACCCATCCGGCCGTGACCGGTGACTTCCTGGACGCCCTCGTGCCCAAGGTCGAGGCCATCCGCACCGGCGACCCCGCCTCCCCGGAGACACAGATGGGCGCCCTCATCACCGCCACCGAGGCGGAGCGCGTCGAGCGGGCCATCGCCCAGGCCGGCGCGGACGGGGCGCGCGTCCTGACCGGCGGCGAGCGGGACGGAGCCGTGGTGCGGCCCGCCGTCGTCGCCGACGTGGATCCCGCGTCGCCGTTCAGCCAGCAGGAGCTGTTCGGGCCCGCCGTCGCCGTCAGCACGGCCGCCGACTGGGAGTCCGCCATCGCGCAGGCCAACGGCACCGCCTACGGCCTCGGCGCCGGCATCTTCACCTCCGACATCGCGGGCGCGGTCCGCGCCATCCGGGAGATCGACGCCGGTTCCGTCCACATCAACTGGACGCCGCTGTGGCGCGCCGACCTGATGCCGTACGGCGGTCTGAAGGGCAGCGGCTACGGCAAGGAAGGCCCGCGCGCCGCGGTCAGTGAGATGACCGAGGTCAAGACCATCATCCTGCACGGCCGCCCCTGGTGACCGGCCGCGTCCCCGTACACCTCCCCGATCAGGAGCCGATTCATGACTGACCGGACGCGACAGCGCACGGTGCGCCTCACCGTCGCCCAAGCCGTCGTCACCTACCTCTCCCAGCAGTACTCCGTGGCCGACGGCCACCGCCAGCGCCTCATACCGGCCGCGCTGGGCATCTTCGGGCACGGCAACGTGGCCGGGCTGGGCCAGGCCCTGGACCAGCTCAGCGACCGACTGCCCTTCGTCCAGGGCCGCAACGAGCAGGCGCTCGTCCACATCGCGACCGCCTTCGGCAAGGCCAAGCGCAGGCACGCGACACTGGCCGTCACGGCCTCCATCGGCCCGGGCGCCCTGAACATGGTGACCGGCGCGGGCCTGGCCACCGTCAACCGGCTGCCCGTGCTGCTGCTGCCGGGCGACACCTACGCGACCCGCCACCAGGGCCCCGTACTCCAGCAGTTGCAGCACCCCGTCGAGGCGGACACCTCCGTCAACGACGCCTTCCGGCCCGTCTCCCGCTTCTTCGACCGGATCACCCGGCCCGAGCAGCTGCTGACCGCGCTGCCCGCGGCGATGCGGGCGCTGACCGACGTGGACACCGGCGCGGTGGTCGTCTCGCTCCCGCAGGACATCCAGTCCCACGCCTACGACTACCCGGCGGAGTTCTTCGCCGAGCGCGACTGGCCGATCCGCCGCCCGGCGGCGGACGCCGACGAGGTCGCGGCGGTGGCCCGGCTGCTCGCCGAGGCGGAGAAGCCGCTGATCATCGCCGGTGGCGGGGTCGTGTACTCGGGTGCCGGCGAGGAGCTGGAGGCGCTGGCCGAGGCGGCGGGGATCCCCGTCGCGGAGACGTTCGCCGGCAAGGGCGCCGTCCAGCGCCGCGCCTGGTGGCAGCTCGGCGGCATCGGCCTGGAGGGCACTCCGGCCGTCAACACCCTGGCGCGGGAAGCCGACCTGGTGCTCACCGTGGGCTCCCGGCTGACGGACTTCGCCACCGCCTCGCACTCCGTCTTCGAGAACCCGGACGTGCGGTTCGCGAGCATCAACGTCAACGTGCACGACGCGGGGCGCCTGGGCGCGACCGGGATCGTGGCCGACGCCAAGCGGGCCCTGACCGCGCTGACCGACGCCGTACGCGCGGACGGCACCAGCACGTCGGCCGCCTGGCAGGAGAAGGCGCGCGCCCTCGACGAGCGGTGGCAGCAGCAGCGTGCCGCCGCGCTCGACCCGGACACGGCCTTCGACTTCACGTCGCTGGCCGACGACTCCGACGTCGTCCGGGACACCGACGCGGTCCTCACCCAGGGCCAGCTGATCGGTCTGCTCCAGGAGCACGCGCGGTCCGGCGACACGATCATCGCCGCCGCCGGCGGTCCGCCCGGTGACCTGCAGAAGGTGTGGGACGCCACCGAAGGCCGCTTCGCCCACCTGGAGTTCGGCTTCTCCTGCATGGGCTACGAGCTGCCCGCCGCGCTCGGCGTCCGCTTCGCCGAGCCGGACCCCTCGAAGCGCGTGCTGTCCCTGCTCGGCGACGGCACCTTCCTGATGGCGCCGACCGAACTGGTCACCGCCGCACAGGAGAAGCTCCCGGTCACGATCGTGATCCCGGAGAACCACGGCTACCAGGTCATCCACCGGCTCCAGATGGGCCGCAACGGACGCGAGTTCGGCAACGAGTTCCGCTACCGCGACGGCAGCCTGGAGATCGGCTCCGGCAAGCCCGCTCGCCTCGAGGGCGACTACCTCCAGGTCGACCTCGTCAAGACGGCGGAGGGACTGGGCGCCCGTGCGCTGCGCGCCACCACCGCCGACGAGGTGCGCGCCGCGCTGGACGCGACCCGCGACCACGACGGTCCCGTCGTCCTCGTCGTCCCCGTGATCCCGCACGCCGATCTGCCCGGCGCGGGGGTGTGGTGGGACGTGGCGCCGGCCGAGGTCTCCGAGCAGGAGACCGTGGCCCAGCTGCGCGGTGAGTACGAGGAAGGCCTGGCGTCCCAGAGGTGGTACGGATGAATCTCTCTCCCCTTGACCACGGCCGCCTGCGTGCCCGACTGGCGGCGGGCGAGGCCACTCTGGGCACGTTCGTCGGCCTCGCCTCCCCGGTCTCCGCCGAGGTGTGCGCCGCCGCCGGAGCCGACTGGGTGCTGCTCGACCTCGAACACGGTGCCGGAGGCGAGGAGCAGGTCCGTACGACCGTCCCCGCCGCGGCGGCCTACGGGGTGCCGACCGTCGTACGGGTCGAGTCCGCGGCCCGGATCCGCATCGGCCGCGTCCTCGACCTCGGCGTCGCCGGGGTGATGCTGCCGCGCCTCGACACGGCGGCCGAAGTCCAAGAGGCGATAGGGCACCTGAGGTACCCGCCCGCGGGGGATCGGGGCGTGGCCACCTACAACCGGGCCTGCCGTTTCGGGCTCGACCCCGCAGCCCTGGACCGCGAGGGCGAGATCCTCGGCGTGGTCCAGATCGAGTCGGCGAGCGCGCTGGACGAGGTCGAGGCCATCGCGGCCCTGGACGGCGTCGACGTGCTGTTCGTCGGCCCCCGCGACCTCAGCCACGACCTCGGTGTGCCGGGCCAGTTCAGCGCCCCGGTCTACCGGGAGGCGCTCGAGCGCGTCCGCAAGGCGGCCGCCGACCACGGCAAGGCGTGCGGGCTCCTTGTCCCCGACGGCGCGGCCGCGGCCGCCAAACGGGCCGAGGGCTGGACGTTCATCGGCATCGGTTCCGACTCCACCCTGCTCGCCGCCGCCCTCGCCGGCGCGCTGGACCAAGCCCGGGCCTAGAGACCTCAGGAGACACAGATGACCCCCACCACCCCGGGCGCCGCACGCGAGATCGGCGTCGGACTGATCAGCGTCGGCTGGATGGGCAAGCTGCACAGCCGCGCCTACCAGGCGCTGCCCTCCGTCTACCCCGAGCTGGGCATCAAGCCCCGACTCGTGCACGCCGCCGACACCGCCGAGGACCGCGCGGCCTACGCCCGTGACGTCCTCGGCTACGAGAAGGCCTCGACCGACTACCGTGCCGTTCTCGACGACCCGGACGTCGAGGTCGTGTCGATCTGCGCGCCGAACATCCTGCACCACGAGATCGGCATCGCCGCCGCCAAGGCCGGCAAGCCGTTCTGGATCGAGAAGCCGGTCGGGCGCAGCGCCGAGGAGACCGCCGAGGTCGCCGCCGCCGCCCGCACCGCCCAGGTGGCCACCTCCATCGGCTACAACTACCGGCACGCCCCCGCCGTCGAGCGGGCCCGCCAGCTGATCGCCGAGGGCGGACTCGGCCGTATCACCAATGTGCGCGCCACCTTCTTCTCCGGCTACGCCTCCGAGCCCAAGGGCGCCCTGTCCTGGCGTTTCAAGCGGGACCTGGCCGGACACGGCGCGCTCGGCGACCTGATGAGCCACGTCGTGGACCTCGTCAGCTACGTCGTGTCCCCGATCAACGAGGTCGCCGCCCTCACCAGCACCGTCTACACCGAGCGCCCCATCCTGCCCATGGGCTCCGGGACGCACTTCGCGGTGATCGAGGACGGCGAGATGGCCCAGGTCGAGAACGACGACTACACCGCCGCCCTCGTCCGCTTCACCGGCGGAGCCGTCGGCACCCTGGAGGCGTCCCGCGTCATCGTCGGCCCGCAGTGCGGCATCGGCTTCGAGATCTACGGCACCGACGGCTCGGTGACCTGGAACTTCGAGCGCATGAACGAGCTGCGCGTCGCCCTCGGCCGCGGCGGCCCCGACCAGGGCTACACCACCGTGCTCGGCAACGGCCACATGGGCGACTACGCAAGCTTCCAGCCCGGCCCCGGCAACAGCATGGGCTACGACGACCTGAAGGTCATCGAGGCCAAGAAGTTCCTCGCCGCCGTGGCCGGCATCGAGCACCACAACTCGACGATCGAGGACGCGCACGCCGTCGCCGAGGTGATCGCGGCGGCCGCCGCCTCCGCGGAGAGCGGCTCCTGGCAGTCGGTGCTCGCGGTGCCCGGCGCGAACTTCGGCCATCCGGTGCGGAGTTGATCGTATGAGCAATCATGTCGTGGTGGCCCTAGGCCCGGTCGACGCCGACACCGTGGCCCCGGTCCTCGGCGAGCGGGTCACCTTCGTCACCGACCCCACCCCCGAGGACCTCGCGGTCGCCGAAGGCGCCATCGTGCGTGCCGACCGGCGTGTCGACGAGGACCTCCTGCGGCGGACCCCCAGGCTGCGGGTCATCGCCCGCACCGGCGTCGGCGTCGACCTGGTCGACGTGGCGGCGGCCTCCGACCGCAGGATCCCCGTGGTGATCACCCCGAACAGCGGCAGCCGTGCGGTCGCCGAGGGCGTCTTCGCCATGGCCCTGCACCTGACCAAGCGGCTGCAACCGCTGACCGAGCTGGTCAGGGACGGCAGCTGGGCCGAGCGGAGCACCGTGCCGGTCGGCGACCTGGACGGCGCGACGATCGGGATCGTCGGCTACGGCCGCATAGGCCGCCGGGTCGGCGAACTCGCCGCCGCGTTCGGGATGCGGACCCTCGCCTACGACCCGTTCACTCCTGTGCCGTCCGAGTTCGCCTGCGCCGACCTGGGCGAACTCGTCGAGTCGAGCGACGTGCTCACCCTGCACGCCCCGCTCACCGAGGACACCCGGCACCTCGTCGACGCGGAACTCCTGGCCCGCGTCAAGCCGGGAGCGATCCTCGTCAACTGCGGCCGGGGCGGTCTGCTCGACGCGGACGCCGCCCTGGCCGCCCTGGAGTCGGGCCGGCTGGCGGGCGTCGGACTGGACGTGTTCGACCCCGAGCCGGCCCTCTACCACCCGCTGTTCGACCACCCCGACGTCGTGCTCACCCCGCATCTGATGGGCATGACCCGTCGGGCGATGACGCTGACCTTCGTCGACGCCGCCCGCGGTGTCGCGGACGTCCTCGCAGGCCGGCCCCCGGCCGCTGTCGCCGACCCCGACTGGAACCACCGAAAGGCCACGGCATGACCACCCCACCGCTCAACAGGATCGCCGGCGCGCCCATCTCGTGGGGCGTGTGCGAAGTGCCCGGCTGGGGCTACCAGTTGACGCCCGAGCGCGTGCTGAAGGAGATGCGCGAGGTCGGCCTGGCCGCCACCGAGATGGGCCCCGACGGCTTCCTGCCCGCCGCCCCGGAGGCGATGGCCCGGGTTCTCGCCGACCACGACCTGCACGCCGTCGGCGGCTTCACCCCGCTCCTGCTGCACGTCCCCGGACACGACCCGCTGCCCGAGGCGGAGCAGCTCCTGGAGAGCTACGCCGCCTCGAACGCCGAAGTCCTCGTCCTGTCCGCCATCACCGGCCAGGACGGCTACGACTCCCGCCCCGAACTCGGCGCCGACGGCTGGCGGCTGCTGCTGTCCAACCTCGACCGGCTGACCGCGCTGGCCGCCGAGCGCGGGGTACGCGCGGTCCTGCACCCGCACGTCGGCACGATGATCGAGAACGGCGACGAGGTCCGGCGGGTCCTGGAGGACTCGGCGATCTCCCTCTGCCTCGACACCGGCCACCTGCTCATCGGCGGTACGGATCCCGCCGAGCTGACCCGGCAGGCACCCGAACGCATCGCGCACACCCACATGAAGGACGTGGACGCCTCCCTCGCCGCCAAGGTCCAGTCGGGCCGCCTCACGTACACCGACGCCGTGCGCGAGGGCATGTACCGCCCGCTGGGCGCCGGTGACGTCGACGTGCAGGCGATCGTGACTCACCTCAGCGCGCGCGGATACGACGGCTGGTACGTCCTGGAGCAGGACACCGTCCTCACCGCGGAACCCCGGGCGAAGGGGCCGGTCGAGGACGTGTGGGAGAGCGCCGAGCATCTGCGCGCGGTGCTGCGAGACGTCGCGTAACCGCATACGGACCACCTCCCCGCCCGGAATCGGGGGGCGTCTGCCGCACGGGCGTCCTCCCACTCCGGGCACCTCTCTGCCGGACGTGTCGATGATGTTGTTTTGATGGCTTACTGAGGATTGACTGCGGGGACGGGCCACTCAAGGATGCCGAGGAAATCCGGTGACCGATCTCGGAGTTCCATTCGCCGTGCAGGGCCTTTCGCTCGCCCCGCACACATTCTGTTCGGTGTATCGATGCAGCTAAGAAATCGCGGGAAGACTAGGAATGCGGGAAATGGATACTGAGGATCTGCTGGCCACTTGCTGGACCACCGCCGGCGACACCGCTCCCGACCTGGACGACAAGCGGAGCCCCCTGAACCTGCGGGAGCGGGTGGAGGCCGCCGGCGCTGCCGGTTTCAAGGGCTTCGGGCTGCTGTACTCGGATCTGGTGGAGGCCGAGCGCGAGTACGGACTCGCGGGCGTCCGAACCCTGTTCGAGGACAACGGACTCGTCCACATCGAGCTGGAACTCCTGACCGACTGGTGGGCCGACGGGCCTCGGCGTAGCGCGTCGGACGCGGTACGCCAGGACCTGCTGCGAGCGGCCGAGGCACTCGGCGCACGGCACCTCAAGATCGGGCCTGACGTCGACGACCAGCCGTGGGACCTCGACGTCTGGGCCGGGGAGTTCGCCGCGCTGGCGGCGCAGGCCGACGGTGTGGGCGCCCGGCTCGGGATCGAGTTCCTGCCCTGGTCCAACATCAAGACCGTCCACGACGGCCTCCGGCTCGTCGAGACCGCCGGCCATCCGGCGGGCGGCCTGATCATCGACGTCTGGCACACCGAGCGCGCCCACACTCCCCCCGCCGAGCTCGCCAAGGTACCCGGCTCGCGCATTGTGGGCGTGGAGCTCGACGACGCCGACAGCGACGCCGTCGGCACCCTCTTCGAGGACACCGTCCGGCGCCGCCGGCTGTGCGGAGAGGGCTCCTTCGACCTGCCGGGGATCATCGCCGCGCTGCGTACGGCGGGCTGGCACGGCCCCTGGGGCGTGGAGATCCTCTCGGAGGCACACCGCGTGCTGCCGGTGCGGGAGGCCGCGGAGGCGGCGTACCGGACCGCCGCGGCGCTTCTGAGGTAAAAGCGGCGGGGGTGGCGGGGACGAGACCACGGTCGTCCCCGCCACCCCTGCTTCCCACCTCCGGCACGGGTGCCCGGACCCCGCCCTACCTGCGCATCAACAGGTGGAACTCGAACGCGTACCGCTCGGCGTGGTACAGGTGCGTGCCGTACTCCACGGCCTCACCGTCGGCGTTGTACGCCGTCCGCCGCATGGTGAGCAGCGTCGCTCCCGCGGGCTCTCCCAGGCACTCCCCCGCCTCGGCGGTCGCCGCATGCGCGCCGATCGTCTGCTGGGCGCTGTGCAGGCCGATGCCGGCCGCCCGCAGGAGCCGGTACAGACCCGTGGCCTCCAGCAGCTCCGTGTCGAGGTCCAGCAGCAGATCGGTCGGCAGGTGGTTGCGCAGGAGCGCCACGGGGACGCCCTCGGCATAGCGGACCCGCTCCAGCCTGACAACGCTGTCACCCTTCCTGATACCGAGGGCCGCGGCGACCTCGGCGGACGCGGGCACGACGTCGTTGCACACCACCCGCGTGCTCGGCTCCCGTCCGGCCTTCTCCAGGTCGTCGTAGAGGCTGCTGAGCTCCAGCCGCCGCTTGACCTTGCTGTGTGCGACCTGCGTGCCGACGCCCCGCCGCCGCACCAGCAAGCCCTTCTCGACCAGCGTCTTGATGCCGTGCCGGACGGTCGGCCGTGACAGGCCCAGCCCCTCGGCGAGGTCGATCTCGTTGCCGAGCAGGGCGCCCGGAAGGAGCAGGCCATGCTCGATGGCCTGCTCCAGCTGCCGGGCGAACTGGTAGTACAGCGGTACCGGGCTCTGGCGGTCGATGGCGATGTCCAGCACCGCCGTACCTCCGACGGCTTTCCGGCGCCCGGACATGGTCAGTGGTTGCGCGGGAAGCCGAGGTCGACGCCGGCGGGAGCGTCGGCCGGGTCCGGCCAGCGGGTGGTGACGACCTTGCCGCGGGTGTAGAAGTGCGTGCCGTCGTTGCCGTAGATGTGGTGGTCGCCGAAGAGCGAGTCCTTCCAGCCACCGAAGCTGTGATAGCCGACGGGAACCGGGATCGGGACGTTCACGCCGACCATGCCCGCCTCGATCTCCAGCTGGAAACGGCGGGCCGCACCGCCGTCCCGGGTGAAGATCGCGGTGCCGTTGCCGAACGGCGAGGCGTTGATCAGCGCCACACCGTCCTCGTAGGTGTCCACGCGCAGCACACACAGCACCGGACCGAAGATCTCGTCCTGGTAGGCCTTCGCGGACGTGGGCACCTTGTCCAGCAGCGAGATGCCGATCCAGTGACCGTCCTCGAAGCCGTCCACCGTGTAGCCGGTGCCGTCCAGGACGACCTCGCAGCCCTCCGCGGCCGCGCCGGCGACGTAGGACGCCACCTTGTCGCGGTGCACGGCCGTGATCAGCGGGCCCATCTCCGACGCCGGGTCGTTGCCGGGGCCGATCTTGATCTTCTCGGCGCGCTCGCGGATCTTCGCCACCAGCTCGTCGCCGATCGCGCCGACCGCCACCACGGCCGAGATCGCCATGCAGCGCTCGCCCGCCGAGCCGTAGGCCGCAGAGACAGCCGCGTCGGCCGCCGCGTCCAGGTCGGCGTCCGGCAGGACCAGCATGTGGTTCTTGGCGCCGCCCAGCGCCTGCACCCGCTTGTGGTTCGCCGAGGCGGTGGTGTGGATGTGGCGGGCGATCGGCGTCGAGCCGACGAAGGAGACGGCCTTGACGTCCGGGTGCTCCAGGAGGCGGTCCACCGCCACCTTGTCACCGTGCACGACGTTGAAGACACCGTCCGGCAGCCCGGCCTCCGCCAGCAGCTCGGCGATCTTGACCGACGCGGAGGGGTCCTTCTCGGACGGCTTCAGCACGAACGTGTTGCCCGTCGCGATGGCCATCGGGAACATCCACATCGGAACCATCGCCGGGAAGTTGAACGGCGTGATACCCACGACCACACCGAGCGGCTGACGGATCGAGGAGACGTCCACCCGGCTCGCGACCTGCGTCGACAGCTCACCCTTCAGCTGCACGTTGATACCACACGCCAGGTCCACGATCTCCAGACCGCGCGCCACCTCGCCGAGCGCGTCCGAGTGCACCTTGCCGTGCTCCGCGGTGATCAGCTCCGCGATCGCGTCCCGATTGGCGTCCAGCAGAGCCCGGAACCGGAACAGGATCTCCGTCCGCTTGGCCAGCGACGACTGACCCCAGGTCGCGTAGGCGTCCTTGGCGGCCGCTACCGCCGCGTCCACGTCGTCGACCGACGCGTAGGGGACCTGCTTCTCCTGATGGCCCGTGGCCGGGTTGTGGACAGGGCCGTAGCGGTCGGACGAACCCTCTTCGGGCTTGCCGTTGATCCAGTGGTGAAGGTGCTGCATCGCGTGCGGGTTTCCTTTCGGTGCCGGACTCTGACACGGGCGTGGCGGCCTTTCGCCTCTTTCCGGCGGCACACGATTCCGTAACGGATATATATCCGTTCCGTTCGACCCGTGGGTAATACATCTAAAGGCCGCTCATTCGAGGCTCTCCTGCATGCGGCGCACGCGGTTCCGGCGCCGCCAGGAAGGTGCGGGGAAAGAGGTCGGGACGCGCCGTCATTTCAGGTGTAGAGGTCGTGCGCAACCAGCGTCAAGCAATTGTTCTGACATCTTGCTCTGATGGATAAATGATGTCATTACAAGCGTTGACCCCGGGGTGGTGTGACGGTTCCATCTCCGTCATAGGCAACAGCAGTGTTAACGGCATGTGATCCGGAGTGTTCGCCCGATCAGCCGCCTCTCCCCTCCCCAGCCGCACAGTGAGGTGCCGGAAAGATGGAACGTTCGTCCCACCCCCGCTCCCGCAGATTCGCCCCTGTCCTCGCAGCCGCGGCGGCGGCCGCGCTCCTCGTCGCCGGATGCTCCAGCGGCTCGGGTGGAAAGCAGGCCCAGGAGGGCGGGTCCGCCGTCTCCGCCGGCAAGGCGAGCACCCCGCGCATGACGGTCGCGATGATCACCCACGCGGCCCCGGGCGACACCTTCTGGGACACCATCCGCAAGGGTGCCCAGGCCGCTGCGGCCAAGGACAACGTCAAGCTCATCTACTCCAGCGACCCCAGCGGCCCCAACCAGGCCAACCTGGTGCAGAACGCGATCGACCAGAAGGTCGACGGCATCGCGGTCACCCTGGCCAAGCCGGACGCCATGAAGGGCGTGGTGGCCAAGGCCGAACAGGCCGGCATCCCCGTGGTGGGCTTCAACAGCGGTGTCGACGACTGGCAGAAGCAGGGTCTGCTCCAGTACTTCGGCCAGGACGAGACCATCGCCGGCGAGGCCTTCGGGCGCAGGCTCAACCAGGCCGGTGCCAAGCACACCGTCTGCGTGATCATGGAACAGGGGCAGGTCGCCCTGGAGGCCCGCTGCGCCGGTGTGAAGAAGACCTTCAGCGGCAAGACCGACATCCTCTACGTCAACGGCACCGACATGCCGTCCGTGAAGTCGACCCTGACCGCCAAGCTCCAGACGGACAGCTCCATCGACTACGTGACGACCCTCGGCGCCCCGTTCGCGATGACCGCCATCCAGTCCATCTCCGAGTCCGGCAGCAAGGCCAAGCTCGCCACGTTCGACCTCAACAAGGACGCGGTCGGCGCCGTCAAGTCCGGCAAGATCCAGTGGGCCATCGACCAGCAGCCCTATCTGCAGGGCTACCTGTCCGTCGACTCCCTGTGGCTCTACAAGACGAACGGAAACTACAGCGGCGGCGGCGAGGCGCCGGTGCTGACCGGGCCGGCCTTCGTCGACAAGACCAACGTCGACAAGGTGGCCGCGTTCGCCGCGAACGGCACCCGGTGACAGCCATGCCCCCGACCACGGCACCGGCGACGGACTCCCCGTCGCCGGCCCCGCCGGCCCCAGAGCAGAACCTTTCCCATCCCCCTGCCGCACAGTGAGGTGCCAGAAAGATGGACCGTTCGTCCCAGCCCCGTTCCCGCAGAGTCATCCCCGTCGTCGCCGCGGCGGCCACGGCCGCCCTGCTGGTAGCCGGATGCTCCAGCGGCTCCGGTGGCAAGAAGGCCGACGAGACCGGGACCGACATCTCGGCCGGCAAGGCCTCCACTCCCCGTATGACAGTCGCGATGATCACGCACGCCGCGCCCGGTGACACCTTCTGGGACATCGTCCGCAAGGGCGCCCAGGCCGCCGCCGCCAAGGACAACATCAAGCTCGTCTACTCCTCCGACCCGAACGCGGGCAACCAGGCCAACCTGGTGCAGAACGCGATCGACCAGAAGGTCGACGGCATCGCCACCACCCTCGCCAAGCCCGACGCGCTCAAGAGCGTCGTCGCCAAGGCCGGGCAGGCCGGCATACCCGTCGTCGGCTTCAACTCCGGGGTGAGCGACTGGAAGAAGCTCGGCCTGCTGGAGTTCTTCGGGCAGGACGAGACGGTGGCCGGTGAGGCGTTCGGCAAGAAGCTCAACGAGGTCGGCGCCAAGCACACCGTCTGTGTCGTCCAGGAGCAGGGCAACATCGGCCTCACCCAGCGGTGTGACGGACTGAAGAAGACCTTCTCCGGCAAGACCGACATCCTCTACGTCAACGGCACCGACATGCCGTCCGTGAAGTCGACCCTGACCGCCAAGCTCCAGCAGGACAGCTCCATCGACTTCGTGGCGACCCTCGCCGCCCCGATCGCACTCACCGCCGAACAGTCGGTGTCCGAGTCGGGCAGCAAGGCCAAGCTCGCCACCTTCGACCTCAACAAGGACGCGGTCGGCGCCATCCAGTCCGGAAAGATCCAGTGGGCCGTCGACCAGCAGCCCTTCCTGCAGGGCTACCTGTCGGTCGACGCCCTGTGGCTCTACAAGAACAACGGAAACTACAGCGGCGGCGGTGAGCAGGCCGTACTGACCGGCCCGGCCATCGTCGACAAGACCAACGTCGACAAGGTCGCCGCATACGCCGCGAAGGGCACCCGGTGATGACCATGACCCAGACCACGGCTCCGGCGACGGACACCCCGTCGCCGGCCCCCCCGACGCACGAAAAGGACGGCCGCACATCTGAACGGCCTCTGGCCATCAGGTTGTTGGCGCGTCCGGAGGTGGGTGTCTTCCTCGGTGCCGCCGCGGTGTACGTGTTCTTCCTGATCGCCGCCCCGCCGGTGCGCGACGGCAGTTCGATGGCCACGGTGCTGTACCAGTCGTCGACGATCGGCATCATGGCGCTGCCGGTGGCGCTGCTGATGATCGGCGGTGAGTTCGACCTGTCGTCCGGTGTCGCGGTGATCAGCTCGTCGCTCACCGCCGCGATGCTCAGCTACCAGCTCACCCTGAACGTGTGGGCCGGCGTGATCGTGGCGCTGATCGTGTCGCTGGCGATCGGCTTCCTCAACGGCTGGCTGGTGGTCAGGACCGGCCTGCCCAGCTTCCTGGTCACGCTGGGCACCTTCCTGATCCTCCAGGGCGTCAACCTGGCCGTGACCAAGCTGGTCACCGGCAACGTCGCCACCGACGACATCAGCGACATGGACGGCTTCGGCCAGGCGCAGAAGATCTTCGCCTCCTCGTTCGACATCGGTGGCGTCCAGGTGAAGATCACCGTGTTCTACTGGCTGGTCTTCGCCGCACTGGCCACCTGGGTGCTGCTGCGCACCCGGTACGGCAACTGGATCTTCGCGGTGGGCGGCAACAAGGAGAGCGCGCGTGCGGTCGGCGTGCCGGTGACCTTCACGAAGATCTCCCTGTTCATGCTGGTCGGTGTGGGTGCCTGGTTCGTCGGGATGCACCAGCTGTTCACCTTCAACACGGTGCAGTCGGGCGAGGGTGTGGGTCAGGAGCTGATCTACATCGCCGCGGCGGTGATCGGCGGCTGTCTGCTGACCGGCGGCTACGGCAGCGCGATCGGCCCGGTCTTCGGCGCCTTCATGTTCGGCATGGTCAACCAGGGCATCGTGTTCGCCGGCTGGAACCCGGACTGGTTCAAGGCCTTCCTCGGCGTGATGCTGCTCGGCGCCGTCCTCATCAATCTGTGGGTCCGCCAGTCGGCGACCAGGAGGTGACCTACCCCATGACATCCAGCAACGAATCCGGCACGCACGGCGCGATCCTCCCGGACGATGCCGCGGACAGTGCCGCGGACAGTGCCGCGGACAAGGACAGTGCCACCGTCGAACTGCGCGGCGCCGGCAAGTCGTACGGCAACATCCGCGCCCTGCACGGGGTGAGCCTGAGCGTCCACCCCGGCAAGGTCACCTGCGTCCTTGGCGACAACGGCGCCGGCAAGTCCACCCTGATCAAGATCATCTCGGGGCTGCACCAGCACACCGAGGGCGACTTCCTCGTCGACGGCGAACCGGTGCACTTCAGCACCCCGCGCCAGGCCCTCGACAAGGGCATCGCCACCGTCTACCAGGACCTCGCCACCGTTCCCCTCATGCCCGTGTGGCGGAACTTCTTCCTCGGCTCCGAGATGACCAAGGGCCCCTGGCCCGTGCGCCGCCTCGACATCGAGAAGATGAAGAAGACCGCCGACCACGAGCTGCGCGAGATGGGCATCGTCCTCGACGACCTGGAACAGCCCATCGGCACGCTCTCCGGCGGCCAGCGCCAGTGCGTGGCCATCGCCCGTGCCGTCTACTTCGGCGCCCGCGTCCTCATCCTCGACGAGCCCACCGCCGCCCTCGGCGTCAAGCAGTCCGGCGTGGTCCTGAAGTACATCGCCGCCGCCCGCGACCGCGGCCTCGGCGTCATCTTCATCACCCACAACCCGCACCACGCCTACATGGTCGGCGACCACTTCAGCGTGCTGCGCCTGGGCACCCTCGAACTGAGCGCCTCCCGCAGCGAGATCACGCTCGACGAGCTGACCAACCACATGGCCGGCGGCGCCGAACTCGCCGCGCTCAAGCACGAGTTGTCCCAGGTCCGCGGAGTCGACGTCGAAGAGCTCCCCGAAGCGGACGAACTCCAGGTCGGCGCACCCCAGGCCGGCTGACCTCACCCACCACGGAGACATCAGAACATGCCATCTGAGCGAGCACTCGGCGTCGCCGTCGTCGGCACCGGCAGGATGGGCGCCGACCACGTCCGCAGACTGCACCATGTCGTCAGCGGAGCTCGCGTGACCGCCGTCGTCGACATCGATGCGGAGCGCGCCAGGACCCTCGCGGACGCGATCGAGGGCTGCACGGCGTACACCGAACCCGCCGCGGCCATGGCGGCGCAGGACGTGGACGCCGTCCTCATCGCCTCCCCGGGGCCCGCCCACGAGGCGGCCCTGCTCGAAGCCCTCGACCGTGACCTGCCCGTGCTGTGCGAGAAGCCGCTCACCCCCGACGCGGCCTCCGCCCTGCGCGTTGTGGAGGCCGAACAGAAGCTCGGCCACCGACGCGTCCAGGTGGGCTTCATGCGGCGGTACGACGCCGAGTACACGAAGCTCAAGCGGCTCCTGGACAGCGGGGAGCTGGGCCGGACGCTGATGCTGCACCAGCGGCACCGCAATCCGGCCATGCCGTCGTGGTTCACCGAGGAGATGCTGATCAACGACTCGGTGGTGCACGAGATGGACGTGACCCGCTGGCTCCTCGACCAGGAGATCACGGCGGTCACCGTGCACAAGCCGGCCCCGACGTCGTACGCCCCCGAGGGGATGAGCGACCCTCAGCTCGTGCTCTTCGAAACCGAGTCGGGTGCCCTCGTCGACGTCGAGATCTTCGGCCACTGCGGCTACGGCTACCAGGTGCAGGCCGAAGCGGTCTGCGAGCGGGGCGTCGTACGCATCGACGACGAGCACGGCCCGCGGCTGACCGCCGACGGCCGTTGGGGCGGCCGTGTCACCCCGGACTACCTGGAGCGTTTCGAGGACGCCTACGACCGCGAGGTCCAGGCCTGGGCGGACGCCACGCGGCGCGGCGAGACGACCGGGCCCAGCGTCTGGGACGGCTATGCGGCCGCGGCCGTGTGCGAGGCCGGGGTGCTGTCCCAGCGGGAGGGGCGGCGTGTCCGGGTCGAGCTGATCGAGCGGCCCGCTCTGTACAAGTAGGCGGCGCCCGCACAATTGGGAGAGGGGCGGTACCGGTCCGGTACCGCCCCTCTCCCGTGTCCGCCGCTTCTCAGCCGGTGGCCGGAAGCACCGTACGCGGCCGGAGGGGGAATCCGGCCGCCTGGTAGCACGCGTCGATGAGACGCATGGTGGTCAGCGCGTCGTCCGCGTCGAGAACCAGCGGTGCGCCCTCCCGCAGGTGGGCCGCGAAGGCCTCCAGCTGGAAGGTGTACGACGACCGGCGGCCGAGTTCCTCGGTGCGCTCCCCGGCGGCCGTGCGCACCACCACCCGGTCGTCCAGGTGCGGCTGCACGAAGTTCGTCGCCGTGGCCTCGCCGCGCGTGCCCACGACACGGCAGCTCATCCGGAACCTGTCGTACGCCATGTGGCAGTTGGCGCTGCCGGTGGCCCCGCCGGGGAACTCCAGGTCCGCGTAGAGCCACTCGTCGAGGCCCGCGGCGCCGGCCTTCTCCCCGCCACGCGCCGCCACCAGCCGGGGCGCGCCACCGGCCCACGGCGCGAGCGTCCGCAACGCGTGCAGGCTGTAGCACCCGAGGTCCATCAGCGCACCGCCGGCCAACGGCAGTGACCAGCGCACGTCGCTGTCCGGGGGCGCGGGCATGGCGACCATGGCCTCGACATGCCGGAGGTCGCCCAACTCCCCACTGTCCAGCAGCTCGTGCAGGCGCCGGGTGACCGGGTGGAACAGGTAGTGGAAGCCCTCCATGAACACCGTGCCGACCTTGGCGACGGCCTCGTGGACCTCGGCCGCCTCCGCCGCGTTGCTCGCGGACGGCTTCTCGGTGAGGACGTGCTTGCCGGCCCGGAGAGCGGCCAGGTTCCACGGCCCGTGCAGGCTGTTGGCCAGCGGGTTGTAGACGACCTCGATCTCCGGGTCGGCGACGAGGTCGGCGTAGGAACCGGCCACCCGCTCCACGCCGTGCGTGGCGGCGAAGGCCTCGGCCCGGCCCCGGTCGCGGGCGGCCACCGCGACCAGGCGGTGGCCGCCCGCACGAGCGGGCCCCACGATCGACAGTTCGGCGATCCGCGCGGCGCCCAGGACGCCGATCCGCAGAGGTTCGTTCGTCATCCCTTGCGCACCTCGTCGAGCCGTACGGGCCGGTGCTCGCGGAGCGAGAGGGTGCACGCCTCGGCGATCCAGCTCGCCTCGATGGCGTCCGCCACCGTGCAGGGGGAGGTACGGGTGCCGGCCACGACCTCGGTGAACGCGGTGAGTTCGGCGCGGTAGGCGGCGGTGAAGCGGTCCATGAAGAAGTGGTGCGGTGTCCCGGCCGGGAAGGTGGCGCCCGGCTCGACGGAGCGCAGCGGCAGCTTGTCCTCCAGACCGACCGCGATGCTGTCCTTCATCCCGTGCAGTTCCAGTCGCACGTCGTAACCGCGGGCGTTGTGCCGGGAGTTGGAGATGACGGCGATGGTGCCGTCGTCCAGGGTGAGCAGGGCGGACGCCGTGTCGACGTCGCCCGCCTCACGGATGTAGTCGGCGCCCCGGTTGCCGCCGGTCGCGTACACCTCGACCACCTCGCGGCCCGTCACCCACCGGACGATGTCGAAGTCGTGGACGCTGCAGTCGCGGAAGATGCCGCCGGAGACGGCCACGTAGGCGGGCGGCGGCGGCGCGGGATCCAGGGTGGTCGAGCGGACCGTGTGCAGGTCGCCGAGCTCGCCGCTGACCACGGCCCGGCGCGCGGCCACGCAGCCCGCGTCGAAGCGCCTGTTGTAGCCGATGTGCACCTCGACACCGCTGCCCTGCACCGCGCGCAGCACCTCCAGGCTCTCCTCGACGCCACGGGCCACGGGCTTCTCGCAGAAGACCGGAACGCCCGCCTTGACGGCGGCCAGGATGAGTTCGGGGTGCGCGTCGGTCGCGGCGGCGATGACGACACCGTCGACGCCGGCGGCGAACACCGCCTCGGGAGAGTCCACCGCGGTGGCCCCGAACCTCTCGGCGGCCGAGGCGGTGGCCGCGGCCACCGGGTCGGTGACCACCAGAGAGTCCACCGCGTCCAGCCCGGCGAGGGTCTCCGCATGGAAGGCGCCGATCCGGCCCAGTCCCATGATCCCTATACGCATGCGAATCTTCTTTCCTTCTCCTCGACGGAGCGGCTCAGTCCTGGCCGCCGAAGACGATCTGGTCCCAGTCGATGACCGAACCGGTCACCACCCCGCTGCGGTCGGACAGCAGGAAGACGACGAAGTCGGCGATCTCGTCGACCTGGCCGAGCTTGCCCATGGGCTGGGCCGCGGCGGCCTTCTCCCGCCAGTCGTCGCCCGCCCCGTGGAAGGCCCGCTGGGTGGCGTCCTCGCCCTCGGTGTCCGTCCAGCCGATGTTGAGGCCGTTGATCCGGATCTTGTCCCAGCGGTGGGCGTGGGCGGCGTTGCGGGTCAGCCCGGCGAGTCCCGCCTTGGCCGCGGAGTACGCCGCCAGGAAGGCCGGCCCGCCGTGGGCGCAGTTGGAGATGATGTTGACGATGGTGCCCGGCGCCGTGCGGCCCCTCATGTCGGCCACCGCCGCCTGCATCGCGAAGAACGGCGCCCGCAGGTTGATCGCCATGTGCTGGTCGAACAGCTCCGGCGTGGTGTCGAGCAGCGAGCCGCGCGATGTCAGCCCGGCCGCGTTGACCAGGCAGTCGATACGCCCGTGAGCGTCCACGGCGTGTACGACGCTGTCGCGCGCCTGGGCCGGATCGGCCAGGTCGGCGCGTACGAAGCGGGCTCCCGTGTCCGCGGCGAGCTTCTCGCCGACCTCGGCCCGGCGGCCGGTGAAGACGACGCTCGCGCCCTCCCGTACGGCCGCCTGCACGATGCCCGCGCCGACGCCCTGGCTGCCGCCGTTGACGAGGACGACCTTGTCCTCAAGCAGTCCCATGAGTTGCGGTGTTCCCTTCAGCTGTGGCGGCGCTTGGCGGCCGCCTGCAGTTCCTCGCGCAGCCGCTCGGGGGCCCAGCCCTCGACGACGGCCTGCCAGACGGTGTCCGCCGGGGAGGGCGGTGCAAGACCGTCGACCGGGGGGTCGAGGTCCAGGTTGGTGGGGAAGGGGTAGCCCTCGGCGGTGGCGGCGACCACGCGGCGCAGCCAGTCCTGCGAGACACCCTCGGCCTTGCGGCGCAGCAGCACCGGGAAGAGGGCGGCGGCCATCGCCTCGCGGTCCACCGTCTCCATCGCGCGCCCGAAGGCGGAGGAGATCTGCAGCAGGTTGGCCATGCGCCGGATGCCCGTCGAGCGGTTGTGCCCGGCTGCGTGGAAGAGCGCGGGGTTGAAGAACACCGCGTCGCCCTTGTCCAGCGGCAGCTGGACGTGGTGGGTGTCGAAGTACTCGACGAACCGCGGGAGTCGCCAGGCGAGGTAGCCGGGCTCGTACTTCTGCGAGTGCGGCAGGTACAGCGTCGGGCCGGACTCGACGGGCATGTCGCAGTGGGCCACCGCGCCCTGCAGCGTCAGTACCGGGGACAGGCGGTGGACGTGCGCCGGGTAGGCGGCCGCGCGTTCCTGGGTGAGGAAGCCCAGGTGGTAGTCACGGTGCACGCTCTGCGCGGCCCCGCCCGGGTTGACGACGTTGACCTGCGAGGTCACCTGGTAGGCGGGGCCCAGCCAGGCCTCGGCGATCAGTGCCAGCATGTCGTTCGCGTAGTAGTCGGCGAACGCCTCCGGCGCCCGCACGGCCATCTTGTCCAGGGCGTTCCAGACCCGGTCGTTGGCCCCCGGCTTGGCGAAGTGGTCGCCGCGGGCGGTACCGCTCGCGCGCTCCTCCTCGATCAGCGCGGTGAAGGCCTCGGTGGCCCGTTCGACGACGTCCGGATCGGCGAAGGCGCCCTTGAGGACGACGATGCCGGGTCCGTCGAGCAGCGCCCGGATCAGCTCGCTCTGCACGTCGCGCCGGCCGTCCGGGGTGACGGTGAGGTGGCGGAGCCGGCCGCTGTCGTAGACGAGCACGTTCTGATCCACGCGCTCCGCCGAGGAGTAGTCCGCGGTGTCGGTCTCCCGCTCGACGAGCGAGCGGAACGAGTCGAGATCGCAGTCGGCCTCGGTCAGCCAGGTCCGCTCCGCGGTGGCTTTGGAGGACATCCGGGTCCTTTCGCAGTGCTTGTCTTTCTGTCAGTCTTGAGAACCTCAACCCATCATTCAATCCTCAGCGCCACATCAAAAGTCCATCATCACCCTCGGGGAACCGTCATGCGCCACCCCTATCCGATCAGGGAAATCGCTCGTCAGGCCGGGCTGAGCACGGCCACGGTCGACCGCGTCCTCAATCAGCGGGGCAATGTGCGGGAGAGCACCATCAGGGAGGTGCAGGAAGCGATCAAGGACCTGGACCGCCAGCAGACCCAGGTCCGCATCGGCGGCCGTACCTTCATGATCGACATCGTGATGCAGACGCCGGAGCGGTTCTCCACGGCCATACGCGAGGCGCTGGAGGCCGAACTGCCCTCCCTGCATCCCGCCGTCGTGCGCTCACGCTTCCACTTCCGCGAGACCTGCCCGCCCGAGGACCTGGCCGGCACCCTGGACAAGATCGCCAAGCGCGGTTCACAGGGCGTGATCCTCAAGGCCCCCGACGTACCCGAGATCGCGGCCGCCGTCGGACGGCTGGTCGCGACCGGCATCCCCGTCGTCACCCTGGTGACCGACCTGCCCCACAGTGCACGTCAGGCCTACATCGGCATCGACAACCGCGCGGCCGGGGCCACCGCCGCCTACCTGCTCGAGCAGTGGCTCGGCGACCGCCCCGGCAACGTGCTCACCACCATCAGCCGGGGCTCCTTCCGTGGCGAGGAGGAGCGTGAGATGGGCTTCCGCAGCGCGATGCGCCTGGGCGCTCCCAAGCGGTCCCTGGTGGAGGTCACGGACAGCGACGGCCTGGACGCGACGCAGCGCGATCTGGTGCTGGAATCCCTCAAGCGCGACGAGGACATCACGGCCGTCTACTCCATGGGCGGCGGCAACCTCGCCACTCTGGACGCCTTCGATGCCCTGGGCAGGACATGCACGGTCTTCATCGCGCACGACCTCGACCACGACAACACCCGCCTGCTGCGGGAGCGCCGCCTGTCCGCGGTCCTCCACCACGACCTGCGCCAGGACGTGCGCCGCTCCTGCCAGGCCATCATGCGGGCCAACAAGGCCCTGCCGGACGACGGTCCGACCCTCCCCTCGGCGATCCAGGTGGTCACACCGCTCAACCTGCCGCCGGAGGTGTCGGCCGTGCCGTTCATCGGGTAGGCCGGACGTCGTGCTTTCCGAGCACCGGCGCTCGGTCCACACCTCCGGCGCTCGGCGAGCCGGGCGACCAGGAACAGCCCGCGGCCGACTCGTCGTGGGCACGGGCGCGGCGCTGGTGACCGGTTCGCCGATCACCGGTTCGGTGATGAGATCGAGCCCCTCCGGTCCGGGCCGCAGCCTCCAGCCCGTCGGCTTCTCCGAGCAGAAGGCGGCAGCCTGGCTGAGAGGCGACGCTGATCCTGATGCCGGCCGTCGCTCTTTTGTGCCGGTCGAAAATCCTCGTCGCACCTGTTGTGACGAAGATTGCTCGTTGACATCGGGCAACGTTCGTGACCTGCGCTGATGCCAACCAGCTTCAGCGGCCGGAAGCGCAGAACCAGAGTGACAGTCGGCACTTTGGTGCCGCGCAGGTCACGGTACCCATGGCGACCACGCCTCCGACATCGTTGTCGAAAGCGTGGCCTGCCCGAGGCGCGGCCCTACGGGATGCGGCAAGCCCCGAGGGGGCACCGGACGCCGGGGAGTGCGGTCGGCCTACGGCGTGTAGTGGGCGTCACTGCCGTACAGCACCCTGGTGAACGCGGAGACATCGGCGCTGCGATCGGCGCCGTCGAGGTTGTACGTCAGATAGACGCCGTACCCCTCACTGACCGTGCGGGTGGCGAGGGCGGCGGCCGTGCTCTGCGAGGTCCCGCCGATCTCGACGGCCGCCGGCGACAGCTTCGACTTGGGCAGTGCGATGCCGGGGACCTGCCAGGTGCCGTAGTACGGGTTCCACGCGTAGTCGAACTTGGACGAGACGTCGACACCGCCGTAGGACAGGCGCGACGCGGCCGGGCCGATGTTGTAGAGGCTGATGATCTTGTCCGGCATGTTGGCGCGCAGTGCCGACACCAGGTACACGAACGAGCTGGCGTTGGGCTGGCCGGTGCCGTTGTTGCCGTACTCCGCGTACTCGTCGTCGAAGTCGATGCCGTCGAGGCCGTACTTGGCCACGGTGTCCGACAGTTGTTTCGCGAACGTCGACGCCGCCGGCTGGGACGGGAAGTTGGCGAAGCCCGCGCCCTGGTGGTTGCCGAGTACCGAGAGGACGACCTTGATGCCCTTCTGCTGCAACGGCCGTATCTGCGTGGCGGCGTTGTCGAGGACGCGTTGCACGTTCTCGTTGAAGTACAGGGTCGCCGCCTTCGTACCCGTGTCGTAGTTGATGTTCGCCGCGAAGATCACGGCGACGTCGAAGACGTTGCCGCCGCCGTTGGCGAGGGTGTACTTGCCGACGTTCAGCATGCTGTTGTTGTTCACCTCGACGTACGCCACCGAGGTCGGTCCCTGTTTCGCGGCAGCGGGGGCCGCTGCCGCGCCGGTCGTGGTGGTCGCGCCCAAGACGAGGGCCGTAACGGCCGAGAGCGCGAGCGCGGCCGTCCGTACTCTGTTCCGCACCGGAGTTAACACGTTGATCGGTCTCCCATCGCATGGAGCGGCGCCCGACCTGTTCGCGAGCGCCGAGTGAGCCCCCCGATCTTTCCGTTCCCGTGACCGAATCCCCAGAACCATGCGAGAACTTTTCCCGACTCCCACGCACGTCGCGCGGTAACCCTGAGCCCGGGCAAGGGAGTTACTGGAACGCTACGCCGCACCGTCCCAGGCCTGCGACCGACAGAATCCCGGCGCCTCTGCGGCAAACCTCAGGTTCCGCTCCCCGGAGGGCGGTGGGCGCCCAGCCTGCCCGTCGGCGCGCTGGTCTGCGGATCGAACGTCCGACCGGTGTCAACCAGCCCTCTTCTGTGCCAACCAAGGATCCTCGTCACACAAGTGCCGCGGCGCCCTACAGCCCCACGATCTTGTTCCACCGCTTCGCGAAGTCCACGCGCTCGGTCGACGTGATGTCGCGGGCGATGGCGAGGCGCCTGCGCATCGCCGTGTTCGGGAAGATCAGGGGGTTCTCGGCGAGGGCCGCGGTGTCCTTGTCCTTGGAGGCGGCGAGGACCTGCTGGGCCGCCGGGACCGGGCAGACGTAGTTGACCCAGGCGGCCAGCTCGGCGGCGACCTCGGGCTCGTAGTAGTAGTCGACGAGGCGTTCGGCGTTGGCCTTGTGGTCGGCGCGGTCCGGGATCATCAGGGAGTCCGACCACAGCTCCGCGCCCTCCTCCGGGACGAGGAAGCGGATGTCGGGGTTGTCGGCCTGGAGCTGGATGACGTCACCGGAGTACGCCTGGCAGGCCAGGACGTCGCCGCTGACCAGGTCCTTGGTGTAGTCGTTGCCGGTGAAGCGGCGGATCTGGCCCCGGGCGACCTGCTTCTCCACCTCGTCGCAGACGTCGTAGAAGTCGTCGGCCGTCCACTTGGTGATGTCCACGCCGTTGCCCTGCATCAGCAGCGCGAACGCCTCGTCGAGGCCGGAGAGCAGGGTCACCCGGCCCTTGAGGTCGCTCGCCCACAGGTCCTTGACGTGCCGGATCTCGCGGCCCAGCTTCCTGCGGTTGTACGCGATGCCGGTGATGCCCGACTGCCACGGCACCGTGTACAGGCGGCCCGGGTCGAAGGCGGGCGAGCGGAGCAGCGGGTCCAGGTACTTCGCCACGTTCGGCTGGTGGGCGCGGTCCATCTTCTGGACCCAGCCCAGGCGGACGAACCGCGCGCACATCCAGTCGCTGATGACGATCAGATCCCGTCCGGTGGACTGGTGGTTCATCAGCGCCGGGCTGATCTTGCCGAAGAACTCGTCGTTGTCGTTGATCTCCTCGATGTAGTCGACGGAGATCCCGGTCTGCTTCTCGAAGGCGTCGAGGGTGGGCCGCTTGTTCGGGTTGTCGTCGTCGACGTCGATGTACAGCGGCCAGTTCGCGAAGACCAGCCTGTGGTCCTGGGCCGACAGGTCGGTCACGGTGCGGTCGCCGGCCTTGACGTAGGCGGCGGGCACCCCACAGCCGGCCAGTGCGCCGAGTGCGGCGGTGCCGCCGAGCGCGCGCAGCAGGGAGCGACGGGAGAGCGCGGGCGTCCGAGGAGAGGTCTGGGGCACACCTGAAGCATGTCGCGCATACCTGATGCCGGGCAATCGACGCTGCGTCGAGCCCCCTGACGCGGACCGGACACCTTGTCGATGGCCTAGGTCAACACGGCGTTACGCGCCCGGTCACCGGGGGGCCTTCCCAACCCCGGGCAGCGCAACCCACCCAAAGGGGCGCGGGGAACTGCGCGACCAGCCCCCACGCCCCTGCGGCCACACCCACGCCCGCAGCCACGCCCTCAGCTGAAGCCGCAGCCGCAGCCGCAGCCGCAGCCGAGAGAATCAGCCTTCCAGCGACGTCATCACATGCTTGATCCGCGTGTAGTCGTCGAACCCGTACGCCGACAGGTCCTTGCCGTACCCGGACTTCTTGAACCCGCCGTGCGGCATCTCCGCGACCAGCGGAATGTGCGTGTTGATCCACACGCAGCCGAAGTCCAGCTTCTTGGACATCCGCATCGCCCGCCCGTGGTCCTTGGTCCACACTGAGGAAGCCAGCGCGTACTCGACGCCGTTGGCCCACTCGGTGGCCTGGTCCTCGTCCGTGAAGGACTGGACGGTGATGACCGGTCCGAAGACCTCGTTCTGGATGATCTCGTCGTCCTGCTTGAGCCCGGAGACGACGGTCGGGGCGTAGAAGTAGCCCTTGTCACCGACCCGCTGACCGCCGGCCTCGACCTTGGCGTGGGCGGGAAGCCGCTCGATGAAGCCGGAGACCTGCTTCAGCTGGTTCGGGTTGTTCAACGGCCCGAACAGCACGTCCTCGTCGTCCGGCTGGCCCGTCTTCGTCTCGGCCGCGGCCTTCGCGAGCGCGGCGACGAACTCGTCGTGGATGGACTCCTGGACGAGCACGCGGGTGGCGGCCGTGCAGTCCTGGCCGGCGTTGAAGAAGCCCGCGACAGAGATGTCCTCGACGGCCTTGGCGATGTCCGTGTCCTCGAAGACGACGACCGGCGCCTTGCCGCCCAGCTCCAGGTGGACCCGCTTGAGGTCCTTGGACGCGGACTCGGCGACCGACATGCCGGCGCGCACGGAACCGGTGATGGAGGCCATCGCCGGGGTCGGGTGCTCGACCATCAGACGGCCGGTGTCACGGTCGCCGGTGACGACGTTGAAGACACCCTTCGGCAGGATCCCGCCGATGATCTCCGCGATCAGGACGGTCGACGCCGGCGTCGTGTCCGACGGCTTCAGCACGACCGTGTTGCCCGCCGCGATCGCCGGGGCGAACTTCCACACGGCCATCATCATCGGGTAGTTCCACGGCGCGACCTGCGCGCAGACGCCGACCGGCTCGCGGCGGACGATGGAGGTCAACCCCTCCATGTACTCGCCGGCCGACCGGCCCTCCAGCATCCGCGCCGCGCCAGCGAAGAAGCGGATCTGGTCGACCATCGGCGGGATCTCCTCGGAGCGGGTGAGCCCGATGGGCTTGCCCGTGTTCTCCACCTCGGCCGCGATGAGGTCCTCGGCGCGCTCCTCGAACGCGTCGGCGATCTTCAGGAGGTGCTTCTGGCGCTCGGCGGGTGTGGTGTCCCGCCACGCCGGGAAGGCCGCGGCGGCGGCCGCCATGGCCGCGTCGACGTCCGCCGCTCCGGACAGCGGCGCCGTCGCGTACGCCTCGCCCGTCGCCGGGTTGACCACCTCCGTGGTCCGTCCGTCGGCGGCGTCCCGGAACTCACCGTCGATGTAATTGCGCAGACGACGCAGCTCGGTGCTCACTGCCGGCCCTCCAAGTTCGGGTGTCCATTGACTGAGACACCCACACTAATCCGAGATCCCACGTTTTCAACACCCCCACGGCCGCCGCGTCTGCGAAATCCGCAATACCGGGCACCCCAAACAACGAATTTCATCGATGCGGCCTTGCGGAACCGTCGAGACGTCGTGCACAGTGAGGTCGTGGCCAGTCGAAGCGCAGACCAGAGGGACTCGTCCCGCGAGTCCAGGAACGGCACTCCCCAGTTGGACGCCGTTTCCCTCGCCATCATCCAGCAGCTCCAGGAGGACGGCCGCCGGCCGTACGCCGCGATCGGCAAGGCCGTCGGCCTGTCGGAGGCGGCCGTGCGCCAGCGCGTCCAGAAGCTGCTGGACCAGGGCGTGATGCAGATCGTCGCCGTCACGGACCCGCTCACCGTGGGTTTCCGCCGGCAGGCGATGGTCGGCGTCAACGTCGAGGGCGATGTCGAGTCGATCGCGGACGCGCTGACCGCCATGTCGGAAGTCGAGTACGTGGTGATGACCGCGGGCTCGTTCGACATCCTCGCGGAGATCGTCTGCGAGGACGACGACCACCTGCTGGACGTCATCAACAAACGCATCCGGGCACTGCCCGGCGTGCGCTCCACCGAAAGCTTCGTCTACCTGAAGCTGAAGAAGCAGACCTACATGTGGGGAACCCGATAACCGTGACCGAGAAGGACCTCAGCCGCACCGCGTACGACCACCTGTGGATGCACTTCACCCGCATGTCCTCGTACGAGAACTCCCCCGTCCCGACCATCGTCCGGGGTGAGGGCACCTACATCTACGACGACAAGGGCAAGCGCTACCTCGACGGTCTCGCGGGTCTGTTCGTGGTCCAGGCCGGTCACGGCCGCACGGAACTCGCCGAGACCGCCTTCAAGCAGGCCCAGGAGCTGGCGTTCTTCCCGGTGTGGTCGTACGCCCACCCGAAGGCCGTCGAGCTGGCGGAGCGCCTGGCCGACTACGCCCCCGGCGACCTGAACAAGGTCTTCTTCACCACCGGCGGCGGCGAGGCCGTGGAGACCGCCTGGAAGCTCGCCAAGCAGTACTTCAAGCTCAAGGGCAAGCCGACCAAGTACAAGGTCATCTCCCGCGCGGTCGCCTACCACGGCACCCCGCAGGGCGCGCTGTCCATCACCGGCCTGCCGGCCCTCAAGGCGCCGTTCGAGCCGCTGGTCCCGGGCGCGCACAAGGTGCCGAACACCAACATCTACCGCGCCCCGCTGTTCGGCGACGACCCGGAGGCCTTCGGCCGCTGGGCCGCCGACCAGATCGAGCAGCAGATCCTCTTCGAGGGCCCGGACACCGTCGCCGCGGTCTTCCTGGAGCCCGTCCAGAACGCGGGCGGCTGCTTCCCGCCCCCGCCCGGCTACTTCCAGCGGGTCCGCGAGATCTGCGACCAGTACGACGTGCTGCTCGTCTCCGACGAGGTCATCTGCGCCTTCGGCCGCCTCGGCACGATGTTCGCCTGCGACAAGTTCGGCTACGTCCCGGACATGATCACCTGCGCCAAGGGCATGACCTCGGGCTACTCCCCGATCGGCGCGTGCATCATCTCCGACAAGCTCGCCGAGCCGTTCTACAAGGGCGACAACACCTTCCTGCACGGCTACACCTTCGGCGGCCACCCGGTGTCGGCGGCCGTGGGCCTGGCCAACCTCGACCTGTTCGAGCGCGAGGGCATCAACCAGCACGTGCTCGACAACGAGGGCGCGTTCCTGTCCACCCTCCAGAAGCTGCACGACCTGCCGATCGTCGGCGACGTCCGCGGCAACGGCTTCTTCTACGGCATCGAGCTGGTCAAGGACAAGGCCACGAAGGAGTCCTTCAACGACGAGGAGACCGAGCGCGTCCTGTACGGCTTCCTCTCCAAGGCCCTGTTCGACAACGGCCTGTACTGCCGTGCCGACGACCGCGGCGACCCGGTCGTCCAGCTCGCCCCGCCGCTGATCTCCAACCAGGAGACCTTCGACGAGATCGAGCAGATCCTGCGCGCCACGCTGACGGAGGCGTGGACGAAGCTCTGATCATCGGATCAGCGGTCCGATCCGGCCCCGGTGCCGTCCGTTCGAGTGAGAACGGCGGCCCGGGGCCGTGTGCTGTCCGGGCTCGGCCCGCCGACCTGCCTAGCGTGCACGTGACCGATCGGCCCAGCCTTCGTTCCCCCGGACGGGGGATCGGATGCGGGAAAACGGATCAGAACCGAGGTGTACGCCCATGGAGGCCCCGCCGGACAACGACGTGCTGTGGGCACGCTCCCTGCACTTCTGCCACCCGGACGGCTCGCCCGGTGTCGCCGGTGTCTCGCTCGGCGTACGGGAGGGCGAGATCCTCGCCGTCAGCGGGCCGCGCGGCAGCGGCAAGACCACGCTGCTGAGGTGCCTTTCCGGTCTGGTCCCGGCGCAGCACGGCGAGGTCTGGTTCAACAGCACGGCCGTACACCGGATGGGCCCGCTCACCCGTGAACGGCTCCGCCGCGACCGCTTCGGCTGGATCGACCCGGCGCCGACGCTGGTCCCCGAGCTGAACGTCTGGGAGAACACCGCCCTGCCCCTGATGCTGCGTGGCACCGGCCGCCGCCGGGCCAAGGTGGCCGCACTGGAGTGGCTGGAGCGCCTCGACGTCGGCGACAAGGCCCGCAGCCACCCCGCGAAACTCCAGCAGGCCGAACGCCAGCGCGTCTGCATCGCCCGCGCCCTCGCCCCCTCCCCCACGATCCTCTTCGCGGACGAGCCGACGGCACCGCTGCACCGCGCCGACCGCGCCCACGTGCTGCGCACCCTCACCACGGCGGCCCGCTCGCACGGCATCACGGTGGTCCTGGCCACGCACGACGCGGAAACGGCCGCCCTGGCCGACCGCAAGGTCTCGCTCCTGGACGGGCGCCGGGTGAACACGGTCCACCTGCCGCCGGTCCCCGAAGCGGAGGGCCGGGCCGAGTGCTCGCTCTCCGTCTGACCCGCGCCGCCCGCCCGGCCGTCCACCTGCGCCGCCTCCTGGTGACCACGGCGGCCGCCGGCACGGGCTTCCTGCTGCTGTCCGCCCTCGGCTACGCGATGGTCCACCCGACCCACTCCACGGCCGCCCTGCTGCGCCTGTCGTGGTGTGCGATCCCGCTCGCCGCCACGGTGTACCTAGCGATCGCGGTGGCCCGCACCGACCCCGGCACCAAACCGCGCCCGGGCCTGTCCGCCCTGGGCCTGGGTCCGGCCCGGCTGATGGCCATCGCCGCCCTGAACACGGCCCTGGCCTGCACCCTGGGCTCGGTGCTGGCCCTCCTGGTCTTCCTCCACCTGCGCGGCGACCTCACGGGCATGCCTTTCGACGGCGCGGCGAAGGACTTCCTGGCGGCGAACCGGTCCCTGCCCGTCCCGGCGGCCCTGACGCTCCTGGCCGTGCTCCCGGTGCTCGCGTCCACGGCGGTGGCGGTGACCCTCCGCCCGAGGGACCTGCGGGGCCCGGCGGGCCGGGCGCGTGTCTACGGTCGTTTCGGGGCCTACGCCTCCAAGCCAGGGCGGGAGACGTTCGGAACGTACGGCCGATTCGGCGCCCGCCTCTTCGCAACCTCGCCCCGGCCGACACCGCCGACCACGGCCGGCCGCGCCACCAAGACGGCACAGGCAGCCGCCGCGGACGCCCCCACCGGGGAAGGCACGTCGCAAGCGCCGGCAGGCGAACCCCCCCTCCCGGCCCCCGCGGACGTCCCCGAGCTGTTCGGGGTCGCGAAGTCCCCCACCGGCCTCCCGTGGGGCATCGCCGTGCTCGCCGCGGGCCTCGCCGTGGAGTCCTACGCAGGCGCCACCGAAGCCACCCCGGTGACCACCCTCCCCGGGGGCCTGGCCGTAGGCCCCGTCGGGGCCCTCGCCGGCTGGACCCTCACCGCCCTCGGCCTGATCCTCGCCGCCCCCGGCCTCACCCACCTCTGCGGCCGCCTCCTCCAGACCGCCCGCCCCGGCGCCCTCCGTCTCCTGGCCGGCCGTGTCCTGATGGCGGAGGCCACCCGCATCGGCCGCCCCCTCGGCGTCGTCTGCGCGGTGGCGTCGGCGGCCTTCGCGGCCCTCACGCTCTACGACGACGGCGACACCCTCGCCTTCGGCCCGCTCACCACCCTCGGCGGTGTCGTGGTCGCCGGCTGCGCGCTGGCCACGCTTCTGACCGCCGCCGTGGAGGCCCGCCAGTCCCGCGCCGACACCACCCGGGCCCTGCTCCGCCTGGGCGCCCCGGCCACGGTGCTGCGCAGCGCCGCGGCCCTGCGCTCCGGCGCCCTGCTGGCCCTCTTCGTCCCTCTCACCCTGCTGGTCGCCGACCTCGCCGCGCTGCCCCTCGCGCGCTGAGAGGCCGTTCGAAAGTCGCGGCACAGGAACGCGAGACCACCGATGACTTTCGAAGCACCCCGCGGTCTATCCCGCCGAACGGCACGACACTCGAGGGAGAGACCCCATGTACCAGCAGATGATCTTCGTGAACCTGGCCACCAACGACGTCGCCGCGTCGCGGAAGTTCTTCACGGAGCTCGGCTACGCGATCAACCCGCAGTTCAGCACCGACGACTGCTCCTGTGTCGTGATCAGCGACACGATCATCGCGATGCTGCTGAGCAAGCAGCGCTACGCCGACTTCACGAAGAAGGAGATCGCGGACTCGACGAAGACCAGCGAGGTGCTGATCTGTCTGAGCGCGGAGAGCCGCGAGAAGGTCGACGAGCTGGTGGAGAAGGCGGTCGCGGCCGGCGGCACGGCGAACGACGACGTCCAGGACCAGGGCTTCATGTACGGCCGCTCCTTCGAGGACCTGGACGGCCACAGCTGGGAGGTCGTGTGGATGGACCCGGCGGCGGTCCAGGGCTGAGCCCGCAAAGCGGAATCCCTGTGCCTGGCATGGGCCGAGCGGACGAGCCCGGCCCATGCGGCTCACGACGCCTTCACGACAGGTCGATCGGCGCCGGATTCCACTTGTACTGCACGTCGTCCTCGTTCTTGAGCAGCACTCCGGCCTGCGCCATGCGGTCAAGAATGTCCAACAGCATGTCTCCCAGCGGATATCCGTCGATCCAGAACATCCGCTTCACCGAGGAGAACTTCTGGTCACGCGGAAAGACGCCCAGAAAGACACCGAGCCGGTACGCCGCGACGTCATCGTCGAGCCAGTCGGCCAGCACATCCTTGAGCTCCATGCCGTCTTCCAGTCTCCAGACCAAGTCCTCACCACCCATGGGTCCGACCGGGCGGTCTGCCCGGCGCCGCTACTCTTCCATGCCTTCGACTTCCGTCAGGAACGCCTGGACCTCCTCCATGGACTGGGCGTCGACGGCCATCCAGTCGCCCTGGGTGGACTGGATCCGCGCGTTGTACTCGTCAGGTGACACGCCGTTCTCGTCCGGCCCGAGCATGACGTGGAACCTGTTATCGCTTTCCGGCCGCGCGTCCAGCCCGCGCGAGGAGAGCACATTGCCCTTGATGGCCCAGAGCGGGTCCTTGGACTGACCGCCCGGGAGCCAGTTCGGCCGTCTCGAGTAGTGCATCTTCATCAGATCGTCCTGGGTGGTCGAGAGACCCGGGGGCGTGCCTCCGTCGTCGTCGACGACGATGTTCCCGTCCTCGTCCAGATTGTCCTCATAGTCCGCTGCCCGGCCTCCCAGGGTGCGTCCGGAGTTGCCCAGCATCGGCTTTCCGTCCGCCCCGGCACGCATCGTGCGGAAGTAGAGGGCACCGGCCGCCGTCACCTTCCACCAGTGGCACTCACCGAAGAACATGCACATGGTGCCGCGTTCGTTCGCCTTGGCCTGTTTGTCGAGTGCCGCGTGCAGCCCGCTCACCTCATCGGCGAACGACTTGGAGCACAGGCCCGGTTTCCCCTTGCACACGTCGTCCCAGGTGCCGACCTCGGTGCCGTACGTGAGCAGCTTGTCGGGCATTTTGTACGTCGCCGCACGGGGGTCGAACATCTTGTCGTAGTGCGTCTTCAGTTCCTTCGCGAACGCCGCGGCCAGCTGCTTGATGTTCGGGGTGTTCGCGCTGAAGCCGAAGTGGGGCGAGATGAAGACGGGATGCGGGTGGTAGTTCGAGCAGTTGTGCGCGTTGCACAGGCTGCCGAAGCCCTGCTCGTCGGCGAGGCTCTGCGAGATCGGCGGGGCGTCCGGCGTGACCGGCACATTCATCGTGGGGTCGGCCCACCAGTTGTCCTCGCCGGTCGGGTCGGACAGGGTCACGGGGTCGTTGCCCGCGTAGTCGTAGCCGGGCAGCTCGTTCGTGTCCATGGACTCGAACACCGGGTCGTCCGACAGGAACCGGCCGGTGTACGGGTCGTACTCCCGGGCCCCGAGGTTGACCAGCGAGGTCGCCGGGTCCGGGGTGCCGCCCACGAAGCCCGTGCCGTTCGGGAACGTGCTCGCGGAGCCGCTGCGAGTCTGGCCGAAGGGCAGGTACTGGCGGCGGGTGACGGACTGGGTCTGGTAGTCGACGGCGAGGGTGTCGGTCCCCTGCCGGTTCGGGATGAGGTACTGGATGTCGCCCGAGCTGGAGCGCTGCGCGATGGTGTGGCCGGCGACCGAGTAGTAGCGGGTGCCCGAGAGGGTGTGGGTCGTCGTGTCCTCGACGATCTGGGCGTTCGCGATGAACAGCGTGGCCTTGCCGGGGTCGGTGCGCAGGAGGAGACCGCCGGCCGCGTCGTACAGATAGCTGGTCGTGCCGCTGCTGGTGGTGTCGGTGGCGAGCTTGCCCTGGTCGTTGAAGGTGAGGTCCTGCTTCCCGGCCGCACCGCCGCTGATGCTCTGGGTGTCGCCCGCCGTGTCGTACGTGTACGAGGCGGTGTTCGCGGCGGCGCCGGGGCCGGTGGCGGTGGTGCTGGTGAGGGTGTGCGGCTGGTCGGTCGAGGAGCCGGCGGGCGGGTAGTTGTAGGTGGTCGTGGTGTCGTCGGCGGTGGTGCCGGTGGTGGCGTGGTCGGTCTGCGTCTTGCGCAGGCCGTCGGCGGTGTAGGTCCAGCTCTGCCAGTACGGGTTCGGGCCGCCGACGGTGCTGCTCGCGCCCGCGGTGGGGACGGCGGCGCAGTCGTCGGTGGCGGTCCAGGCGCTGTTCAGCCGGTCGGCGTAGTCGTAGGCGTAGCACTGGGTGTCGGTGACGGCTCCGCCGTCCTGTGCGTCGCTGACCGCGGTGAGCAGGCCCGCGCCCTTGGAGATCCGCGCATCGCCCCAGGTGTAGCGCGTGTGGTCCACCACGGTGCCGCTCGTGGAGTCCGTGGTCTGGGCGTCCGTCAGCGCGCCCGTCTGCTCGTCGTAGCCGAGGGACAGCGCGACCCAGTCGGTGGAGGGGCCGAAGGTGTACTGCAGCAGCTGGCCCGACTCGGAGTAACCGACGGCGCTGACGTAGGTCCAGGCGTTCGTGCCGCTGCTGCTGAGGCTGGTCGGCTCCCCCACCGTGTCATAGCCGGTGGTGAGTGTCTCGGCCGGCAGACCGCCCTCGGCCGGGTCGGCCTCGGTGGCCAGTGACCCGGTCGGCTTGTAGGTGTAGCCGGTGGTGTAGCCGGCGGCGGGGGCCAGCGCCGCCTCGTCGGCCGGCAGGTTCGCCAGGGTGGTCTTCTCCGCGGCGACCTTGCCCAGCGAGTTGTACGCCAGGGCCGTCGTGGTGACCGAGGGGCTGCCGGTGCCCATCTGGTAGGAGGTGCTGGCGGTGGGCATGCCCTTCTTGAGGGTGTCGTACGTCCACGCGCCGATCTGGTTCGCGGTCGACTGGGCGACGCCTCCGGTGGTGTCGTACGCGCCGGTCTTGCGTCCGTCGCCGTCGTAGCTGTACGAGACCTGCTTGCCGCGCGAGTCGGTGGTGTTGAGCACCAGCCCGCCGTCGTCGAAGGCCGTGGTGCCCGTGCCGCTGTCGGGGTCGGAGGCGGAGGTCTGCCGGCCGAGCAGGTCGTACTTCCAGGACCAGGTGTTGCCGGCGGCGTCGGTCTCCGAGGCCCGGTTCCCGTCCGGGTAGTAGGTGTACTTCGTGTCCGAGTAGTCCGAGGCGGTGTCGTTCACCGGATCGGCGGCCGCACCGGTGTGGTACTCGTACAGGTCCGTGACACGGCCGCGGGCGTCGGTCAGCAGGCTCTGGGCCGTGGCGCCGGACGGCGGGATCGTGGTGGTGAAGTTGCCGCCGTAGACCGTGGTCGTGTGCCAGGTCTCGGAGCCGAGCTTGTACGCGGTGGCGACCGTCCTACGGCCCGCTCGGTCGTACGTGTAGCCGGTCTCCGAGGGGATCTGGCCGTCCTGCGCCTGGACCAGGGTGCCGTCCGGGGCACCGCTCGCGTTGTACGGGCTGGCCGTCTTGGCCACCTGGCCGATGGTGTTGTAGACGGTGTCGCTGACCTCCCGGCTGCCGTCGGGCGTGGGGGTCTGGGTCTCCCGCACCCGCAGCAGCGCGTCGTAGAGCATGGTGGCACTGCGGTAGGTGCCGTCGTCGTTGAGCGACTGGGTGGCGATCGTCGACGGGGCGGTGTTGCTCAGCGTGTAGACGTACTTGGTGACCGGCGAGGTGATGCCGGGGTTGAAGACCTGGGTGAGGCGGCCCAGCGCGTCGTAGGTGCCGGAGGCCTTGTAGCCGGCCGGGTCGGTCACCGACAGCGGGAGGTTGCGCACCTGGTCGTAGGTCTTGACGGTGGCGTAGCCGAGTGGGTCGGTCTCGGTGATGGAGGTCGGTTCCGCACCGGTCGTCGGCGCGTATGTGGTGCGGACCGTGCGCTTGTCGGCGTCGGTCGAGGTGACGGGGCGCCCGTACTGGTCGAGGGTGCTGCTGGCCATCGTCGTGTAGACGGGAGTGGAACCGGTGTAGGAGGTGGCCTTCTGCGTCGAGGTCGGGTCGCCGACGCTCGGGGCCGCGCCCAGGGTGGTGGAGAGGTCGTAGAAGGTCAGGGTGTCGGAGACCGCGTCCTTCGGCAGTGTCGGCGTGGTGTCGCAGTCGACGGACACCGTGCGGACCTCGTCGGCGGTGTCCAGGATCCACTTCGCGGTGTTGTCCGCGTAACTGGTCGTCGTGCACAGGTCGTCGGCCGTGGTGGAGACGTCGCCGCGGTCGTCGGTCTTGGTGACGCGACCGTACGCGTCATGGGTGAAGGCCGTCTCGGTCACCTGGGTGCCGCCGGCGGTCAGCGGGGTGTAGACCTTGCTGTCCGCGGCGCCGGTGAGGAACGCCTGCTGGTCGGGCAGCCCGGAGACCACGTGGGTGGCGGTGGCGGCCGACGTCCACGGGGTGGTGACGGCGTCGCTGACCACCTTGCCGCTGCCACTGCCGTTGTACGTGATCGACTCGTACGTCTGGCCGGCGAACTGGTTGGAGTCCTTGACCGGGGCGTCGCCGCGCGAGTCCGTGATGCTCACCGAGCGGGTCGCGCCGCCGGGCAGAGTGTCGCCGTCCATGCCGCGGAAGAACGTGGTGTCGGTCTGCGTGACGGGATCGGGGGCGGTACCCGTGGTGACCGTCATGCCCTGGTAGCCGCGCCACTGGTTCCAGGTGCGCTGCGACGACTTCGTCAGCGGGTTGGTGTCGTAGTGCCAGGCGCCGCCGCCGATGGGGGTGTAGTGGGTGGCGATGGTGTCGTTGACGCCGCCACCGGTGGGGTCCTGCTGGGTGACGCCGGTGACGATGAACTTGTTGAACCAGTCCATGACCGGGCTGGTCTGCCCGGTGGGCGTCCAGTACTCCGGGTAGCACCGCTTGGTGTTGGTGCTCGGGTCGGACGGGGTGCCGGAGGCGCAGTCGGGCGCGGAGTAGCCGACGTTGATGATCGCGCCGGTCTCGGTGGTGATCGTGTTGAGCCGGTGGCGGGTGATGGGCGGGTAGCCGTTGGTGACGTTCACCCGGTTCGACAGCGGTGTGCCGGTGAAGGTGACGGGCTTCATGGCGATCGGCGCGGTGGAGCCGCCGCCGGTGGTGTCCTGGCCGGTGTGCACCAGGGTGGACAGCCACAGCGCCGGAGAGGTCGAGTCACCCGTCGCCGGGAACGAGTACGTGAAGTCCCACTTGTCGACGTTGGTCTCGGTGGTGCCGGACAGCGCCTGCGTCTGCACCGTGCTCAGTTCGTACTCGGACCAGAAGGTGGGCGAGTTGACGCTGCAGGAGGCGCCGCTGGCGCAGTTCAGGTCGTACGGGACGTCCGGCCAGTCCGTGGCCGTCGACGAGGACAGCGTGGAGGTCGTACAGCCGGTCGCGGACGTCTTGCAGCGGCCGTTGTAGGTGAAGTTGACCTGTGCGGCGGGGCTGGTCGTGTAGACGGAGTTGTCGCGCTGGCCGTACTGGATGCGGGTGAGGCGGGAGTCCCTGCTGTACGGGGTGTTCGCGGTGGTGCCGAGATCGCGCGCGTAATAGGCCGTGTCGACCGTGTAGAAGGAGGACATCACGTCGCCGTGCGTGTCCTTCACGTAGTCCAGGTTCCAGCGGTAGGCCTGCTGGCACCAGGAGCTGGAGAACGTGGCGTTGTAGCAGGGCTGGCCCGACGCGGTGGCGTAGACGGGCTCGGTCAGCACGGAGTTCGTCTTGGTGTTGCCCGTGGCCCAGCCGGGCAGCTCGTCGAGGCCGAAGGTGTACTGGGTGCCGTCGTCGGTGGTGACCCGGAAGTACTCACCGTTCTGCGCGCCGTTGTTCGCGCCGGTGAGGTACTCGACCTTCTCGTTGGAGTCGCCGGCCGGGTGGTACGTGCCCGTCTTGTCGTCCTTGATGAGCGTGGACGTCTGGCCGTTGAGCGAGAGCGTCAGCTGGTTGTCGTCCGACCAGCAGTAGTCCCGGGTCTTGGTGCTGCCCGCGGGGTTCTCGTTGCAGGACTTGTACGAGCGCTCGACGAAACTGGCCGGGAGGCCGAAGCCGTCACCGACGACGGAGGCCTGGTTGTTGGTGGAGGAGATGAGACCGTCGACCGCCTGGGAGTTGTAGCTCAGCCCGAGCTTCGGCGCCATGCCGCCGGGCACGCCGGGGACGGATATCGGGTACGACCACTCGAAGGCGTCGGAGCTGCCACCGGCCTGCCAAGAACCGGACGGACTCAGCGAGGTGGCCGAGAAGTCGCCGCCTCCGCCGCCGCTGTCCGAGGTCGCCGCCAGCACCGCGCCCTGGGTCTGCAGCGCGGCCGCCTCGGCTTCGGGCGCGGTGAGTTGCCGGGAGCCGGTGGTCCGCGCGCCCGGCAGATTCACGTCGGCGTGCAGGGTGTGGCCGCGCGTGTCGTTGTGGGAGACCAGCGGCGTCTGGGTGCGGCAGGAGCGGACCTCGGGGGTGGTCAGTGCGCAGGCGGGCAGTTGCACCAGGCGCAGGCGGGAGGCGAAGTCGCCGCCGAACGCTCCCGCGTACGCGGAGTAGTCCAGGCTCACCGCGACCTTGCCGCCCGTCGGGCTGGCCATGGCACCGGCGGTGGGGGCGGTGCTCCTGAGGTTCAGCAGCACGCCGCGCACGCCCGCGGCGGTGGCGGACCGGTGAGAGAGCAGCCGGACCTGGACCCGGGCGGGGGCACCGCTGTGGCCGGCTCGCCCGATCCGTACCGGGAGCGAGCCCGCGGTCCTGCCGCCCGTCTGCGGAACGGCGAGGGTGGCCGTGCCGGCGGGCCAGCCGACCTTCGGGGTCCGGTAGGCCGGCATGTGCCGGGGTGCACGGTAGTGCGAGTGCACCGGGTGCACGGCAACGGGCTTGGAGCGCGGCGGGGTCGGGGCGTGCCGGGGAGTGGCTGCCGCCGCCAGCGGGCCCGTACCCGGCAGGGAGAGTGCCAGTACGGCGGCCACGAGTGCCACGATGCGGCCGCGTCCGAACTGCCCGCCGCGTCCTGGTCTTATGGCCGGTATCGCCCACGCTCTGGTGCCTGTCACGGTCCCGCCCCCCGCACATCGCCTGTGCTGCCGCTGTCTGTTCGAAACGAGCGGGAACGTATCCCGGCGGCGATACCGACGTGATCACGCGAACCTGTTCATGGGCATTTCTTTGAGAAATCCATGAGATCGAAAATGGGCGGTATTGCAGTCAAGTTCGCTCAATCCTGGTCTCTTCTCCACTGGTCGGAAGGGGGTGGCACTTCCTACTTTCGACTGCTGTCCCTCGGGATCAGCAACCAAAGGATTCTTCATGCCACTTCACCGCATGCGCGGCGGCCGCCATAGATCGTCCCGCGCACGACGGGCCACACTGACCGGACTTGTGGCGTTGGCCGTCGCGGTCGGCGTCGTGCCCGCGCAGGCAGTCTCCGCCAGTCGCGGCGCTCCGCCGGGCAAGCCCGGAGCCGTACGGGCCAGTCATCCGGTGAAGGACCCCGACCTCCCCACGCTGCCGGACGGCTTCGGTCCCACCCCGGCGGAGCGCCGGGCCATGGAGCGGGCCGGCGCTGCCGCGCGGCGGAGCGGGAGCAAGGTCGCTGTCGGTGCGTTGACGAGTCCGGTGCAGCAGGTGCGGGCGCTGCCCGAGGGCGGCTTCGAACTGGACAGCAACCCCAAGCCCGTACGCACCGAGCGGAACGGCCGCTGGGTGCCCGTGGACCTTCGGCTGCACACCGCCGCGGGCGGACGCCTGGCACCGACCGCGACCGCGTACGGCAGTGTCTCGTTCTCCGCGGGCGGCAACGCTCCGCTGGTCAGCACCCGTTACGGGGACACGACCGTGTCCGTCGCCTGGCCCGGACGGCTGCCAGCCCCGGTCGTGAAGGGCACCACGGCCACGTACCGCTCGGTCCTTCCCGGTGTGGACCTGGTGGTGGCGCCGACCGAGGCCGGAGGGTTCACCGACACCCTGGTGGTCAAGAACAGGTCGGCGGCCGCCGATCCCGCGCTGAAGGCCCTGAAGTTGGGCACCACGGTCAGGGGAGGCCGGCTGCGCGGCGCCCCGGACGGCGGGCTGAGCCTGCTGGACACCCACGGCCACGATGTGATGGACGCCCCGGCCGCGCAGATGTGGGACTCCGACACCACCCTGCGGCCCACGGGAAGCAGTGCTCGCAGGACCGCGGGCGCCAAGGTCGCGGCGGACGCCTCGGACGCCGCCCATCCGGGACTGGCCGCCCGCCAGGCGCCGGTCGCCCTGCACGCATCCGCCAACGCGCTCACCCTGACACCGGACACGCGGCTGCTGAGGGGCGGTAGGACCGTGTTCCCGGTGTACGTGGACCCGACGTTCAACTGGCACCCGTACGACCCGGCCGCCCCGCACTTCGACGAGATCAAACAGGGCTGCCCCAACACCTCGTTCTACGACAAGACCGACGCGCTGTCCGACTCCGGCCGGCTGGGCGTGGGCTACAACGGCTGGTCGGAGGGCGACTGCGCCGCCGGCAGCGAGCACGCGCTGTACCAGTGGAAGCTGTCCTCCACCCTGTACGGGGCGCACATCGACACCGCGACCGTGAACGCCACCGAGGTCTACTCCGCCTCCTGCTCCAGCAGCTACACCGTCGACCTGCACTGGTCCGGCGGCTTCGGCAAGGGGACCGACTGGTCGAACCGGCCCGGCTTCAACAGCTACTCCACCTCGGCCTCGTACGCCCGCGCCTGGAACCCCACCTTCTGCCCGTCCAACGGCGACGTCACCCACGGGCTGAACGTGCTCACCCCGATCAGGTCCGACGCGGCCGGGCACTCCTCCACCTTCGCCGTCACGCTGAAGGAGGACTCCGCCGAGAGCTCCCACAGCGCGTCGGGCTTCTCGCGCTTCACCGACAACCCCAGCCTGGAGATCTTCTACAACACCATCCCGAGCGTGCCGGCCGTAAGCACCATGTCCGCGGTGTCCGGCGCGCACTCGGCGGGCTGCGACACCACCTCCCCGTACCCGTACATGGGCAAGACCGTCGCCTCCACCCCGCCGGTGCTCAAGGCCAAGGTCAGCGACGGTGACGGCGACAAGCTGCGGACCACCTTCCAGTACTGGGTCGACGGCTCCACCACCAAGGCCACCGGGCTCAGCGGCGACAACCTCGCCAGCGGCAGCTTCGCCACCTTCTCGCTGCCCTCCAGCTTCACCAGCGCCCTGACGAACGGAAAGATCGTCGACTGGCAGGCGAAGGTCACCGACGGCGAGGACACCTCCGCCTACTCCTCGATCTGCCACTTCGTCGCCCAGCCCACCGCCCCCGACGAGCCGACCGTCACCTCGGAGAACAGCCTCTACCCCGACACCGACAACGGGGGTGCGGCCGGTGCGGTGGCGGGCACCGCGGGCACCTTCGACGTGGCCACGAGCGGCGGCGCCAGCGCGACGAAGTTCGTCTACTCGCTCGACGTCGGACTCGACCCCACCGTCACCCCGGCGGCCTCCCAGACCGTCCCCGCCAGCGGCAACGCGGCGAGGGTGACCGTCACTCCGTACGCGCCCGGCCCGCACACCCTGTACGTCTACGCCATCGACGCGGCCGGTGACTTCTCCGCCACCCACCCGTACCGCTTCCTGGCCACGGGCCACACCGCCACCACCTGCACGAGCCTGACCGCCTGCTACAACAACACCGGCATCAGCGCCGACGCCACCCCGTCGCAGGCCGACATGGACGGCACCGGCGGCAGCTACTCCGCCACCGACCTGAACAACGTCGGCTGGACCTCCGGCGGGAAGGTCACCGTCGACGGCGCCACGTTCACGCTGCCCGCCTTCGGGTCCGGGCAGAGGGACAACGTGCTGGCCGCCAACCAGACCGTCACCTACAGCGGCTCCGGCAACGCGCTGGAGTTCCTGGCCTCGTCCTCGTACTCCAACGCCACCGACCCCGGCGCCATCGACGGCCAGGCGACAGCGCCGTACGTGCCCGCCGGAAGTTCCGTGACCGGCAGCTACTGCTTCACCGGGACCACACCTGACGGGCCGTGCGCCGCGACCGGCACCATCAACTACACGGACGGCACCTCCGCCTCGTACGCCCTGACCGTGCCCGGCTGGACGGTCGCTGACGACTCGATCGCCGCGGTGATCCTTCCGCACCGCAACAACCCCAGCGGACAGACCGCGAGCAAGCGGCGCCTGTACGCGTTCTCCGTGCCCCTCGACCCGGCCAGGACCATCGCGTCAGTCACCCTGCCCGACGTCGGCAACCGCATCGGCAACCACACGCCCTCGCTGCACATCTTCTCCCTCGCGACGCGCAACACCACGGCTCGTACGGCAGAGTCCAACGGCACCAGCGTGGCCGCACCGAGCGGCCAGACCTGGACCGGCGCCTGGGCCAGCCCCATCGAGGGGGAGGACGGCTCCATGGGGCCGTACGGCAACCAGACCTTCCGGATCGCGCTGCGCCCCTCCGTCTCGGGCAACACCGTGCGGATCAAGCTCGACAACGCGCTGGGGTCCTCGAAGCTGGCCATCGGACACGCCACCGTCGCCACGTCGTCCGACACCACGCCCAATCCCGCCGAGCCCTCGTCGGTGCCCGTCTCCACCCCGACCTCGCTGACCTTCTCCGGCAGCCAGAGCGTCACCGTGCCGGCCGGCGGCATGATCTACAGCGACCCGCTGCCCTTCACCGTGACCCGGAACAGATTCCTGCTCGTCTCGTACTACCTGACGAATTCGATCACCGCGATCGTCGGGCACTCGCTGGCCGACTCCGGGCTCGAGTACCTGGCCGACCCCGGCACCGGCGACAACACCGCCAACACGACCGGGACCCCGTTCACCACCTCCAAGTGGGGAGGTACCCCGGTCACGGACCTGCTCACCGGCGTCGACGTCACGACCGCCGGCGCCGCCACCCTCGGCATCGTCGGGAACGGCGAGATCGACATACCGCGCGCCAACTCCTTCCCGAGCGGCACGCAGACCGACGACGTGCTGCAGCGCGCCGACGCCTCCAGCGGCCGGTCCTACGGCGAAATCACCGAAAGCATCTCCTCGAACCAGATCATGAGCGACTACGCCGACGGCACTCCCCCCACCACCGGCCCCTCGCTCCTGTCCCGGATCGACCGCGACCTGCTCGATCAGCCCGGCATGAACAGCGTCCTCCTCTACGAGGGACTCGAAGACGTACTCGAAGGCGGTCGCACAGACGTCGACCTGGAGACCAACGGCTACACGGCCCTCGTACAGCAGCTGACCGCCTGGGGCATAGGCACGACCGTGAGCACACTCACCCCGTGCGACGGCTACACGGGCGGCGGCTCATCGACGTCGTCCCCTGTGAACGACCCCTGCACCACGACCGTCGATCAGTACCGCTCGGCGGTGAACGACTGGCTGCGCAGCTACAACCTCGGTGGATGGTGGGACACCCCGCCCGTCTTCGTCACCGACATCGACTCGGCCCTGGCCACGATCGACACCACGAACGGCGAGGAGAAGTTGGCGCCCGGCGCGGACAGCTTCGACCACGTCAACCCGAAGCCGGCGGGCATCGGTGCCATCGTCGGCGCCTACGACTCGCCGCACAACACCTGGAACCTGGACGACGGCGACGGCTACACCTTCGCCAACGACACCGCGCCCACCGACACCGCCTACGCGATGCCCGATCCCACCGTGGGCAACAATCCGCTCACCCTGAGCGGCGGCACCACCTGGACTTCCGACGCCACCCACGGTGAGGTGCTGAGCCTCGACGGGACCAGCGGCTACGCCGCCTCCGGCACCAGCGCGCTGAACACGACCGGCAGCTACTCCGTCTCCGCGTGGGTCGACCTGTCCTCCCTGCCCAACCACAACGCCACCATCGCCGCCCAGGACGGCAGCCAGACCAGCCCCTTCATGCTCCAGTACAACGACACCTACAACGGCACCCCCGGCTGGTCGTTCAGCCTCAGCAAGAGCGACACCGCCGGCGCCGGCTTCTGGAACGCCTACGCCGCCGGCGCCACCGCGGGCACCTGGACACATCTCCTCGGCACCTACGACGCCACCACCCAGACAGCCGAGCTGTACGTCAACGGCGTCCTCGCGGCCACCGTCACCGGTGCCACCTCCTGGAGTTCCTCCGGTGCCTTCACCGTCGGCCGAAGCCAGTACAACGGCGCAGCCACCGACTTCGTATCCGGCGCCGTCAGCCACGTCCAAGCCTGGAACTACGCCCTCACCCCCGAGGAGGCCGACGCGCTGAACCGGCAGCTGCTGTGACGCCGGCCCAGCACCACTGATCGCCCCTCGCTGCCCAGAGACGTCCGTCTCTGGGCAGCGAGGGGCATGCGGGACGGCCCCGCGGCAGTCCTGGGCTGACACCTACAGTGGGCGGGTGCATCCGACACCCGCCCAGCCGAACCCCCCGCAGCCCCGGCCCGCGCCGCAGCACCGGGCCGCCCGCGACCGTGAGATCGAGTCCCTCGCCGAGTTCGACGAGGTCGTCGCCGCGCACGGCACGCTCGCCCAGTACCGCGTCCAGGCCGTCGATCTGACGGGCCGTACGGACGTCCTGCTGACCACCGACACCACCGGCGCCGTCTTCCTCGGGTGCCCGATGTCCCCCGAGGCCGCCGCCCGGGCCGGGGCGTCCGGCGCCCTGGTGTTCCCGCCGGTCCCGGACCTCCCCTTCGATCCCTACCGCGCCTTCGTCTACACGCCCGACGAACTGTTCGACTCGCTCGACGCGGGCTACGAGGCGACCCCGGACGCCCGCTCGTACGCCTGGTTCCAGCAGACCAAGGCTGACGGCGACATATTCGGCTCGATGCTGCGCTCGATCCACGACGACGCGGTCTCCGACGCACTGGACGAACTCCTCGTCGGCGCCCGGGTGGTGGGCGTGATGGGCGGCCACGCGATGGCGCGCGGCACGGCGGAGTACGCCGGTGCCGCCCGGCTCGGCCGGGAGCTGGCGCGGGCCGGGTTCACGGTGGCGACCGGCGGCGGCCCGGGCGCGATGGAGGCGGCGAACCTGGGCGCGTACGCGGCCCCCTTCGACGACGGGATGCTGGAGGAGGCCCTGGAACTCCTCGCCAAGGCGCCGTCGTTCCGGCCGTCCGTCACCGACTGGGCGCGCGCCGCCTTCGAGGTCCGCGAGCGCTGGCCGGACGGCGGTCCGTCGGTCGGCATCCCCACCTGGTTCTACGGCCACGAGCCGCCGAACGCCTTCGCCGCGCACATCGCCAAGTACTTCGCCAACGCCACCCGTGAGGACGGCCTGCTGGCCCGCTCCAACGCCGGTGTGGTGTTCCTGCCGGGCGCCGCCGGGACCGTCCAGGAGATCTTCGACAACGCGACGCCCAACTACTACGAGTCACGGGGCGAGCCGACCCCGATGGTGCTCGTGAACGAGGCGCACTGGAGCGAGTGGCTGCCGGCTTGGCAGCTGCTGACCGCGCTTGCCCAGGACCGGCCGATGGCGTCCCGTATCGCCCTGGTTGACCGGATCGAGCAGGCTTCTGAAGCACTGAAACGTCTCAGCAATTAATAAGCAGGCAAAGTCAACGCCCGTGGACCGCATATGCATTGACACTACTTACGGCACACTTATAGACCTGTGAGCCTCCTGGGGTTGCTGATGCCTCACCTCGCGTTGCGTCAACTCCCCCACAAGCCCCCCGCAGTTATGCACTCATTAAGGACAAACGTGTCCATATCCCGCCGCAGTGCACGTCGTTCCGTGCGCATCCTGGGTGTTGCCTCCGCGTCCGCGGCGCTGGCCCTGGGCGTCTCCAGCAGCGCCTTCGCGTGCAACATCTCCGAGTTCTCCGCCGAAGCCACCTGCGACGGCTCCAACGGTGTCATCACGGTCACCGACCAGGACGCCTCGGGTACTCCGGCCACCATCAGCGTCTTCCTCGAGAGCAACGGTGCCGACGCGAAGCAGGTCGGCGACGCGCAGTCCGTGAAGGGCTCCAAGGAAGGTACGAAGGTCACCTTCTCCGAGGACTGGGCGCCCAACGCGACGTACCGCGTCCGCGTCAAGGTCGACAGCGGTAACATCCACATCGACAGGGACATCACGCCCAACCTGACGACCCCGTCGACCGCCTGCAAGTCCGACGAGAGCTCCAGCCCCTCCCCGTCGGAGTCGGCCACGCCGTCGCCGTCGGAGTCCGCGTCCACCCCGGCCGAGTCCGACTCCCCGACTCCGTCGGCCTCGGAGAGCAGCAGCACCGCTCCGGCGGGCGCGTCGGACAACGCCCCGTCCCCGGCGGTCGGTGAGTCCAACCTCGCCGAGACCGGTGCCAACTCGAACACCGGTCTGATCGCCGGCGTCGCGGGCGCGCTGGTCGTGGTCGGCGGCGGCGCCGTGTGGTTCGGCATGCGCCGTCGTGGGGCGAACAGCGGAAGCTGACGCACCCGCCTTCGTACACCGCTTTCGTACACCGTCGAGGCCCGTCCCCGTATCCCCGGGGGACGGGCCTCGGCCGTGTCCTGAAGAGCCTCGGCCCAGTAGGCCGCAGTCCTGTACGCCTCGGTCCTGTACGCCTCGGTCCTGTACGCCTCGGTCCTGTACGCCTCAGTCCTGTACGCCTCAGTCCAGTACGACGGTCTCCGCCGCGTCGAACTCGACGCCCACCGCGTCCCCGGCCTCCGGGGCCTCCCGCAGCGCGCAGGCCGCCTCGAGGCGCGGGCCGTCCTGGGGCTGGAGGTGGACGGTGACATGGGTGCCCTGGAAGGTGCGGGCGGTCACCGTGCAGGGCAGCCCCGCGTCGGCCGCCACGAGCCGTACGCCCGCGGGCCGTACCAGTACGGTGCGCGGCCCCTGAGGCGCGTTCTCGGGCAGCGGCAGCTTCCCCCAGGGCGTCACCGCGGCCGAGCCCTCGACGGTCGCCGGGACCACGTTGCCGAAGCCGAGGAAGCGCGCCACGAACTCGTCGGCCGGCCGCTGCCAGACATCGAGGGGCGTGCCGGACTGGGCGATCCGGCCGTCCCGCATCACCACCACCCGGTCGGCCAGCGCGAAGGCCTCACCCTGGTCATGGGTGACCGCGAGCACGGTCGTGCCCAACCTGCCGAACAGCTCCCGCAGTTCGACCACCAGCCGCTCCCGCAGCGAGCGGTCGAGCTGTCCCAGCGGTTCGTCGAGCATCAGCAGCCGGGGCCGGGGCGCCAGCGCCCGCGCGAGCGCCACCCGCTGCTGCTCACCGCCGGAGAGCCCGGCCACCGCCCGCCGGGTGGCCCCCGGCAGCCCCACCAGTTCCAGCAACTCGCCGACACGCTCGGCCTGTTGCCCCTTGCCGTCGCCGCGCATCCGGAGCCCGAAGGCCACGTTCCCGCCCACGTCCCGCTGCGGGAACAGCTGATGGTCCTGGAACATCAGCCCGACCCCCCGCCGGTGGGCCGGTACCCGCGTCTGGTCCTGCCCGTCGAGCAGCACCCGCCCCGTGTCCGGCGGTTGCAGCCCCGCCACCACCCGCAGCAGCGTCGACTTGCCGCTCCCGCTGGGCCCGAGCACACACACCACCTCGTGCTCGGCGACCTGGAGGTCCACGGCGTCGAGCACGGCCCGCCCGCCGAACCGCACGGTGGCCTGCTCCAGTTCGAGAAGTGCCATCAGAACTCCCCCGTCCGGTCGGTCCGCAGTCGCTCCAGCACCAGCAGCGCCACCGCGCACACCACCATCAGAATCGTGGAAAGGGCCATCGCCTGGCCGTAGTTGAGATCACCGGGGCGGGACAGCAACCGCGCCACGGCCACCGGCAGCGTCGGGTTGTCCGGCCGCGCGATGAACACGGTCGCCCCGAACTCCCCCAGCGACACCGCGAAGGCGAACCCGGCCGCGACCAGCAGCGCCCGCCGCACCATCGGCAGATCGACCTCCCGCCACACCCGCCACGGCGAGGCCCCGAGCACGGCCGCCGCCTCCCGCAGCCGTTCGTCCACGGCACGCAGCACGGGCAGCATGGTCCGTACGACGAACGGCACCCCGACCAGTGCCTGGGCGAGTGGCACCAGGATCCAGGACTGCCTGAGGTCCAGCGGCGGCTTGTCGAGGGCGATCAGGAACCCGAACCCGACGGTCACCGCGGACACCCCGAGCGGCAGCATCAGCAGCGCGTCGAAGCCCCGTACCAGCCGCCCCGCGTCCCGCCGGGCCAGCGCGGCGGCGGCGAGCCCGCCGATCACCACGGCGATGGCGGTGGCGGCGACGGCGTATTCGAGCGAATTGACCACCGACTGGACGGGCGCGACCAGGAAGGTGCCCCCGTCGGCGTCGCCCAGCGCCCTGTAGTAGCCGAACCCCCCGTCGAGCGACCGCCGTACCAGCACAGCCAGCGGCAGCACGAGGAGCACGGTGATGGTGGCGAGGACCGCGCCGAGCAGCGCCCACTGCCCGGCGCCGCGCGGCCGGCGTGCCGTCACCGACGGGTCCACCAGCCGCAGCACGCTCTCCCGCCGCCGTACCGTCCACGCGTACACGGCGAGGATCGCGCCGACCGCGACGAACTGCACGATCGTGAGGACGGCGGCCGTGGAGAGGTCGAAGATCTCGGAGGTCTGCCGGTAGATCTCCACTTCGAGGGTGGAGAAGGTCGGCCCGCCGAGGATCTGGACCACGCCGAAGGACGTGAAGGTGAACAGGAAGACCATCAGCGCGGCGGCGGCCACGGCGGGCGCCAGCGCGGGCAGGGTGACCTTCCGCCAGGCGCCCACCGGCGAGACGCCGAGCATCCGCGCGGCCTCCTCCTGCCGTGGGTCCAGTTGGGCCCACAGCCCGCCCACGGTCCGTACGACGACCGCGTAGTTGAAGAAGACATGCGCGAGCAGGATGGCCCAGACGGTGGTGTCCAGTCGTACGCCCCACAGCCCGTCCAGCAGTCCGCCGCGGCCGACCAGCGCCAGGAACGCCGTACCGACCACCACCGTCGGCAGCACGAACGGCACCGTCACCACGGCCCGCAGCACCTGCTTGCCCGGGAAGTCCAGGCGGGCGAAGACATAGGCGGCCGGCAGCGCCACCAGCAGGGTGAGCGCGGTGGAGGCGAGCGCCTGCCAGGTGGTGAACCACAGGACGTGCCGGATGTCGGACCCGCCGACGACGTCGGCGATCCGCCCGAACCGCCACACCCCGTCGACCTTCAGCCCGCGCGTGACGATCGCCACGACCGGCCACGCGAAGAAGACGGCGAAGAACGCGACGGGCACGGCCATCAGGCCGAGCCGCGCCACGCTCCCGCGCCTGGCGGCTGCTTGCGCACGAGCTGTTTGCGTACGTGCTACTTGAGTACGAGTGACGTCCACGTCTTGACCCACTGGTCACGGTTGGCGGCGATCTTGTCGGGCGCCATGGTCTCGGGGTCCTTCGCGGCGGGACCGTACTTCGTGAACTCGGCGGGCACCGCGGCCCCCTTGACCACCGGGTACACGAACATGTTCAACGGCATGTCCTCCTGGAACTCCTTGGAGACCAGGAAGTCGACGAGCGCCTTGCCGCCCTTGGTGTTCTTGGCGTTGCTCAGCAGCCCGGCGAACTCGATCTGCCGGAAGCAGGTGCCGGTCGCTACTCCGGTGGGCGCGGTGCTGGGCCTGGGGTCGGCGTAGATGACCTCGGCGGGCGGGGAGGAGGCGTAGGACACGACGAGCGGACGGTCGCCCTTCGCCTTCTTGCCGCCGGCCGAGCCGGAGAACTCCTCGTCGTAGGCCTGCTCCCAGCCGTCGACGACCTTGACGCCGTTGTCCTTGAGCTTCTTCCAGTAGCCCTGCCAGCCGTCGTCGTACTGGGCGGCGCTCCCGAGCAGGAATCCCAGCCCCGGCGAGGAGGTGGCCGCGTTCTCGGTGACGAGGAGGTTCTTGTACTGCGGCTTGACGAGGTCGGCGTAGGAGGCGGGCGGGGTCAGCTTGTGCTTGCTGAAGTAGGCCTTGTCGTAGTTGACGCAGATGTCGCCGTAGTCGATGGGGGTGACCCGGTGCTTGCCCGCGTCGAGTTGGTAGTCCGTGCCGACCTGGTCGAGGCCCTTGGCCCGGTACGGCTGGAAGAGACCGTTGTCGAGGGCGCGGGAGAGCAGGGTGTTGTCGACGCCGAAGAAGACGTCGCCCTGCGGGTTGTCCTTGGTCAGGATCGCCTTGTTGACGGCCTGGCCGGCGTCGCCGTCCTTGAGGACGTTCACCTTGTAGCCGGACTGCTTCTCGAAGTCCTGGAGCACGGTCTTGGAGACGGCCCATGAGTCGTGGCTGACCAGGGTGACGGTCTTGGAGTCGGCCTCGGAACCCGACGACGACGAACACGCGGACAGCGTGACGAGACCGAGCCCGACGGCCGCGGCCAAGAAGGTCCTTGTGTGCACTGGTGATTTCCTCCTGGGGTGGACCAGGAAGAGACGCGGCCCTGCCCGCGGTGTGCGGACAGGGCGCAACAGCTTGAGTGATGACCGAACTTCCTACCCAGAATGACCTGGGCGAGGTTCAGAGGGTCTGCGGCCCGATTGCCGCACTCTCAGCGCTGTGGCGCTCCCCTGTCGGAATATGAAGATGTACCTACGGCCCTCAGATTACCGCTCGGTGGCCGCGAGCTGACCGCAGGCTCCGTCGATCTCCTGACCACGGGTGTCCCGGACGGTGACGGGCACACCGTGCGCGGCGATCGCCTCGACGAACGCCTTCTCGTCCTCGGGCCGGGAGGCGGTCCACTTCGAGCCCGGGGTCGGGTTCAGCGGGATGAGGTTGACGTGCACGGGCTTGCCCTTGAGCAGGCGGCCCAGCCGGTCCCCTCGCCACGCCTGGTCGTTGATGTCGCGAATGAGGGCGTACTCGATCGACAACCGCCGCCCGCTCTTCTCGACGTACTCGAACCCGGCGTCGAGCACCTCGCGCACCTTCCACCGCGTGTTCACGGGGACGAGGGTGTCGCGCAGCTCGTCGTCGGGGGCGTGCAGGGAGATCGCGAGCCGGCACTTGAGGCCCTCGTCGGCGAACCGGTGGATGGCCGGCACGAGCCCGACCGTCGACACGGTGATCCCGCGCTGCGAGAGACCCAGCCCGTCCGGGGCCGGGTCGGTCAGCGCCCGGATGGCGGTGACGACCCGCTTGTAGTTGGCGAGCGGCTCGCCCATCCCCATGAACACGATGTTGGAGAGCCGCGCCGGACCGCCGGGCACCTCCCCGTCCCGGAGCGCCCGCATCCCGTCCACGATCTGGTGGACGATCTCCGCGGTGGACAGATTCCGGTCGAGGCCCGCCTGCCCGGTCGCACAGAACGGGCAGTTCATCCCGCACCCCGCCTGCGAGCTGATGCACATGGTCACCCGGTCCGGGTAGCGCATCAGCACGGACTCGACGAGCGTGCCGTCGAACAACCGCCACAGCGTCTTGCGCGTCGTCCCCTCGTCGGTCGACAGATGCCGGACGACGGTCATCAGCTCGGGGAACAGCGCGTCCCGCAGCCGGTCACGAGAGCCGGCCGGGATGTCCGTCCACTGCTCGGGCTCGTGCGCGTACCGCGCGAAGTAGTGCTGCGCGAGCTGCTTGGCGCGGAACGGCTTCTCACCGATCTCGGCCACCGCGTCCTTGCGCTCGGCAGGCGTGAGGTCAGCAAGATGCCGCGGCGGCTTCTTGGCTCCGCGCGGCGCGACAAAAGTAAGTTCTCCGGGCTTAGGCATGGCCTTACCAGTGTCGCAGATCAATTCCGGTGGCCCGTGCCCGAAGGTGCGCGGAGTGGACCCGGCCCGTGTCCCGGTGCTCAGTTCGTGGCGCTGTCCGGGCTTCCGAGATCGAGCCGGTGCGCAGGGCCGGGGCCATAGGTGGTCGTCAGCGTGGGGGGTCATCCACCGGGCCGTGGTGCCCGGGCTAACTGGGGAATGACCGCCTTCCCGCACGTTTCGACCGCCTCCGTCACCACGTCACCACGTCACCACGTCACCACGTCACCACGTCACCACGTCACCACGTCACCACGTCACCACGTCACCACGTCACCACGTCACCAACG
>NZ_JBEZKI010000021.1:0-78555 GCF_040651615.1 Streptomyces sp. NPDC048417 | reverse complement strand
CACGTCACCACGTCACCACGTCACCACGTCACCACGTCACCACGTCACCACGTCACCACGTCACCACGTCACCACGTCACCACGTCACCACGTCACCGGCAGGGTGCGCGGGCCGCGGATCAGGCCCTGGCGTTGGAACTCGACCCCCTCGGCCGGTACGGCCAGGCGGATGCCGGGGAAGCGGGTGAGGACCGAGCCGATCATGATCTCGGCCTCCATACGGGCCATGATGGCGGCCATGCAGTGGTGGGGACCGTGCCCGAAGGCCAGGTGGGGGCCGTCGGTGCGGTCGAAGTCCAGGTCGTCGGGGTCGGGGAAGACCGCGGGGTCGCGGTTGGCGGCGACATACGCGTTGTAGATGACCTCACCGGCCCGGATCAGCTGGCCACCGACCTCGACGTCCTCGATGGCGACCCGCGGGATGCCGACACCGTTGCGGTGCGGGACGTAGCGGAAGAGTTCGTCCACGGCCTTGGGGAGCAGCTCCGGCTCGCGGCGCAGCCGTTCCAGATGGCGGGGGTGGGTGAGCAGCGCGTACATCATCGAGCCGCTGTTGTTGCGGACCGCGTGACCGCCGCTGACCTGGATGGCGGTGGCCAGCGAGATCGCCTCGTCCTCGGTGATCTCGCCGGCCTCGGTGGCCAGCGCCAGCACTCCGGCGAGGTCCTCGCGGGGCTCCTCACGGCGGCGCTGGAGCAGTTCGGCGATCCGGGCCCGAGTGGTCCGGGCCGCCTCCTTGGCGCGCTCCTCGGAGTCGGCGCCGGCGGACAGCAGGGCCTCCCCGGTCGCCGCCCAGCGGTGCCAGTCCTTCTCGTCGACGCCGAGGAAGTCACGGATGACGGCGATCGGGAAGGGGCCGTGCAGATGCTCCATGAGGTCGGCCGGCGGCCCGGCGGCCGCCATCACGTCGAGCAGTTCGGCAGCCCTGCGCTCGGCCATCGGCCGCAGCCGCTGCATGGCCCGCCCGGTGAAGGCACGGGCGACGACCCGGCGCAGCCGGTTGTGCCGCGGCGGGTCGATGTACTGCAGGCCCGCCGTCTGCGAGGCCACGGGCTCCGGGCGCATGCTGGTGACATCGCGGCCGACGACCTGTTCCCGGGAGAAGCGGGGGTCGGAGGTGACGAAACGGCAGTCCTCGTAACGGGTGATCAGCCAGGCGTGCCCCTCGCCGTGCGCGAGCTTGATCCGGGTGACCGGTTCGTCGCGCAGCATCTCGTCGAGGAACGGGTCGGGGTCGAGGGCGGGCAGGTCGTCGACGGGCCAGAACCGCACCGGAGGAGGCGGGGTCGGGGTCGGGGTGGAGGCCGGGGCCGGGTCTAGGGGCATGGGCACACTCCCTGCGCGTCAGAGGACACACAGCGTCCTCACAGGGAGTCTGCCTCCGACCGGACTGACCATGCGATTTCTGCTGCGCCATCCGGGGCCGACAAGCCGATGAGCCCCCGCCCTGCGAAGGACGGGGGCTCGACTACGACAGGTGTACGTCAGCCGCTGCCGACGAAGAGCACCATCAGCAGCCACACCACCGGGGCCGTCGGCAACAGCGAGTCCAAGCGGTCCATGATTCCGCCGTGGCCCGGGAGCAAGGTGCCCATGTCCTTGATACCCAGGTCCCGCTTGATCATGGACTCGCCGAGGTCGCCGAGGGTGGCGCTGGCCGCGACCGCGAGGCCCAGCAGCAGGCCCTGCCACCAGGTGCCGTCGTCGATCAGGAACTGCATGCACAGCGCGCCCGCGACCATCGCGAACAGCACCGCGCCGACCAGGCCCTCGCGGGTCTTGCCGGGGCTGATGCGCGGGGCGAGCTTGTGGGTGCCGAAACGCCAGCCGACCGCGTAGGCGCCGGTGTCGCTGACCACCGTGAGGAGGAGGAAGGTGATCACCCGGCGGGGGCCGTCGTCCGCGGTGAGCATCATCGAGACGAAGGTCGCCAGGAACGGGACGTAGAACGCCGCGAAGAGGCCCGCCGTGACGTCCCTGAGGTAGCCCTCCGGGGGTTCCGTCATCCGCCAGACCAGGACCGCGAGCCCGGTCAGTGCCAGGGCGACCCAGGCGCCCTCGGCACCGCGGGCGTAGCCGGCGACCACCATCGCCGCGCCGCCCAGTGCCAGCGGGACCAGGGGCGCCTTGATGCCCTTGCGCTCCTGGAGCCGGCTGGTCAGCTCCCACAGGCCCACCACGACCGCGACCGCGACCACGCCGACGAAGACGGCCTTGACGACGAACAGGGACGCCACGATCACGACGCCCAGTCCGACGCCGACCCCTATGGCCGCACCCAGGTCCCGACCCGCGTTCTTCTTCTGCGGCGCGGGCGCCGGCTGCGGGGCGTCGGGCATGGGCTCCGGATTCTGCGGCGCCGCCGCATGGGGCAGAGGCTGCGCCGACGGGGTGTCGTTGCGGTGGGTCCCGTCGCGGGACGTACCGTCCTGGAACGTGTCGTCTCGGAACAAGGGGCCGCTCAGCCGAGCGGCCCCCCGGTCGTCGTCCTGGTCTCCGCCGTACGGTGGTGCGTCGTCGGGCACGATGGGCATGGGGCGAGTCTGCTGCGCGTCATGCGCATCGTACGCGGGACCCGCCGGGGCGGCTCCCTGGACATGTCCCTGGCCATAGCCATGGGCGTAGCCGGGGTCGTACCCCTGGCCGGGAGCTTGGTCGTACCCCTGGCCGCGGCCGGAACCGGTGGCGTACCCCTGGCCCTGGACGGGACCCTGGTCGTACCCCTGGCCCTGGACAGGACCCCGTTCGTCGTACCCCTGCCCCTCGGCGGGACCCTGGTCGTACCCCTGGCCGGTGCCCTGACCGGTCGGGCCCCAGTACCCGGCCGGTGATCCCGCCTGCCCGGCCTGCGCACCGGCGTGTGGCGGCGCTCCCCAGGATGAGTCGTTCATCAGACTTCGAGAAGCTCCGCTTCCTTGTGCTTGAGGAGCTCGTCCACCTGCGCGACGTACTTCGCGGTGGTGTCGTCGAGCTCCTTCTCGGCGCGACGGCCCTCGTCCTCGCCGACCTCGCCGTCCTTGATCAGCTTGTCGATGGCGTCCTTGGCCTTGCGGCGGACGGAACGGATGGACACCCGGGAGTCCTCCGCCTTGCCCTTGGCGACCTTGATGTAGTCGCGGCGGCGCTCCTCGGTGAGCTCCGGGAACACCACACGGATGATGTTGCCGTCGTTGCTCGGGTTGACGCCCAGGTCGGAGTCGCGGATCGCCTGCTCGATGTTGCGCAGCGCGCTCTTGTCGAACGGGGTCACGACGGCCATGCGCGGTTCCGGTACGGAGAACGAGGCCAGCTGGTTGATCGGCGTCGGTGCGCCGTAGTAGTCGGCCACGATCTTGTTGAACATCGCCGGGTGCGCACGACCGGTGCGGATCGCGGCGAAGTCCTCCTTGGCGACCACGACGGCCTTCTCCATCTTCTCCTCGGCCTCGAGGAGGGTCTCTTCGATCACCACTTGCTCCTGCGTGTCTTGAGTAAGGCCCGGCTGCGATTCCTGTGCGGGCGGCGGCCGGCTGCGTCGCGTCTTCTTTCCTGCACGGTTCCCGACCGGCAGGACATTGTCCATCCCCCGGTCAGGGTGCGTCAGGCGGTGCCGGTCAGGCCCGGCCGCCCTGGTCACCCACCAGCGTGCCGATCTTCTCACCCTTGACGGCCCGCGCGATATTGCCCTCCACGAGCAGCTCGAACACCAGGATCGGCAGCTTGTTGTCGCGGCAGAGCGTGATCGCCGTGGCGTCGGCGACCTTGAGCTCGCGGGTGATGACCTCGCCGTAGCCGAGGGAGTCGAACTTGACGGCGTCCGGGTTCTTCTTCGGGTCGGAGTCGTAGACCCCGTCCACGCCGTTCTTGCCCATGAGCAGCGCCTCGGCGTCGATCTCCAGGGCGCGCTGGGCGGCGGTGGTGTCGGTGGAGAAGTACGGCATGCCCATACCAGCGCCGAAGATGACCACGCGGCCCTTCTCCAGGTGGCGCACGGCGCGCAGCGGGATGTACGGCTCGGCGACCTGGCCCATGGTGATCGCGGTCTGCACCCGGCTGTCGATGCCCTCCTTCTCCAGGAAGTCCTGGAGGGCCAGGCAGTTCATCACGGTGCCGAGCATGCCCATGTAGTCCGAGCGGGCCCGGTCCATGCCGCGCTGCTGGAGCTCGGCGCCACGGAAGAAGTTGCCGCCGCCGATGACGACGGCGACCTCCGCGCCGTCGCGGACGACGGCCGCGATCTCACGGGCGATCTTGTGCACCACGTCGGGGTCCACGCCCAGGCCGCCGCCACCGGCGAACGCCTCTCCGGACAGCTTCAGCAGAAACCGGCCGCGTACTTTGCCGTCGTCGCTCTTCTGAGCCTTGGTGGTCATGGAGATCCCGCCTCTTTCACGTGGTGCACATACGAAGAAGGCCATTGCCGGTGGGGTCGCTTTTCGCTGCCCATGCGCGGCAATGGCCTCCTCGTCAGATCTGCTGCCGTCCGTCACGACCCTGGGTCTGGCCGGGTACCCGGACGACTGCTGTCGACCGACCCTACCGGGATTTCCCCGCGGGTCGCGCGTCGATCGCGGTACGGACTCAGATGCCGACCTTGATGCGCGTGAAGCGCTTCAGGGTGACACCGGCCTCGTCCAGAACCTTCTGGACCGACTTCTTGTTGTCGAGCGCGTACGGCTGGCCGAGCAGCGTGGCGTCCTTGAAGAAGCCGTTCAGACGACCCTCGACGATCTTCGGGAGCGCGGCCTCGGGCTTGCCCTCAGCGCGGGTGGTCTCCTCGGCGATACGACGCTCGGACTCGACGACGTCGGCCGGCACGTCCTCCTTGGAGAGGTACTTCGGCGCGAAGGCGGCGATGTGCTGGGCGACGCCCTTGGCGATCTCGGCGTTCGGCTTGTCGAGCTCGACGAGGACACCGATCTGCGGGGGCAGGTCGGGCATCGTGCGGTGCATGTACGCGAGCACGAAACCGTCGGCGTACTGCGCGAAGCGGTCCAGGACGATCTTCTCGCCGAGGTTCGCGTTGGCCTCGTCCACGAACGCCTGGACGGTCTTGCCCGGCTCGATCTCGGAGGCGAGCAGGGCCTCCAGGTCCGCGTAGGCGGACTTGGCGACGTGCTCGGCGATGGCGTTGGCGGCGGCCTGGAACTTGTCACCCTTGGCGACGAAGTCCGTCTCGCACTTCAGCTCGACGAGGACGCCGGAGGAGTTGTCGTCGGCGATGATCGAGACCACGGCGCCGTTCTCGGCGGAGCGGCCCTCGCGCTTGGCGACGCCCTTCTGGCCCTTGATACGGAGCGCCTCGACGGCCTTGTCCACGTCGCCGTCGGCCTCGTCCAGGGCCTTCTTGCAGTCCATCATGCCGGCGCCGGTGAGCTCGCGGAGCTTCTTGACGTCAGCGGCGGTGTAGTTCGCCATGAGTCTGTAAGTCTTTCTCGAAGTCTGGAAGATCGAAGATCTGCACGTCTGCGATCCACATGGATCCCATGTGTGGATTCCACCTGTAGGGGTGGATCGCGGACCGTTGGCTGACCTACGGGTGAACGGTGGGGGCGGACTTCATGGCACCGCCCCCACCGTCAACGCTTCACCGGACGGTCAGGCCTGCTCGGCGTCCGCGGCCGGAGCCTCGGCAGCGGGAGCCTCGACAGCCGGAGCCTCGGCGGCCGGAGCCTCGACAGCGGCCTCGGCGGCAGCCGGAGCCTCGGCCTGCTCGGCGTCGGCGACCTTCTCGGTCTCGGCGGAGGTCTGGACCTCGGCCTCGTCCGCCTTCTTCTCGCCCTCGAGCAGGTCGCGCTCCCACTCGGCGAGCGGCTCGCCGGCGGCCTTCTCGCCCTTGTCGCCGGTGGCGACACGGGAACGGGAGATGAGGCCCTCGGCGACCGCGTCGGCGATCACGCGGGTGAGCAGGGTGACGGAGCGAATCGCGTCGTCGTTGCCCGGGATCTTGTAGTCGACCTCGTCGGGGTCGCAGTTGGTGTCGAGGATCGCGACGACCGGGATGTTGAGCTTCCGGGCCTCACCGACCGCGATGTGCTCCTTCTTGGTGTCCACGATCCAGACGGCGCTGGGCACCTTGGACATCTCGCGGATACCACCGAGGGTCTTCTCCAGCTTGGCCTTCTCGCGCGAGAGCACGAGAAGCTCCTTCTTGGTCAGACCCGACGCGGCGACGTCCTCGAAGTCGATCTGCTCGAGCTCCTTGAGGCGCTGCAGACGCTTGTAGACGGTGGAGAAGTTGGTGAGCATGCCGCCCAGCCAGCGCTGGTTGACGAAGGGCATGCCGACGCGGGTGGCCTGCTCGGCGATGGCCTCCTGCGCCTGCTTCTTCGTGCCGACGAACATGACCGTGCCGCCGTGGGCGACGGTCTCCTTGACGAACTCGTAGGCGCGGTCGATGTACGACAGCGACTGGAGCAGGTCGATGATGTAGATGCCGTTGCGCTCGGTGAAGATGAAGCGCTTCATCTTCGGGTTCCAGCGACGGGTCTGGTGACCGAAGTGGACGCCGCTTTCCAGCAGCTCCCGCATCGTGACGACGGCCATGGCCGTATCTCCTTGAATTTCTCGGTTGTGCCGCGGGTTCCGGACGGCTCCCGCGCCTGACGCCCGTTTGCGCTGTGCCACGAAGGACCGAGAAGCGCTGACCCAGATCGTTTTGCTGATCTGATGTCGGGGCGTGCGAAGTCGACCCGGTGACCCGGATCGCCAAAGGAAGTGTACGGGACCGGCGAGGCACCGGGTGACGCCGCTGTCCACAACCGGTGAGTAGTCCACAGGTACCGGCCATGATCGGCCGATTGCGGGACGGTTCGGTCATGTGGGCGATGCGACGAACGATGCGGTGGATGTGGGCGGCGACGGTGCCGCTGCTTCTGACGGTGACCGGGACCTGGGTCTGGACCTGGAGCTGGGCGGTGGCTTGGGCGGAGGATCCCCCGCCCCCTCCCGCGACGGTCCCGGCGATCGGCCGGGCCTGGCCGGTGGGGGTGCGACCGCCGGTCCTGCGGGGCTGGGAGCCACCGGCGACGGTGTACGGCCCCGGGCACCGCGGGGTCGATCTGGGTGCCGCGCCCGGCGCGGAGGTGCGGGCGGTGGCGGCGGGCCGGGTCTTTTTCGCGGGGCGGGTGGCCGGGCGGGGCGTGGTGTCGGTGCGACTCGCCGGAACGGACCTCCGCACGACGTACGAACCGGTGACGGCGCAGGTGGAGAAGGGGGAGCAGGTGGCGGCGGGGCAGGTGGTGGGCACGGTGGAGCCGGGTGCGCACTGTGGTGCGAGTACGTGTGTGCACTGGGGGCTGCTCAGGGGGGACGTGTATGTGGACCCGTTGCTGTTGTTGCCGCCGTGGTTGTTGAACGGGGGTCCGTCGAGACTGCTGCCGGTGCTGGGGGTGCCGCTGCCGGAGGGGTGACGGGGGACGGTGGTGCGGCTGCGGGTGAGTGGGGGTTGCTCGCGCCCACGCGGCGGTAGCCGCACATCAAATACAGCCCCGCGCCCCTCTCAGCTGCTCAGCTGCTCAGCTGCGGGCAGGCGTGCCGCAGGGCGGCACGGGCGGCACGGGTGGCACGGGTGGCACGGGTGGCACGGGTGGGCGCAGCGGCACTCTGCCGACGCCGGGAGGCGTCTCCGCCCCCGCCCCGGCCGGCCTCAGCCTTGCACGCCCCGCAGCGCCATGGCCACGGCTGCGTCCGTGATCACCGTCGGGTCTTCGGCCGCGCCCAGCTCGATGCGCCGTACCGCCGCGTCCACAACCCCCTGCACCAGCATCGCCGCCAGCCGGGGCTGCGCATGCCCCAGCTCCCCCAGCGCCTCCACGATCATCGCGACCAGCCCGCCGTGCGCGGCCCGGATCTTCTCCCGCGCCCCGGCGTCCAGCTCGCTCGCCGAGATCGCGACCACCGCCCGGTGCCGCCGGTCCCCGACCAGCGCCAGCTGCTGTCGGACATACGCCTCGACCTTGCCCTCGCCGGACGCCGCACGCTCCATCGCCGCCTCGACCTCCGCCGCCCACACGGGGAAGTCGACCGCGCACAGCTCCTCGACCACCGCGGCCCGGGAGCGGAAGTACTCGTACACGGACGAGCGTGCGAGTCCCGTCCGCTCGGCGAGCGCGGGGAAGGTCAGCGCCTCCGTCCCGCCCTCGGACAGGAGGGACCGCGCCGCGTCCAGCAGGGCGGCTCGCTGCATCGACCGGTGCTCGGCCACGGAGGCCGCTCGAATCCTTGGCACGTCAACCACTCTACGGACGCGCCCCGCCGGACGGGAGACAGCACGACCGGGACACGGGTCACCCCGGCGGCCATGCCCCGAAATCTCCGGGCCCGCGGCCGAAAGCCGCCGCTCAGCGACCGAAACTCGCCAGCTTCGCCCGCAGCTGCAGCACGGACTTCGTGTGGATCTGGCTGACCCGGCTCTCGGTGACCCCGAGCACGTTGCCGATCTCGGCGAGTGTGAGCCCTTCGTAGTAGTAGAGGGTCACCACGGTCTTCTCCCGCTCCGGCAGCGTGTTGATGGCCCGCACCAGGAACCGCCGCAGCTCCCGGTCCTCGGCCACCTCCACGGGGTTGTCCGCGGCGGTGTCCTCCAGCGTGTCCATGAGGCTCAGCCGGTCCCCGCCCTCACCCCCGACGTGCAGCAACTCCTCCAGCGCCACCACGTTGGCCAGCGACAACTGGCTGAAGACGGCGTGGAGTTCGTCGACCTCGATGCCGAGTTCGGCGGCCACCTCGACTTCCGAGGGCGTCCTGCGCAGCCGGGCCTCCAGCGTGGCGTACGCCCGCTCGACGTTGCGCGCCTTCTGCCGTACGGACCGGGGGATCCAGTCCAGCGCCCGCAGCTCGTCGATCATCGCGCCCCGGATCCGGGTGATCGCGTACGTCTCGAACTTGATCTCCCGGTCAACGTCGAACTTCTCGATCGCGTCGATGAGCCCGAACACCCCGGAGGAGACGAAGTCGGCCTGCTCCACATTGGGCGGCAGACCGACGCTCACTCGTCCCGCCACGTATTTCACCAGCGGCGAGTAGTGCAGGATCAGCTGTTCCCGCAGCCGCTCGTCCCCCGTCGCCTTGTACGACCGCCACAGCTCGTCGAGCGTCGAGGGAGCGGGCGGCCGCACGCTGCCACCGTCGCGGGCGGCTGGGGGGATCGCCGCCCGGTCGGACCCGGAGGTGTGCTGGGGCATTCGTCGCCTTGTGCCGTTCTGCCGTGAAGTGCCAGGAAGTGCCGTGATGTGCCGTGAAGTGGGGCGGGCGGGGGTGAAGGATGCGGGTTGGGCGGGGTGTCGGTCCGGTGCCGGTTGGCGCGGTCTGCGCCAGGGCTTTCGTGAGCGTAGCGTGACTGAGGAGTCGCGGTGCGCGAACACCGAGGCTCCACCCCTGCGTGAACCCCCTGTACGGCGCGTCCGGCCGCGCTCGGCGCGTCGCTCTGCGTGATCGGACGCGGGTGTCAACTCCGGGAATTCCCAAGGGCGTCGGGGGTTCCCCCGGACGGCCGAACACGCTCGGTCAGCGCCGACTCCGACCCTCTCGGACCGAGATCATCGCCTGGCGTGTCAACTTCCAGCCGTCGCCGTGTCGTTCGACGTAACCAAGTGCTCGGAGTTCGTACAACCTCGCGACGGCCTCGTCCTCGGACGTCTGAGCGCCCCGCGCCACCTCTTCGGGTGACGCCGTCCGGTTCCCGGGCAGGGCGGCCAGGACCCGCCGGGCGGCGGGTTCCAGCAGGTCACGCGGGAGGACGGGACCGCGTCTGGCCGGTGCCAGCTCGCCCATGTCGCCCACGAGTTCGACGACCTCCGCGGCGTCCGTGACGAGAGCGGCCTCCCCTCTCAGCAACTCGTGCACCCCGGCCGAGAGGCCGCTGGTGGCGGGACCCGGCACGCCCATGGTGAAGCGGCCGAGCCGCTGTGCCGCCCGCGCGGTGACCAGCGAGCCGCTGCGGTGGGCGGCCTCCACGACGACGGTCCCCCTGGTCAGGGCCGCGATCACCCGGTTGCGGAGCACGAATCTGCTCTGCGTCGGATGCTCACCTGGCGGCAACTCCCCGACCACCAGGCCCTGTTCCGCGATCCTGCCGATCAACTCGGTATGCCCCCGCGGGTAGGGCCGGTCGACCCCGCAGGCCAGCACCGCGACGGTGGCACCACCGGCGCCGAGGGCGCCGCGGTGGGCCGCGCCGTCCACGCCGTAGGCACCGCCGGACACCACCACCCAGCCGCGCTCGGCGAGCCCCGCGGCGAGGGTGGCCGCCATGTGCGCCCCGTACTCGGTACAGGCCCGCGCCCCGACGACGGCGACGGCACGCAGCGCCCACATCCGCAGACTGGGCCGCCCCCGCACCCACAGCCCGAGGGGGCGGGCGTCCCCGAGGTCGTCGAGCTGGGTGGGCCACTCGGTGTCACCGGGGGCGACGAAACGCACTCCGGCCTCCCGCGCGACCGCGAGGTCCCGCTCCGGGTCGGCGTGTCCGGCCCGGGCACGGAGGCCGGCCCAGCGGGTCTCGCTCACCCCGGGCAGCGCCGCCGCCCCACCCGCACGCAGCCGTCTGGCCACCTCCTGGACCCCGTACTCCCGCAGCCACCGCCCGCCCGTCTCGTCGCCGGGTTCGATGACCCTGGTGAGGAGGATCCGGGCGTGCAGTCCGCCGCCGCTCATGTCGCGGTCCGTTCCAGGACCGCTCCGCGCCGGACGCCGGTGCGCAGCTCCAGGGCCAGGTTGACGTCGTTGACCGAGGGCCGGTCGTGGCCCGCGAGGTCGGCCAGTGTCCAGGCGACGCGGAGCACCCGGTCCAGGCCACGGGCGGTGAGCAGGCCCCGGTCGAGATCCAGTTCGGCCTTGGCGAGCGCGCCGGGCTGGACGTGCCAGCGGGTGCGCAGCTCGTGGCCGGGCACCTCGCTGTTGGTGTGCCAGGGCAGACCGTCGTAGCGGCGGGCGGCCCGCTCCCTGGCCGCGCGCACCCGGTCGGCCACGACGGCGGAGGGTTCGGCGCCGGTGTGGAGCCTCAGCAGCTCCTCCCGGGCGACCGGTTCGACGCTCACCCTGAGGTCCACGCGGTCCAGCAGGGGCCCGGAGAGCCGGGCCCGGTACCGCTTGATCGAGGAGGGCCGGCACTCGCAGACGTCACCGCGGGTACCGTGCCGGCCGTAGGGGCAGGGGTTGGCGGCCAGGACCATGAGGAACTTCGCCGGCATCCGCAGTATCCCGGCGGCCCGGGCGACCACGACGTGACCGGACTCCAGGGGCTGGCGCAGGGCGTCCAGGACGCTGCTGTGGAACTCGGCGGCCTCATCGAGGAAGAGCACGCCGTGGTGGGCCAGGGACACCGCTCCGGGGCGTGGCAGGCCGGTTCCGCCGCCGATCAGCGAGGCCATGGTGGCCGAGTGGTGTGGGGCGCAGTAGGGCGCCCTGTCGACGAGGGGATGGCCCGGTGGCAGCATCCCGGCGACCGAGTGGACGGCGGTGACCTCGAGGGACTCCTGCCGACTCAGCTCGGGCAGCAGCCCCGGCAGCCGCTCGGCCAGCATGGTCTTGCCGGCTCCGGGCGGGCCCTTGAAGAAGACGTGGTGGCGTCCGGCCGCCGCCACCTCCAGGGCGGCCCTTGCCACGTGCTGTCCGGCGACGTCGGCCAGGTCGGGCGCGTGCTCACCGGTCGTCATGCCGGTGCCGAGTCCCATGCCGGGGAGGGCGAGCCCGGCGAGGAAGGGGTCGGAGCGGATCTCGCCGGGGATCGGCTCCTCGTCGGGCACCGGTTCGTCGGTGAGGACCGCGATCAGCTGGCGCAGGCTGCGCACGCCGAGCACCGACACTCCTGGCACCAGCGAGGCCTCCGGCACCGCGCTCTCGGGCACGACCACCTGCTCGTACCCGGCGTCGGCGGCGGCCAGCACGGCCGGCAGGATGCCCCGGACCGGCCGCACCCGGCCGTCCAGGCCCAGCTCGCCGATCATCACGATCTCGGCGAGCACCCGGGGATCGATCCGCTCGGCCGCGCCGAGTACCGCCGCGGCGACCGCCAGGTCGAAGCCGCTGCCGCTCTTGGGCACGGACGCCGGGCTCAGCCCGACCGTGAGCTTCTTCGAGGGCCAGGCCGCCCCCGAGTTCACCACCGCCGCCCGTACCCGGTCCTTGCTCTCCGTCAGGCTCTTGTCCGGCAGTCCCACCAGCGTGAACGCCGCCACTCCCGGTTCCAGGTCGGCCTGGACCTCGACCACCACACCCTCGACGCCCACCAGCGCCACCGAGCACGTCCGCGCGAACCCCATCACGCCACCCCCCGCGCGTGCTCGACCACGGGCGCCCCGCGCTGCGGCAGGAGCACGCCGATCACGTCGATGCGGACGCCGCCCGGCGGTGCTCCTCCGTGTGCGTGGATCCAGTGTTCGGCGAGGCCACGCAGGCGCTCCGCCTTCTCGGGGGTCACCCCCGCCATGGGGTGTTCGAACAGTCCCACCCGCCGGGTCTTGACCTCGCAGACCACCAGGACGTCCCCGTCCTGCGCCACGATGTCGATCTCGCCCGACCTGCCGCAGCGCCAGTTGCGCTCCAGGACCGTCAGACCGGCCTCCGTCAGCCGCCGCGCGGCCAGCGTCTCGCCGTACTTGCCGAGTGCGCTGCGTGCCCGATTCGTGTTCATGTCGGCACCACCTCCGGCGCCAACCGTCACGCATCCCCGACCCAGAAGTGGATCTTGGTGGGTTACTCGGCGGTTGTGGACAACTCCGTCACCCACACGAGCGACGGCAAGCCGCCCTCGAAGCCCGGCTCAGCCGCCCGGAAGCTCCAGATCGCTCTTGTTCAGCTCCTCGATATTCACGTCCTTGAACGTTAGGACGCGGACCTGTTTCACGAAGCGGGCCGGCCGGTACATGTCCCAGACCCAGGCATCCGCCATGGACACCTCGAAGAACACCTCGCCCTGGACCGAGTGCACCTGCATCTCGTAGTCGTTGGTGAGGTAGAAGCGCCGCTCGGTCTCGATCACGAATTTGAACAGACCGACGACATCGCGGTACTCCCGGTAGAGCTTCAGCTCCATCTCGGTCTCGTACTTTTCGAGGTCCTCGGCGCTCATGGCATGTTCCCCTTCAGCCGTGCGATCCCACCATTGTGCGCCAGTCCCGCGTGCCCCTAGACGATTTCCGTGTCAAGGGTGACGGGCCTGACGGGGGGACCTTCGTCGAGCAGCCTACGGAACAGCTCGGCGAGTCTGGTCGGATACACCGTCTCATGTGCCCGGGTCAGTTCCCGGCACGTCCACCAACGCGCTCCCACGACACTGCGCCGCTCCAGCTCGGTCAGGGCTGTGGCCTCGGGTTTCACCTCAAACGTATGCGCCGTCCGGGCCAGGTAGTACCACTCGTCCTGGTCCCAGCGGCGGCCGGCGAACGGGAAGGAGCACATCCGCCGCCACAGCAGCGGGCCGAGTTCGACGTCCGTGATGCCGGTCTCCTCGGCGAGTTCCCGCAACGCGGCCTGCTCACGGCTCTCGTCGCCCTCCAGTCCGCCGCCGGGCGTGAACCACCAGTCGTCGGCCGGGTCGTCCGGTTCATGGCCGTGCAGGAGCAGGATGCGGTCGTCGGGGTCCAGGAGGACCACCCGGGCCACCTTGCGCGGGGCGCGCGGGGTGCCCTCCGGCAGCGCCTCAGCGGGCACCGGCGGGCTCCGTACGGCCACGGGAACGGGAGCGGCCCAGCAGGCCGGCGATCGGGCCGTACGCGCCGCCGGCGAGGACCAGCACGGCACCGCCCACGATCATGAACTCGATGGTACGCAGCGGGCCCGGCTGGGAGAGGGCGCCCAGCGTCTCGAATCCGGTCGGGCGCTTGAGCAGGCCCTTCATGGGCCAGACGACGGCGTCCACGCGGGCGCTCACGGCGCTGCGGGCGACCGTGCCCTTCGCCGCGTCCGTGAGGTGGGCGGTGGAGTCCAGGGAGCCCTGGCGCTCGTCACCGAGGAGGAAGAGCCGGCCCTTGGGGACGGTGACGGTCGGGAAGCCCTGGAGCTCGGCCAGGCTGCCCGCCGGCAGATACGGCTCCTCGATCTGCTTGCCGTTGACCGTCAGCTTGCCCTTGGTGCAGCAGGCGACCGTGTCCCCGCCGACCGCGACCACGCGCTTGACGACGTCCGCGTTGGTGACCCAGCTCTTGTCGCGGAAGACGACGACGTCGCCCCGGCGTACCTCACTGCCGTCGATCCGCTGGCCGAGGACCCGGTCCCCGGCGTCGATCGTCGGCGACATGGAGCTGGTGGGCACGGTGTACGGCCGGTAGACCACCGCTGCCCAGGCGAACCCGCCGAGGAACAGGACGATGCCCAACGCGACGGCGATCCCGGACAAGCGATTTCCGAGCGTGCTGCCGGTCTGCGCCGTGCCGGCGCTGGTGCCTCCGCTGCGCGGGGCCGTACGTATCGTGCTCTCGCCACCCATGAGGCCGCACCCTACCCGGCGGTACCGGGCAGGGGCAGCCCTTCTTCCCCGCCCCTGGTCACAAGCTCCCCAAGGGTTTCACACGGGTGGGTCAGCGCCGCCCCGCGGCCGTCCGGCCCGGTCAGCGCTTGCCCGCGGCCGTCGGCCGCTTCTCGACCTTCGACTCGATCCGGTCGCCGCGCCGCCGGCGCCACACCGCGATGGGCAGGACGGCCGCGACCGCCACGCCCTCGGGGGCCACCGACAGGGAGGCCGCGGCGGACGACTGCGTGTTGATGCCGCTCTGGTCGAAGGTGCCCGGGACCGGCAGGGTGCCCCAGCGGTTGATCGGCCAGGCCTTGACGATGGCGCGGCCGACGACGTCCTTGACCGGGACCATGCCGTGGTGGCTGTCGGACTGGTTGTAGCGCGAGTCGCGGGAGTTCTGGCGGTGGTCGCCCATCACCCAGATGTAGCCCTTGGGTACCTTCACCGTGAACTGGCCGCCCTGGTCGTCGACGCTGCACGGGGTGTTGCCCGGATACACATAGGGCTCGTTCAGCGCATGGCCGTTGACCATGAGCGGGCCGCTGTTCTTGCAGGAGACGGTGTCGCCGCCGACGCCGATGACCCGCTTGATGAGGTCCTTCTCCTCGGCGGACGGCATCAGGCCGATCCAGCTGAGGAAGGTCTGGATCGCGTTCGGCTGGGCCGTGGGCTCGCCCGCCAGCCAGTCGTCCGGGTCGTGGAAGACGACGACCTCGCCGCGGTCCGGCTCGGAGCCGAACCACGGGGTGAGCTTGTCGACCAGGACCCGGTCACCCTGCTGGAGGGTGTTCTGCATCGAGTCCGACGGAATCGAGAACGCCTGCACCAGAAACGTCTTGATCAGCAGCGCCAGCACCAGCGCGATACCGATCAGGATCGGCAGCTCCTTCCAGAAGGAGCGGGGCTTCTTCGGTGCGGGCGCAGCCGAGTCGCCCGCACCCGCGTCCGTGTCCCCGCCGCCACCGCCGGGGTACGGACCGTCCGCCGGACCGCCGTCCCCGGTCGGCCCACCGTCATTCCCTGAGGTGGAACCACCGTCGACGGGGGGGACATTCTCCACGGGGCGCCCGCTGTGCTCCTCGCCGTCGTGTCCCGACCGTGCGCCAACCGCCACATCCCCCACGCCAACTCCTTACTCCGTGCCGCCGCCCGCGCCGTCCCCGGCGCAGACCCACCACTCCCATAACGAGCGGGAGTTCCGCAGGGCTCGGGAGTTGGACGTATCCGTTCGGATCGTCGGAGGCAACCCTATGCGACAGCTGGGGAGCCGCGGTCGACCCCGACACGGAGTTGGAAACGCTTGCGAAGGTTTTAGGTTCGTCCAGCGAGGTCCAGTGCCCGAACGGCCAGCCGATCCACTTGGCCCGGCCCACCACCAGGCTCACGGGGACCGTGCCGCCGTAGTCGGTGTCCTGGTGCACCCTGGAATCGGCCGAGTTGCCGCGATGATCGCCCATCACCCACAGCCGCCCCTGCGGGACGGTGATGTCGAACTCGGTGGCGGACGGCACGTTCCCCGGGTAGAGGTAGTCGCCCTCGGTCAGCGGTACGCCGTTGACGGTGACCCGGCCCTGCGCGTCGCAGCACTTGACGTGGTCCCCGCCGACGCCGATGACCCGCTTGATGAGGTCCTTCTCGTTGGCGGAGGGCAGCAGACCGATGAAGGTGAGCCCTTCCTTGACCTGCTTGACGACGATCGGGTCGTTCGTCTTCGTGGTCTGCTCGTCGTCCAGCCAGCCGCCCGGGTCGTGGAAGACGACGACGTCACCGCGGTGCGGCTTGGAGCCGAACCACGGGGTGAACTTGTCGACCAGGACGCGGTCGCCGATCCGGATCGTCTCCTCCATCGAACCCGAGGGGATCACGAAGGCCTGGACGAGGAACGTCTTCAGCACCAGGGCTATCAGGACGGCCACACCGACCAGCAGCGGTATCTCCCGCATCGCGCCGCGCCGACGCTTGCGCTTGACCTTGCGCTGCAGCTTGCGCCGCTCCGCGCGGGACCGTCCGCCGGACGAGCCGGAGGCACGCCGGGCCCCGGTGGGCAGCAGATTGGCGGTGGCGTCCGTGGGCACGCCGCGCGGTTTGCCGCGGTTACCCATGCGCCCCTCCCGCCGCCGGCACGCGCGCGTAGGCGGCGGGACGGGTGAGGTGGGTCCAGTGGGCGTAGGGCCAGACGATCCAGTCGGCCCGGCCGATCACGTCCTTGACGGGGATCATGCCGCCGCCGGGCGAGCCCAGATGGTCGCGGGAGTCGCTGGAGTCGCTGCGATGGTCACCGAGGACGAAGAGCGTGCCGTCGGGGACGTCGACGTAGAAGGGCACGGTGGACGGGGTGTCCCCGGGATAGAGGAACGCGGTCTCGTCGACCGACCGGCCGTTCACTTCGATCCTCCCCTCCTTGTCGCAGCAGACCACACGGTCTCCTCCCACACCCACAACGCGTTTGATGTAGTCGGCGTCCCCGAAGTACCCGGTGCCGTCGAACACGACGACGTCGCCCCGGCGCGGCTCGGCACCGAAACGGTACGCCAACTTATTTACGAGAACTCGGTCCCCGATCCTCAATCCCTGTTCCATGGATCCGCTGGGAATCTGGAATGGTTGAGCCACGAAAGTGTTGAGGACGAGCAAAAACGCCAGGCAGGCGAAGAGGGTCAGGGTGATCCAGCCGCCCGGCAGCCAGTCGGTGACCCGCGTCAGGAACACGAAACGCGACCGGTCCTCCGCGGCCTCTGGTTCGGGGCTGGAGGAGCGGTCGCGCTCCGTCGGCTGTGCTTCGGTGTCCATCGGGGCCAGATGTTATCCGGCCTCGGTAAGGCACCTTCTTATCGGCTCGCTCGCCTACGGCTCACGAGCGTCTTCGCGCGATCAGTTGTCGCGCTTCTCCTTGATCTTCGCGGCCTTGCCGCGCAGGTCGCGCAGGTAGTAGAGCTTGGCGCGACGCACGTCACCGCGGGTGACGAGCTCGATCTTCTCGACGATCGGGGTGTGCACCGGGAAGGTGCGCTCGACGCCGACGGAGAAGGAGACCTTGCGGACCGTGAAGGTCTCGCGGACACCGCTGCCCTGGCGGCGGATCACAACGCCCTTGAACTGCTGCACACGGGAGCGGTTGCCCTCGATGACGCGGACGTGGACGTTGACGGTGTCACCCGGGCGGAAAGCCGGGACGTCGCTGCGCAGCGACGCGGAGTCGACGGTGTCGAGCAGGTGAGACATTTTCGTCTGCTTTCTTCGCTGATGCCACAGGTCATCAACGGGAACTAGATGTTCTTCGGAGGTGGGCCGTGCCGTCGGGGTGGGCGTCGTCTCCCCCTGCGGCAGGGGCGCGCACCGGACGGTTCACAGCACAACAGCCGCTCATTCTTCCATGCCAGGGGCCCGGCGCCAAAATCGGCCGTGGGGCTCCCCCTCCGGGTCCGGTTCCCAGCCCAGGATGGAGAGCATCTCGCGGTCCTTCTTGTCGAACGCCTTGGGCTCGCAGCGCTCGATCAGGTCGGGCCGGTGCGCGGTCGTGCGCTTCAGGGCCTCGTCGCGGCGCCAGCGGGCGATCTTCCCGTGGTGGCCGCTGAGCAGCACCTCCGGGATGTCGCGCCCCCGCCACTGCGGCGGCTTGGTGTAGACGGGCCCTTCCAGGAGGTTGGCCATGGCGCCGGGCGCGAAGGAGTCGTCCCGGTGCGACTCGGCGTTGCCGAGGACGCCGGGCAGCAGCCTGGCCACGGCCTCGGTGACGACGAGTACGGCCGCCTCTCCGCCGGCGAGCACATAGTCGCCGATGGACACCTCGTGGACCGGCATCCGAGTGGCGTACTCGTCGATGACCCGCCGGTCGATGCCCTCGTAGCGGGCCGGTGTGAAGATCAGCCACGGCCGCTCGGAGAGGTCGACCGCGAGTTCCTGGGTGAAGGGACGGCCGCTGGGAGTGGGCACGATCAGCGCGGGCCTGTGCGCGCCGGTCTCGTAGCCGTCGGCGAGGACGGTGTCGAGGGCGTCACCCCAGGGGTCGGTCTTCATGACCATGCCGGGTCCGCCGCCGTACGGGGTGTCGTCGACCGTGTTGTGCCGGTCGTACGTCCAGGTCCGCAGATCGTGCACCCGCACATCGAGCTGTCCACGCGCGCGTGCCTTGCCGACCAGGGAGACGTTCAGCGGTTCCAGGTACTCGGGAAAGATCGTGACGACGTCGAGGCGCATCTCTTACGACTCTTCCCGCGAGGAGGCGCCGTGCCCATCAGCGACTTCGTCGCGGGCTGCCCGGTCGTCGATCAGGCCGGGCGGGGGCGAGATGACCGCCTTCTGTTCCGTCAGGTCGATCTCGGTGACGATCTCCTCGACGAACGGGATCATCACCTCGCTGCCGTCGGGGCGCTCGACGATGAACAGGTCCTGGGAGGGCAGATGCGAGATCTCGGTGATCCGGCCGACCTCGGTGCCGTCCTCGGTGACCACGTCCAGGTCGATGAGCTGATGGTCGTAGAACTCGTCCTCGCCCTCGGGCTGCTCCTCCGGGTCGATCTCGGCGATCAGGAGGGTGTTGCGCAGGGCCTCGGCGCCGGTGCGGTCCTTGACGCCCTCGAAGCGCAGGAGCAGACGGCCGCTGTGCACGCGGCCCGTCTCGATGGTGAGCGGCCCCACGCCCGCGGGATCGGTGGCGAGTACGGCGCCGGGCGCGAGCCGGAGTTCCGGCTCGTCGGTACGTACCTCGACGGTGACCTCGCCCTTGATGCCGTGGGCGCGGCCGATCCGTGCGACTACCAGCTGCACTGTGCTTGCTCTCCTGTCCTGCGACTCATACGACCAGCCATACGACTACGGGCCGGGGACGGCCCAGTGGCCCTCCCCGGCCCGAGCCGGTTGCGATGAAGCGTCAGCGGACTTGGTCCACGTCGACGAGGTCGACGCGGACTCCACGACCGCCGATGGCGCCCACGACGGTGCGCAGGGCACGGGCGGTACGGCCGTTGCGGCCGATCACCTTGCCGAGGTCGTCGGGGTGCACCCGGACCTCCAGCACGCGCCCACGACGCAGGTTGCGCGAGGCGACCTGCACATCGTCGGGGTTGTCGACGATGCCCTTCACGAGGTGCTCAAGCGCCTCTTCGAGCATGCTGCTCAGGCCTCGGTCGACTCGGACTCAGCCGCGGCCTCGTCCTTCTTCTCAGCCTTCTTCTTCTGGGTGATCGCCTCACCCTTGCCCTCGTCGTCACCGCCGAGCGCCTCGAACGACGGCCGCGTGGCCTTCGGTGCGGCGACGAGCAGCGGCGCCGGGGCGGGCTCGCCCTTGAACTTCTGCCAGTCGCCGGTCTTCTTCAGGATGGCGAGCACGGGCTCGGTCGGCTGGGCGCCGACACCGAGCCAGTACGCGACGCGGTCGGCGTCCACCTCGATGACCGACGGGTTGTAGGTCGGGTGGTACTTGCCGATCTCCTCGATCGCACGGCCGTCACGGCGGGTGCGGGAGTCGGCGATGACGATGCGGTAGTGAGGCGAACGGATCTTGCCCAGACGCTTCAGCTTGATCTTGACTGCCACGGGAGTGGGTTCTCCTGGATTTGACGTGTTTGGGCACGGCGAGTCTGCCGCGTGGGGTTGCGGTACCCGAGTGCCCGATGGACGCGTCAGCCGGAGGAGAGAGGGGTCCTGTGCGGCTGTCGAGTACAGCTAGCCATTGTGCCACACCCTGCGGGTCGCTTTGGCCGACGGCGAGGCGAGGGGCTCCGGGCACGCCGGAGGCGCACCCGGCGTGGAGGTGAGGTACGTCGGGTGCGCTGTCCGCGGGGAGACCGGGGTGCGGCGATGAGCGATGGCTACGGCTGCCACGAGCAGCCGTGTGTTCAGCTCGCCGCCGCTCCCACGATCTCCGGGATGCGGAACGGCTTGCCGCAGCCGCCGCACACGATGGGCGCCTGGGCCAGGACCGACGGCACCACCCGGACGTTGCGACCGCAGTCGCACACCGCCTTGACCCGGACGCCGCCGCCGGACGAGCCATGGCGGGCGGCCGGGCCGCGGAAGGTACGGGAGGTGTCGGCGGAGGTCGCCACCGTGTGGGCCTTGAGAGCGCGCTGCAGTCTCTCGATGGTCGGCCGGTAGCGGCGCTTGGCCTCGGGGTTCAGGGCGACCAGCGAGAAGCCGCTGCTGGGGTGCGGCTCGTCGGGGTGGTCCAGGCCCAGCTCCTCGGCGATCGCGAGGAATCTGCGGTTGTGGTAACGGCCGGCCCGGGAGGTGTCGCGCACTCCACGGGCTGCGGCGATGCCGTGGACTGCCTCATGGAGCAGTCGTTCGAAGGAGAGCTCGTGTCCGCACGCGGACGACGACTCTCCGATCAGGGACTCTGGCGCGGCAAGGTCCGGCAGTTCGGGGTGGTACCGCTGAATGTCGGCCCACGCCTCTGCCAGCTCTGCGGCGAGAACAGGTGGTGTCTGTGTCGTGCTCACGTAATGAGAACGAGCGGGAGTGCCACTGTGTTCCTATTCCGGGGCATCCCAAATAATTTGCACGTACCCGTCAGTTGGCACTGATGCGTGGAGACGAGTACGGGTGCGCTGATCTGCGGAGAAGCCTCACAGCTCGTACCAAGCCGGTGCGTAGTCTGACGTACGACCCGACGCGTATCCCCGGCGTAGGGAGCGGGGCGCCTGTGGCCGGCGGATGCGCAAGAGGCCTTTCGGTCGCTCTCGTGGCGGAGGACGTCACCCCGGCCCGCGCACACGACGGCCCCGACGCTACCCGGATCCCGTCGTCGTCCCGGCACCGGCCCCGTCTCCGGCGACCGGACACCGTACGGCCACCGTGCCGGCCGACCATGGCCAGAACCGCCGTGTCGTGGGTCCGATGGTAGAGCCACAAGTTGCCGGGATGTGAAATCTCGCCACAGTCATAGTCCATGCACAAGCGGGGACCCGCGACCTCTGGACGCCACCGCGAGCCCGGAGTTACCTGGCATACGTGGGAAGTGCGAGCGCACGACACGGGGACCACGGAATCGGTCAGTGCGTAACTCTCGGCGAATTGGGGCGCTTACCTATGACACCTACGCTCGTGCGGCATCACCCGTCTCACGCGGACTCCGCACCCCGCGTGAACCTGGGCGCACGCGCGCGTGACTGGTCAGAGATCCAGGAGCGGATGCTGGTGCCGCTCTACGAGACCGTCCACGAGCGACTCGAAGTGGGCCCCGCCACCCGGCTGCTCGGCCTGCGCTGCGGTTCCGGTCTCGCCCTCCTGATGGCGGCGGCCAGAGGGGCCGCGGTGACCGGTGTCGACCCCTCCCCCGAACGCCTCGCGCTCGCCCGTGAGCGCCTGCTGCCCGAGCCGGCCCTCGGGCCACGCGCGCGTGGCCGCGCCGCCCGGGTCGTCCAGGGCGGGCCGGCGGACGCGGCGGACGCGCAGGCACCGGCGTACAACCTGATCACCGCCTTCGACCCGATCGGCTGCCTGGCCGGCGACGCCGAACGGGTCGGTGGACTGCTCGCCGAGGCCACGCCCCTGGCGGAGCGCGGGGCGGCCGTGGTCCTGGTCGGCTGGGGTCCGCCGGAGCGCTGTGCGACCTCGTCCGTCCTGCGGGTGGCCGCGAAGTTGGCGGATCCTTTGCGCAGCGCGGGACGTTGGCGGCCGGCCTGCCGCGACGACCTGGAGGAGGTCGCCCAGCGGGCCGGGCTGCGGATCGACGGTTCCGGGCGGGTCTCCTGCCCGTTCGGGTACGCCGACGCGGACAGCGCCGTGCGCGGGCTGCTGTCGACCGGGCTGTTCGACGCGGCGATCGCGGCGACCGACCAGGAGCAGGTCGACAAGGAGCTGACCGAGGCGCTCCACCCGCACCAGCGCCCGGACGGCACGGTGTGGATGCCGAACGTCTTCCGCTACCTGATCGCCCGCGTGCGCTGACGCTCCGCCGTGAGCGCCGTGACCTGCCGTCGTTCGTCTGCGGTGCCGTTGTGGCTGGGCGCGGTTCCCCGCGCCCCTGTGGGGCGCTTGGACGCTCAAGCCTCGTCCGGGTCCTTGGCCAGGCGGGTGATCCCCGCGATCCGGTAGGCGTCCGCATCCTCCAGCGTCTCGCGTTCCAGCAGTGCCTGGGCCAGTGCGTCCAGCTGGTCCCGGTGGTCGCGGAGTTTGCGGCGCGCCTCCTCGTAGCACTCGTCGACGATGCGGCGCATCTCGGTGTCGATCGCGTCCAGGGTCTGGGGGGCGGCGGCGAGTCCGTAGGCCTGCTGGGCGTCGTTCGGGAGAGCGGAGAGGCGGCCGACCTCTTCGCTCATGCCCCAGCGGGACACCATCTTGTTGAGGGTCTGCTCGCGCTCGTCGTGACCGCCCATGGAGGCACCGCCGCCGCGGGCCCGGCCGATGGTGTCGATCTCGTCGATGAAGATGATCGACGGCGCGACGTTTCGGGCCTCCGCGAACAGCTCGTGCACGCGTGACGCGCCGACGCCCACGATCATCTCGATGAACTCGGAGGCGGAGGCCGAGAAGAACGGCACCCCCGCCTCGCCGGCGACGGCCCGCGCGAGCAGGGTCTTGCCGGTGCCGGGCGGGCCGGCCAGCAGCACACCGCGCGGCATCCTGGCGCCCATCCTGCGATAGGCGTCGGGGTTCGTCAGGAAGTCGACGACGTCGTTGAGTTCGCCCTCGACCTCGTCGATGCCGGCCACGTCCTCGAAGGTGGTCCGCTGCTGTCCGGGCTCCGGTTCGACCGGCTTGGGCGGCGCCTTGCGGCCCAGCATGCCGAGGGCGCCGCCGTGGTCCGCGCATCTCCGCCTTTCGGGCGGCTGCTACGACTCCTCGGGGGCGCCCTCGGTGCGCCAGGGCTGGTCGGGCGACCTGCGTGGCGGCGCAGGGTTGGTCAAGCGATTCCGCATATGACCAACCGTTCCTTTGCAGTGAGCGGAGGCAAGTCCGCGCACTGGCACGCCCCGAACGGTGTTGGGCGCACTGGTCGTCCGCTTTCGCAACCGGGCGGCGACACGGATCCTGTCCGTGGTGGTCCGATCCAGAAGGGCGGAGTCCCTCACGACCTGGCCAATGGAAGTGGTCAGAGACGACGGAGAGGCCCTGAACCATCACTCCGGTGGAGCAGGGGCCCCGCACGCCGGCACCACACCCGGCGTCCCAGATCGTGCTGACCACGCTGCTCCGGACCGCACCGGACACAGCAAGACTGAAGGCCGACCATCACACGATCGAGCTAAACCGCCCTCATGTGCGTTCGCCGAACGGCCTTTGCAACCCCTGGCACGCGCACAGGTGAACTCGGCCCTTGAACTCCCATGAACTTCAGCCCATGGAACGTCAGCCCATGAACTTCTTGAACTCGTCCGGCAGCTCGAAGTCCTGGGCGCCCTGCTGCGGCACCCCGAAGGCGTTGCCGCCCTGGGCCGCCGCCTCGCGGCGCTGGGCCTCCTCCAGCTCCTGCTGCTTGCGCTTCATCGGGTTGCCGGAGCGCTGCTTGCCCTTGGCCTTCTTCGGCTGCTTCTTGGCCCGGCCGGGGCCGCCGCCCATGCCCGGGATCCCCGGCATGCCCGGCATGCCGCCGCCCTGGGCCATGCGGGACATCATCTTGCGGGCCTCGAAGAACCGCTCGACGAGCCCCTTGACCGCGCTGACCTCGACACCGGAGCCCTTGGCGATACGGGCGCGGCGGGAGCCGTTGATGATCGTGGGGTCCTGGCGCTCGCCCGGGGTCATCGACTTGATGATCGCGGCGGTGCGGTCGACGTCCCGCTCGTCCAGGTTGTTGATCTGGTCCTTGATCTGGCCCATGCCGGGCAGCATGCCGAGCAGCTTGGAGATGCTGCCCATCTTCCTGACCTGCTCCATCTGGGCCAGGAAGTCGTCCAGGGTGAAGTCCTGGCCCTTCTTGGACGCCAGCTTGGAGGCCATCTTCTCGGCCTCTTCCTGGCTGAACGTCTTCTCCGCCTGCTCGATCAGGGTGAGCAGGTCACCCATGTCGAGGATGCGGGAGGCCATCCGGTCAGGGTGGAAGGCGTCGAAGTCGTCGAGCTTCTCGCCGTTCGAGGCGAACATGATCGGCTTGCCGGTGACCTGGCGGACGGAGAGCGCGGCACCACCGCGGGCGTCACCGTCGAGCTTGGAGAGGACGACACCGTCGAAGCCGACGCCGTCGCGGAAGGCCTCGGCGGTGGTGACGGCGTCCTGGCCGATCATCGCGTCGACGACGAAGAGGATCTCGTCGGGGCTGACCGCGTCCCGGATGTCGGCGGCCTGCTGCATCAGTTCCTGGTCGATGCCGAGGCGGCCGGCGGTGTCCACGATCACGATGTCGTGGACCTTCTGCTTGGCGAACTCGATGGAGTCCTTGGCGACCTTGACCGGGTCGCCGACGCCGTTGCCCGGCTCGGGCGCGTAGACGGCGACCCCGGCGCGCTCGGCGACGACGCTGAGCTGGTTGACGGCGTTGGGGCGCTGGAGGTCCGCGGCGACCAGGAGCGGGGAGTGGCCCTGCTCCTTGAGCCAGTGGCCGAGCTTGCCGGCGAGGGTGGTCTTACCGGCACCCTGGAGACCGGCGAGCATGATCACGGTGGGCGGCTGCTTGGCGAACCGCAGCCGACGCGTCTCGCCACCGAGGATCGTGACCAGTTCGTCGTTGACGATCTTCAGGACCTGCTGGGCGGGGTTCAGCGCCTTGGAGACCTCGGAGCCGAGCGCCCGCTCCTTGACGTTCTTGATGAACGTGCGGACGACCGGGAGGGCCACGTCGGCTTCGAGGAGCGCGATGCGGATGTCCCGGGCCGTGGCGTCGATGTCCGCTTCGCTCAGACGCCCTTTGCCGCGCAGATTCTTGAAGGTCGCTGAAAGGCGATCGGAGAGAGTGTCGAACACGGCGGCGTCGGTCCTCGGAGTCGGGGGCGGTGAGCGTCTTCCAGGGTATCCGGCCGCGCAAGCAAGTGGTCCCCGCCTTGCACAACCGTACGGTCAGGCCCTCAGCGTCTCCTCCAGTTTGCGCGCCACGGAGCTCGCCTCCTCCGCGGGCAGCGGCGCGTGGTCGGTGCCGGTCACGTAGAAGGCGTCGACGGCGTTCGACCCGAGCGTACTGACATGCGCGCTGCGCACCCGTACCTCGGCGTCCTCCAGCGCCCGCCCGATGCGGAACAGCAAGCCGGGTGCGTCCTGGGCCCGCACCTCGATCACCGTGGCGTGCCGGGAGGCCGCCGAGGCGACCGTCACGCGCGGCGGCGGGGCCACCCAGCCCCGGCGCCTCGGGTAGGCCGCGTCCCGCTCGGCGAGGCGTCCGGCGATGTCCAGGGAGCCGTCCAGGGCACGGACCAGGTCCGCACGGAGGCGGGCCGCCTGGGGCAGGGAGCCGTACTCGGCGGCGACCCGCCAGTCCAGGAGCAGGACGGCGCCGTCGTCGACGTCGTCGGGGAGCCGGAGCGAGCGCAGCTCGGCGGTGCGGACGGCGAGGCGGTGCATGGCCAGGACGCCGGAGACGGCCGGGAGGACGCCCGGCTGGTCCGGTACGGCGATGAGCAGTTCCACGCCGAGCGGCTCGGGGTCGCCGGACGGCTCGTCCTCCGTCGCCGCCGGTTCGGTCTGGGCCCGCAGTGACAGCACCGGGCTGCCCGTGCGGAACGCCTCGATCGCCAGCCGCTCCTGCTCGGCCGTGGGCGCGCCCGGCTCGGGCTCTTCGGCGGTGTCCCCGGCGAGGACCGCCGCGACCCGCTTGACCAGGTCGGCGACGAGCGAGCCGCGCCAGGACGACCAGGCCGCCGGGCCGGTGGCCAGCGCGTCGGCCTCGGTGAGGGCGTGCAGCAGCTCCAGGGTGCCCTGGCTGCCGACCGCCTCGGCCACCAGGCGGACCGTGGCCGGGTCCTCCAGGTCGCGCCGGGTGGCGGTCTCGATGAGCAGCAGATGGTGCCGTACGAGCGTCGACAGGACCGCCACCTCGGTGCGGTCGAAGCCGATCCTGGCCGCCACGTCCTTGGCGATGATCTCGCCGGCCACCGAGTGGTCGCCGGGCCAGCCTTTGCCGATGTCGTGCAGCAGGGCGGCGACCAGGAGCAGGTCGGGGCGGTGCACGCGGCGGGCGAACTCGGAGGCGCGGACGGCGGTCTCGATGAGGTGCCGGTCGACGGTCCAGATGTGCACGGCGTTGCGCTGCGGACGGCAGCGCACCCGCTCCCAGTCCGGGAGGAGACGCGTGATCAGGCCCTCCGCCTCCAGCGCCTCCCAGACCTCGACCGTGGGGCGGCCGGAGCCGAGCAGCGTGACGAGCTGCTCGCGCGCCTCGGCGGGCCACGGCGTGGGCAGGGGGCGCGCGGTGGCGGCCATGCGCCGTACGGCGTGCAGGGAGAGCGGGAGGCCCGCCTGCGCGGCGGCGGCCGCGGCGCGCAACGGGAGCACGGGGTCGCGTTCGGGGCGTGCGGCGCGGGCGAGCACCACCTCGCCGTCCTGTTCCACCACCCCTTCGGCGAGCGGGGAGCGCTCGGTGACCGGCTTGCCGCCGCCCAGCATGGCGCGCAGCCGCGGCCGCACGGCGCGCGAACGCAACACGCGCCCCACTTCACGCCAGGTGACATCACTGGCGTACGAGATGACCCGTGCGGACTCGTAGACCTGGCGCAGGAGTGTGTCGGCGTCGAGGAGGTCCAGTTCGGCGGCGACCTGGTCCTGCTCCTGGAGCGCGAGGCGGTCGGTGGCGCGCCCCGTCGCGAGGTGCAGGGCGTCACGGACGTCGAGCAGGCGCCGGCGGGCGTCGGCGAGGCCCTCGCGCGGGGCGTCGGCCAGCCAGGAGGCGGCGACGGCGCGCAGCGCGGTGACGTCCCGCAGCCCGCCGCGGGCCTCCTTCAGGTCCGGCTCCAGGAGGTACTGCAGCTCGCCGTGGCGTTCGGCGCGCTCGACGCAGAGTTCCTGGAGTTCGGGGAGGCGTTTGGGCGCCTGGTTGCGCCAGTCGGCGAGGATCGCGGTGCGCATTGCGGAGGTCAGGCCCAGGTCGCCGGCGATGTGGCGGGCGTCCAGGAGGCCCAGCTGGACCTTGAGGTCCTCGCCGGCGGTCTTGCGGGCCTCGGCGGGCGTGCGCACGGAGTGGTCGAGGGCCAGGCCCAGGTCCCAGACGGGGTACCAGAGCCGGTCGGCGACGGCGGCCACCGCGCCGGAGTCGCCGCCGTCGTGCAGCAGCAGAAGGTCCAGGTCGCTGCGCGGGGACAGCTCAGCGCGGCCGTAGCCGCCGACGGCGACCAGGGAGACGCCGCCCTTGACGCCCTCGGTGGCCGCCGCGAACAGGCCGGTCAGCCAGTCGTCCGTGAGTTCGGCGAGGGCGGTACGGCGCGGCGGCCCGGACCGCGCCCCCTCGGTGAGGAGGCGCAGCCGGGCCGCCGCGTAGCCGCTGGGTCCCGTGTTCTCTGCGTCGTTCCGAACTTCCGTGCCCGTCACCCAGCGACTCCTGCCTGTATTCAGATGGTTCTGTTCTACAGTGCGTCCGGTCCGCGCTCACCCGTGCGGACCCGTACGGCGGTCTCGACCGGGAGGGACCAGACCTTGCCGTCACCGATCTTGCCGGTGCGGGCGGCCTTGACGATGACGTCGATCAGCTGTTCGGCGTCCTCGTCCTCGGCCAGCACCTCGATGCGGATCTTGGGCACCAGGTCGACCGTGTACTCGGCACCACGGTAGACCTCGGTGTGGCCGCGCTGCCGACCGTAGCCGCTGGCCTCGGTGACCGTGAGACCGTGGACGCCGAAGGCCTGGAGGGCCTCCTTGATCTCGTCGAGCCGGTGGGGCTTCACGACGGCGGTGATGAGCTTCATGCGTCCACCTTCTTGCTCGTGCCGGCCAGGGCCGCGGCGGAGACGGTGCCGACGACACCGCCGCCCGCCCCGCTGAAGTCGTATGCAGTCTCGGCGTGCTCCGCCTGGTCGATGCCGGAGATCTCGTCGTCCTCGGAGACCCGCATGCCGATGGTCTTGTCGAGGAGGAAGGCGAGGACCGCGGAGGCGACCAGGGAGTAGGCGAGGACCGCGCCGACACCGGCGAACTGCTTCCACAGCTGGGTGAAGGAGTGGTCGCCGTAGAAGACGCCGGTCGCGGCGGACTGGCCCTTGCCGGTGGCGAAGAAGCCGATGAGCAGGGAGCCGATGATGCCGCCGACCATGTGGACGCCGACTACGTCGAGCGAGTCGTCGTAACCGAACTTGAACTTCAGGCCGACGGCCGCGGCGCAGGCGACACCGGCGATGGCGCCGACGGCGATCGCGCCGAGCGGGGAGACCGCACCACCGGACGGGGTGATGGCGACCAGACCGGCGACCGCGCCGGAGGCGGCGCCCAGCGTGGTGAACGCGCCGTGCCGGATCTTCTCGTAGGCGAGCCAGGCCAGCATGGCGGCGGCGGTGGCGACCTGCGTGTTGACGAACATCAGCGCGCCGACGCCGTCGTCGTTGCCGAGCCAGGAGCCGGCGTTGAAGCCGAACCAGCCGAACCACAGCAGACCGGCACCGAGCATGACCAGCGGGAGGCTGTGCGGGCGCATCGGGTCCTTCTTGAAGCCGACCCGCTTGCCGATGACCAGGATCACGCCGAGCGCGCCGGCACCGGCGTTGATGTGGACCGCGGTACCACCGGCGAAGTCGATCACACCGAGCTTGTAGGCCCAGCCGTCGGCGCCCCACACCCAGTGGGCGACCGGGACGTAGACGACCGTGAGCCACAGGGCGACGAAGAGCGCCCAGGCCGAGAACTTGACGCGGTCGGCGATGGCGCCGCTTATCAGGGCCGGCGTGATGACCGCGAACATCATCTGGAAGACCATGAAGACGAAGATCGGGATCGTGTAGCCGTCCCAGAGCTCCGTCAGGCCGACGTTGCTCATGCCCAGCCAGTCGGAGTTGAAGCCGATGAAGCCGTTGCTGGAGCCGAAGGCCAGGGAGAAGCCGTAGAGCACCCACAGGATGGTGACGATCCCGATGCTGACGAAGCTCATCATCAGCATGTTCAGGGTGCTCTTGACGCGGACCATGCCTCCGTAGAAGAAGGCGAGTCCCGGCGTCATGAGCAGCACCAGGGCGGAACAGATGAGCATGAAGCCTGTGTTCGCGGAGGACAGCTTGGGTGCCTCCGCGGCAAGCATGATGGCTGGTGCCATCGGCGTCTCCTCGTCGATTGGTACGGCCCTGCGTGCGGGCGATGCCTGAGTGCGGTCCGGTCAAGCGGGGGGTGGGCCGGTTATGCGCCATGAGATTGGCGCAGCGCGGTTTCGGACACCGCCCCTCGTTGTTTCGCCGCCGTGACGAAGGAGTCGTGGGTGTTACGCATGGGTGAACTGGCTGATGTTCGCCGTGCGGATCGTTATCGTGACGCAACCTCATTGAATGACAGCGCAACCATCGATTGAGGAACCACCACGGCGACCAGCCACATCCGCGAGCGCGGCGCCGGTTTGGGCGCGAAGGCAGAACCGGCCGCGGGCGGCCCTCCGATGACCTGGCGTGGGGGAGCCGAGTCGGGCGGTTCGGGAGGGCCGGCCGCGGCCGGGGTCCGGGCTGTGCCGGGGTTCAGACCGCCTCTGCGGTCTCCGGCAGATCGACGGCCAGCTGTTCGGTGAGATCGACGACCGCGGCGAGATCGCCGTGGTCACGGACGGCCGAGTCCACCGTCTTTCGAATACGAGTGTTCACGCGCTCGGAGCGCACCTTCTTGGCGATGCCCATGGCCTCGGCGGCGAGAACCGTGCTCTGCTCGGGCTCGCCCCGCAGCAGGTGCACGGTGGCCATGCCGATGAGGTTCAGTGCGTACGACCGCTGGTGCTCGGCGTCCTTGGCGAAAAGCTCCACGGCCCGCTGCATCAGGGGCTCCGCCAGCGAGGCGTAGGTGGGGCTGCGGCCGGCGACATAGGCGAGGTCCCGGAAGGAGTGGCTGTTCTCGCCGTAGAGCTCGGCCTCGGAGAAGAAGCGGACCCAGTCGGGGTCCGGCTCGTCCCACTCGTCGGCCTCGGCGAAGGTGTCCTCGGCCATCCGGACCGCCCGCTTGCACTTTCCGGGCTGGCCCATGTTGGCGTAGGCGCGGGCCTCCATCGCATACAGCATCGACTGGGTGCGCGGGCTCGCGCAGTCCCGGCTGCCGTACTGGGCGAGGTGGATCAGCTCCAGGGCGTCGTCGGGCCGGCCGAGGTGGATCATCTGGCGGCTCATGCTGGACAGGACGTACGAGCCCAGCGGCTTGTCGCCGGCCTCCTTGGCCGCGTGCAGGGCGAGCACGAAGTACTTCTGGGCGGTGGGCTGGAGCCCGACGTCGTAGGACATCCAGCCGGCCAGCTCCGCCAGCTCGGCGGCGACCTGGAAGAGCTTGCGGGTGGTGGTCTCGGGCTGGGGCTCCTGGAGCAGGTCGGTGACCTCGTGCAGCTGGCCGACGACCGCCTTGCGGCGCAGGCCGCCGCCGCACTGGGCGTCCCACTGGCGGAACATCACCGTGGTGGACTCCAGGAGCTCCAGCTCGGGCTTGGAGAGGCGGCCGGGGCGGCGGGAGTCGACCGCCGTCTCGGGGGCCTGCTGTGGGGCGGTGGGCGAGGGGACGAGCCAGCGCTGCATGGGCTCGATGAGGGACGGGCCCGCCGACAGGATCAGCGAGGTTCCGAGGAAGCCGCGCCGCGCCAGCATCAGGTCGCTGCGCGAGAACTCGCTGAGCAGGGCCACCGTCTGCGGGCCCGTCCAGGGCAGGTCGACGCCGGTCGCCGAGGGTGACTGGCGGGCGGCCCGCAGACCGAGGTCCTCGACCGAGACGACACAGCCGAAGCGCTCGGAGAACAGCTCGGAGAGGATCCTCGGGATCGGCTCGCGCGGGTTCTCCCCGTCGAGCCAGCGGCGCACCCTCGACGTGTCGGTCGAGATGTGGTTGGCCCCCAACTGGCGTGCCCTGCGGTTCACTTGCCGCGCCAGCTCGCCCTTGGACCAGCCGCTGCGCACGAACCACGAGTTGAGCAGCTCATTGGGGCGCTTGTCCGTACTGGCCGCGGTCGTCCCGCTTCCGCCGTTGCCGCCCACTGGAACGCCCCCATCCCTGAGACCACTTGTTGCCGGATGCGCCAAGCCCTATCAGAATGCCGGTAAATACGGCCGCCCGCCCGCAGTTCTCACCCTTCGAACGGGATACCGAGTTGCCTCCGGCATACCCACGAGTGCATGTGCCCCCAGGCCTCGTGCACTCAAAGTAATCCTACGATCACTGCTCCAGCCATGGCGATCCCGGAAACGCCACCATTCGCCACCCCTTCGAATGAACTCACGATGGCCTTGGCGCGATTCACTTGACATAGGACGGCCGGGAGTAGGCGGAGCGATGCACTCGGGGGCGCGCAGCCCCAGGTGCACCACCGGTAGCGCTTCCAGGCGCTGCCTTGACCTTGCGGGCGCGAGGGAAGGCGGAGCCGTAGCGTCACGTTCCGTTTCGGTCTCGTTCCGTGTCGTAACCACCGGCGCGCCGAACCCGTTGGAGGGGGCATGGGCTTCACGATCGGCGGCATTCGCGAGATCCGCTCCGGCACACGCCGGCGCGGTCGGTCATCGGACTGCACCGCCGTCGCCGAGTTCACCGGCCTGTGGGGCTGGGACGTGGTCCCGGGTGCCCGGGCCGCGGTCGGCGCGTGCTCGTGCGGACACGCCGACTGTCCCGCGCCGGGAGCGCATCCGCTGGACTTCGCGCCCCAGGTGTCCGCCGGAGCCACGCTCGACGAGGTCACCAAGGCCTGGGGCGAGGTCCCGGGCGCGGCGGTGATGCTGCCGGTCGGCCGCGCCTTCGACGTCGTCGAGGTCGCCGAGCCCGCCGGGCGCCGGGCCCTGGTCCGCCTGGAGCGGATGGGCCTGCCGCTCGGCCCGGTCATCGCCACCCCGGAGGGCCGCGCCCACTTCCTCGTCGCCCCCGGCGCCGCCGCCGAACTTCCCGAACTGCTCTACCGCACGGGCTGGGACGACCCGACCTCCCTGGACCTGCGCGGCCTCGGCCCGGGCGCGTACATCACCGCGCCGCCGTCCGACCGGGGCGGCCTGGGCCCGGCGCGCTGGCTGCGGCCACCGGCCCTGGACTCGGCGACGAAGCCGCCGGCGGCGAGGCTGCTGCTGGGGACACTGGCGTACGTGGCGCACCGGTCGCGGGCGTAAGCGCTCCGCTGGAATTGCCGCGATGCGCCGTCGCTCGTCCACGGCGGCGTCGTGGCTGGTCGCGCCCACGCGGCGGAGCCGCATATCGATACAACCCCGCGCCCCCTTCGGGGAGCTGCCGAGCAACAGCGGACCTCACCCGACCTGCTTGGCCGCAGGGGGCTCCTCATACGCCGAAGCGCCCGTCCCCGCCTGCACCGTGGGGATCGGGCGCTTCTCACGAAGGCTCACGAAGGTTCTCGCGACAGCGGCGGGTAAATTTACCGGGCTGGGGTCAGTCACCGATAAGGGCATCCACGAACGCCTCCGGCTCGAACGGAGCCAGGTCGTCCGCGCCCTCGCCGAGGCCGATGAGCTTCACGGGGACGCCCAGTTCGCGCTGGACCGCGATCACGATGCCGCCCTTGGCGGTGCCGTCCAGTTTGGTGAGCACGATGCCGGTGATGTCGACGACCTCGGCGAACACGCGGGCCTGGACCAGGCCGTTCTGGCCGGTGGTGGCGTCCAGGACGAGCAGCACCTCGTCCAGCGGGGCGTGCTTCTCGACGACCCGCTTGACCTTGCCGAGCTCGTCCATGAGGCCGGTCTTGGTGTGCAGCCGCCCGGCGGTGTCGATGAGGACGACGTCGACCCCCATCTCCTTGCCCTCCTTCACCGCGTCGAAGGCGACGGAGGCGGGGTCACCGGCCTCCGGCCCGCGCACGGTGTAGGCGCCCACCCGCTCGCCCCAGGTCTGGAGCTGGTCGGCGGCGGCGGCCCGGAAGGTGTCGGCGGCGCCGAGAACGACCGTACGGCCGTCGGCGACGAGCACGCGCGCGAGCTTGCCGGTGGTGGTGGTCTTGCCGGTGCCGTTCACGCCGACGACCATCACGATGCCGGGCTTGCGGTCGGCGGGCTCGGTCTTCACCACGCGGTCGGCATCGGTGCCGACCAGATTGAGCAGCTCCTCGCGCAGCAGCCCGCGCAGCTCCACAGGGGTACGGGTACCGAGCACCTTGACGCGCTCGCGCAGCCGTTCGACCAGCTCGGTGGTGGGCTGCACACCGACGTCGGCGGTGAGCAGGGTGTCCTCGATCTCCTCCCAGGTGTCGTCGTCGAGGTGCTCGCGCGAGAGCAGCGTGAGCAGCCCCTTGCCGAGGGCGTTCTGGGAGCGGGAGAGCCGGGCCCGCAACCGGACCAGGCGGCCGGCCGTGGGCTCGGGGATCTCGATCTCGGGAGCCGGGGGCTCTTCTACGACGACGGGAGCCGAGCCGTCGGGAAGGTCGACCTCCTCTATCGTCCGGCGCGGTTCGTCGCGCGGCGTCTCGGCCTCGTCGCCGACGTGCGGCTCGGCCGGGGGCGCGGTGATGTCGGGCGCGGCGGGGGGCGGCGGGGGCAGCGACTTCTTGCGCCGGCTGCCGATGACGAGCCCGCCGAGCGCGCCGAGCACGACCACGGCGATGACTACAGCAAGGATGACGGTTTCCATAACCCGTCCAGTATCCATCCCTCCCCCGGGCACGGCTTTGTTCCCTCGCGAGGGAGTTTCTGGACGATTCTCCGAGCCGGATTATCCCCTTTGAGAGTATTCGTCCGACTAAAGTACGATGACTGCTCATGAGCTCCACCGCCCACCACGATGGCGCCCTCGAACATCTGGAAGAGTCACTGGAGCACCACGGCCTCGAAACCCGGGGTATCGAACCGGTCCCCCACTCCGAGCGCACCGGGACACCCCGCGAACTGCTCCCCACCTGGATCGCCGCCAATATCAGCGTCCTGCTGCTCACCGTGGGTGCGAGCCTGGCCGTGTCGTTCGGGCTGAACTTCTGGCAGGCGCTGGTGGTCGGCACCGCCGCGCCGATCGTGTCGTACGGCCTGGTCGGGCTGGTCGGCATCGCGGGCAAACGCGGTGGCGCACCGGGCATGGCCCTGTCCCGCGCGGTCTTCGGGCAGCGCGGCAATCTGCTGCCCGGCGCGCTGATCTGGGTGGCGCGCTGGGGCTGGGAGACGATCAACGCGGTGACCGGCGCCTATGCGCTGCTGACAGTCCTGGACATCCTCTTCGGGATCAGGAGCAACACCGCCCTGATCGTCGTCACCCTGCTGCTCTTCGTGATCACCACGTTCGTGATCTCGGGCATGGGCATCAGCGCGGTGCAACGCTGCAACCGGTGGGCGACCTGGCTGTTCGGTGCCTTCACCCTGCTGGTCCTCGGCCGTCTGATCGTGGCGACGGACTGGAGCAGGGTGCTCGGGCAGCCCGCCGGTCCCACGGCGGCGATGATCACCGGGGTCGGGCTGATCGCAGCGGGCGGGATGAGCTGGGCTCCGGCCTCGCCGGACTTCACGCGGTATCTGCCGGGTACGGCGTCCTCGGCGGCGATCGTACGCAACACGGTCGGCGGCGCGGTGATCGTCGTCCTCCCCATGGTCCTGATGGGTGCGGTGGTGGCGTCCGGCGTGCCGGGCCTGGCCAAGGCGAGCGACCCGGTCTCCTTCCTCGGCGAGATCCTCCCGCTGTGGCTCGCGGTCCCCTATCTGCTGATCGCGCTGGTCGGGATGGTGCTGATCAACGCGATGTCGATGTACTCCGCGGGCTTCACCGCGCAGACGCTCGGCTTCCGGATCCCCCGCCACTGGGCGGTCTCCGTCAACGCGGTGATCTCGCTGGTCCTCGGCGGGGTGCTGATGCTGGCGGCGACCTCGTTCATGAGCTCGTTCATCGCCTTCCTGTCGCTGCTGGCGGTGGCGTTCTCGGCATGGGTGGGCGTGTTCGGGATCGACATGCTCCGGCGGCGGGAGTACGACGCCACGGCGCTCCTCGACACCACCCGCGCCGGCGCCTACTGGTACCGGGCGGGCTTCTCCCCCGCCGCCGTCACGGCCTGGGCGCTGGGCCTGCTGGCCGGGTCCCTGTTCACCAGGTCCGACTGGTTCACCGGCCCGCTCGCCGCGAACAACCCCGTCGGCCGGTACGGGCTGGGCTGGATCGCGACGATCGTCGTCTCGGGTCTGCTGTACGCGCTGCTGCCTAAGCCGGCGGTGGCGCCGGCCGCGGCCGGGGAGCGCGCGCCTGTGGCCATCTGACGCACCGTCAGCTACTGTCCCCGCCACACCCGCCCGGCCAAGGTGAAGGGGAACTCCCATGCCCGTCTCGGTCGTCCGCTTCAACCTCGTCGAGCCCGGAGCCGACTCTGCTTCGCTGGGCGCCCGCTACCGGGCCGCCGTGGAGATGGCCGCGTACGCCGACGAGCACGGGGTCACCACGGTCCAGACCGAGGAACACCACGGGGTCGACAACAACTGGCTGCCGTCGCCGTTCGCCTTCGCGGGCGCGGTGTTCGGGGCGACCCGGAACATCGCGGTGACCGTGTCGGCGGTGATCGGCCCGCTGCACGATCCGCTGCGGCTGGCGGAGGACATCGCGGTGCTCGACCTGCTCGGCGCAGGACGGCTGGTGACGGTGGCCGGGATCGGCTACCGGCCCGAGGAGTACGCCCTGTTCGACGTGGAGTGGAAGCGGCGGGGCCGGCTGCAGGACGAGGTGCTGGAGACGGTGCTCAAGGCCTGGACCGGGGAGGAGTTCGAGTACCGGGGCCGTACGGTACGGATCACACCGCGCCCCTTCACCGATCCGCACCCGCTGCTGCTGGTCGGCGGCTCCTCCAAGGCCGCCGCCCGCCGTGCCGCCCGGCTCGGCCTGCCGTTCTTCCCCAGCGCGCATCTGCCGGAGCTGGAGGCGTACTACAAGGAGAAGCTCACCGAGTACGGCACGGAGGGCTGGACGATGATGCCCACGGCCCAGACGCCGCTGCTGCACATCGCCGAGGACCCGGACCGGGCGTGGGCTCAGTACGGGAAGCACTTCCTGCACGAGGCCAGGACCTACGCGTCCTGGCAGTCCGGCGACATCCACTCCGCGGTGCGCTCGTCGGCCACGACGGTGGAGGAACTCCGCGTGGAGGGCGTCTACCGCATCCTCACGCCACAGGAGTGCGTGACGGCCGGCCTGGACAACCTGGTCCTCCACCCACTGGCGGGCGGCATGCCCCTGGAGGAGGGCTGGCGAAGCCTGAGGCTGTTCGGAGAGGCCGTACTTCCGGCGCTGCCGGCGTAGGGAGGGGAAGGCAGGAGAAGCGTGAACCGCCGCCCCGCCCGGGCAGTGACCGGGCGGGGCGGCGGAGGGTACGAGGAGAGGGGCAGCGGGGACTTGGCCCTTCTCCTCGAGTCGGGGGCCTCGTGACGAGGGTCAGCCCATCTCCTCCAGGGCCTTGCCCTTCGTCTCCTTGACGTACTTGAGGACGAACGGGATGGAGAGGGCCGCGAAGACCGTGTAGATCACGTAGGTCGCGGAGAGGTTCCAGTCGGCCAGCGACGGGAAGCTCGCGGTGATGGCCCAGTTGGCGATCCACTGTGCGGAGGCGGCCACACCCAGCGCGGCGGCGCGGATCTTGTTCGGGAACATCTCACCGAGGAAGACCCAGACGACCACACCCCAGGACAGGGCGAAGAAGAGGACGAAGATGTGGGCGGCGATCAGCGCGGTCCAGCCCTGCGCGGCCGGGAGCTTGCCGTCGACCAGGTCGTAGGAGAAGGCCCAGGCCTCCAGGGCGAGGCCGACGACCATGCCGACCGAGCCGATGAGGGCCAGCGGCTTGCGGCCGATCCGGTCCACGAAGATCATCGCGATCACGGTGCCGACGATGTTGATGATCGACGTCGTGAAGGAGTACAAGAACGAGTCCGTCGGGTCCACACCGACCGACTGCCACAGCGTCGAGGAGTAGTAGAACGCGACGTTGATGCCGACGAACTGCTGGAAGACCGAGAGACCGATACCGACCCAGACGATCGGCTTGAAGAAGAAGGAGCCGCCGAGCAGGTCCTTGAACGTCGACTTGTGCTCGCTCTTCATCGCGTGCTCGATCTCGGCGACGCGGGCGTCCAGGTCGATCTTGCCGCCCTCGACCTCTTCGAGGATCTCACGGGCACGGTCGCGCTTGCCGACGGAGATCAGGAAGCGCGGGGACTCGGGAATGGCGAAGGAGAGCAGGCCGTACAGGACGGCGGGGATCACCATGACGCCCAGCATGACCTGCCAGGCCTCCAGGCCCATCAGCTTGCCGCGCTGGTCGCCGCCGGCGGCGTTGAGCAGACCCCAGTTGACCAGCTGGGAGATGGCGATGCCGACGACGATCGCGGCCTGCTGGAAGGAACCGAGGCGGCCTCGGTAGGCGGGCGGGGCGACCTCGGCGATGTACGCGGGGCCGATCACGGAGGCCATACCGATGGCGAAGCCACCGATGATCCGCCAGAAGGCGAGGTCCCACAGGGCGAAGGGCAGTGCCGAACCGACGGCACTGATGGTGAACAGCACGGCGGCGATCTGCATACAGCGGATACGGCCGATCCGGTCGGCTATCCGGCCGGCGGTCGCGGCGCCGATGGCGCAGCCGATCAGGGCGATGGCGATGACCTGGGCCAGGGCGGCGGACCCGATGTCATAGCGGCTTCGGATGGCCTCGACGGCGCCGTTGATGACGGAGCTGTCGTAGCCGAAGAGGAAACCGCCCATCGCGGCGGCCGCCGCGATGAAGATGACATGCCCGAGATGTTCGGGGTGAGCCGTCCCGGCTCCTGAATTGGGTGCCTGCGCAGTGCTGGTCACAAGAAACTCCTCGGGCCACCCGGCAGCGCTGCCGGGGGGTGGGGGTGAGCCCTCTCAGGAACAAGTGGCGCACAACATCACGCCGCTCACACCTGAAGGTAAAAGCAACGTTGCAGAGACTATGCCTTCAAGTTTCGAAGTCAATAGGGGGCAGGCTGTGAAGTTGCAGATGCCACGCAAGGGAAATGCGTTCACTTCTTGAAGAAGGGGCGAAGGTGATGCGCCCACGGGGCGCGAGGAACGGCGCGACCAGCCACAACGGCGCCGCGCCCGAGACCGCCGGCCGAGACCCAGCGTCAGCGCAGCCGCTGACTGATGACCTTCGACACACCGTCACCCTGCATGGAGACGCCGTAGAGCGCGTCGGCGACCTCCATCGTGCGCTTCTGGTGCGTGATCACGATCAGCTGCGACGACTCCTGGAGCTCCTGCATGATGCGGATCAGCCGCTGGAGGTTGGTGTCGTCCAGGGCCGCCTCGACCTCGTCCATGACGTAGAACGGGCTGGGCCGCGCCTTGAAGATGGACACCAGCATCGCGACGGCGGTCAGCGAGCGTTCGCCGCCCGACAGCAGGGAGAGCCGCTTGACCTTCTTGCCCGGCGGCCGGGCCTCGACGTCCACGCCCGTGGTGAGCATGTTGTCGGGGTCGGTGAGGATCAGCCGTCCCTCGCCGCCCGGGAACAGCCGGCTGAAGACGCCCTCGAACTCCCTCGCCGTGTCCCGGAACGCCTCCGTGAAGACCTGTTCGACGCGTTCGTCGACCTCCTTCACCACTTGAAGCAGGTCGGAGCGGGTCTTCTTCAGGTCCTCCAGTTGCTCGCTGAGGAACTTGTGCCGTTCCTCAAGGGCCGCGAACTCCTCCAGGGCGAGCGGGTTGACCTTGCCGAGCTGCTGGTAGGCCCGCTCGGCCGCCTTGAGCCGCCGCTCCTGTTCGGCCCGGTGGAAGTGCTTGGGCTGGTTGCGCGGATGCTCGGGGTCCTCCGGCAGCACCTCGCCCTCGGCGGGGGGCGAGGGCGGCACCAGCTGGTGCGGGCCGTACTCCTCGACGAGTCCCGCCGGTTCGACACCGAGCTCCTCCAGCGCCTTGGTCTCCAGCTGCTCGATCCGCAGCCGTTTCTCGGCGCCGAGTACCTCACCCCGGTGAACTGAATCCGTGAGTTTGTCAAGTTCCGCCTTGAGTTCACGGCCGGTGTTGCGGGCGGCGGTCAGCTCCTGCTCACGCCGGGCCTTCGCGGCCTCGGCGGCGTCCCGCTCCCCGTCGGCCCGGCCGACCGAGACCTCGACATGCGCGAGCAGCCGGCGGGCGCCGGAGGCGACGGCCTCCGCGACCGCGGCCTCGTGGCGCAGCCGGGCCCGGCGCTGTTCCGCACGCGCGCGTGCCTCGCGTTCCGCGCGGGCGGCGCGGTCGAGGGAGTCGGCGCGGCCGGCGAGGCCCTTGACCCGCTCCTCGTGGGTACGGACCTGGAGGCGGGCCTCCATCTCGGTCTGGCGGGCGTTGGCGCCGTCGGCGGCCAGCCGGTCCCGCACCGAGGTGTCCGGTTCCTCCTCGACCGGCATCTCCTCGGCCACGGCGAGCCGCTCGGCCAGTACCTCGACCTCTTCCAGAGCCTTGTCGAGGGACTCCTGGGCGCGGGTGGCGGCGGCCGTGGAACGCTCCGCCTCGCCGGCCGCGCCGCGCGCCTGCCCGGCGAGCCGGCCGAGCTGCTGGGCGACGGCCGACTTCTCCCGGTCGGCGGCGCGGCGGCGTTCCCCCAGCTCCTCGACCTGGGCGGTGCACGCCTTGCGGTGATCCTGGGCCGTCTGCTGGGCCTCGGTCAGCGCCTCGCAGCGGACCGCGAGCTCTTCCAGTTCGGCGGCGGCCTCGTCGACGGAGGCCTGTACTTCGAGAAGGCTCGGGGCGCCCGCGGAGCCGCCGTGGGCGAAGTGCGCGCCGAGGAGGTCGCCTTCGGCGGTGACGGCGGTGAGGTGCGGGTGGCGGTAGACGAGTTCCTCGGCGGCTTCGAGGGTGTCGACCACGACGATGCCGTGCAGGAGGCGGCGGACGGCGGGCATGAGGTCGGCGGGGCCGCGGACGAGATCGGCGGCGGGTGTCCCGGAGGGGGGCGCCGGGGTGGGTCGCGGGTCGGGTGCGGCTCCGTCGCGGCCGGGCGCGCCGTTCCCCGCGCCCCTGTAGGGCACAGTCGAGTCACCGGATTCTTCCAGCGCCATCGCCGGTCGTCGGTCGTCTGCCACGCCGTCGCGGCCGGGCGCGCCGTTCCCCGCGCCCCTGTAGGGCGCTTCAGGCTGGGGTAGTTCAGGGGCGCCCGAGAGGAGGAGGGCTGCTCGGCCGCCGTCCTGTTTGCGGAGGAGGCGGATCGCGTCGGCTGCCGAGGCCGGGGTCGTGACCGCGATGGCGTCGGCCGCCGTGCCGAAGGCCGCCGCCAGAGCCACCTCGTGGCCCGGGGTCACCGTCAGCAGTTCCGCCGCCGGGCCCAGGACTCCGGTGAGACGGTCCCGGGCACCGAGCAGTATCCCGGTGCCGTCCTTGCGGCGCAGGCCCAGCGCCAGCGCCTCGTGGCGGGCCTGGGTCGCGGCGCGGCTGCGTTCCGCCGCGGTGCTCGCCTCACGGGCCGCGGTCAGCGCCGCCTCCGCCTCGGCGAGCCGCAGCCTGGCCTGCTCGTGCTGTTCGGCCAGTTCCTCGTCATCGGCGTCGAGGCCGTCGACCTCCGCCTTCAGCGCCTCGTACTCCTCCTGCGCCGACACCGCCCGCTCCTGGGCCTCGTCGCGGGCGGCGGCCAGGCGGTCGATCTCGGCCTGGGCCGAGCCGGCACGCGAACGGGCCGCGTTGACCTGGCCGTTCAGCCGCGCCAGGCCTTCCCGACGGTCGGCGATGGAGCGGGCCACGTCCTTCAGGCGCCGTTCCTCCTGGGCCAGTTCGCGCTCCAGTTCGGCGCGGTGCGCGACGGTGTCGTCGAGGGCGTGCTGGGCCGCCTCCAGGGCCGCCTCCAGCTCGGCCTCCTGCTCACGGATGCGGTGGGCCTCGCGCTCCATGTCCTCGGGGTCGCGGCCGCGCCGCTCCTCGGGCGGCGTGGAGGTGGCGCTCTTCACCCGGGCGTCGGCCAGCGAGATGGTGCCGCGCACCCGCTCGGCCAGCTGGGACAGCTCGTACCAGGTCTGCTGGGCGCGCTGGAGGCGCGGGGTGAGCCGGCGAACCTCGTCCTCCAGGAGCGCCTCGCGCTGGAGGGCCTTCTTCAGCTCCTGCTCGGCGGCTTCCTTGCGCTCCTTGAGGGCGGCCTCGTCGGCGATCTCGGTCTGCAGTGCCTGGCGCAGTCGTACGAGATCGTCGGCGAGCAGGCGCAGCCGGGCGTCGCGTAGGTCCGCCTGGATGACGGCGGCCCTGCGAGCCACCGCCGCCTGGCGGCCGAGGGGCTTGAGCTGGCGGCGGAGTTCGTCGGTGAGGTCCTGCACGCGCGCGAGATTGGCCTGCATCGCGTCCAGCTTGCGCAGCGCCTTCTCCTTGCGCTTGCGGTGCTTGAGGACGCCGGCCGCCTCTTCGATGAAGGCCCTGCGGCCCATCGGGTCCGCGTGCAGGACGGAGTCGAGCTGACCCTGGCCGACGATGACATGCATCTCGCGGCCGATGCCCGAGTCGGAGAGCAGTTCCTGGATGTCGAGGAGGCGACACGTGTCGCCGTTGATCTGGTACTCGCTGCCACCGTTGCGGAACATGATCCGCGTGATGGTGACCTCGGCGTACTCGATGGGCAGCGCGCCGTCGGAGTTGTCGATGGTCAGGGACACCTCGGCGCGGCCCAGCGGCGGGCGGCCCGTGGTGCCGGCGAAGATGACGTCCTCCATCTTGCCGCCGCGCAGCGACTTCGCGCTGTGCTCTCCCATGACCCAGGTGAGCGCGTCCACGACGTTGGACTTGCCCGAGCCGTTCGGACCGACGACACACGTGATCCCCGGCTCGAACCGGAGCGTGGTCGCCGAGGCGAACGACTTGAACCCGCGAAGGGTCAGGGCCTTGAGATGCACGCCGTCGGACTTTACCCGGCGGCGCTACCGCACTCCACGAAGCCTCGCAACCTCGCGGTTTCGCGCATGAACATGCAGGGCACACCAGACGTTAAAGAGGGTGAAAGGATGCGCGGGGCTGGAAAGGGCCGGGCGCAGGGGTGCGGGGGCAGCAAGAGGGACAGCGAAGAAAGAAAAGAAGGGACGCCGGGGCGTCCCTTGCAGATCTTGACAACTTAGCGGTTGAAAGGGCTGCCCAACCGCCGCATGTGCTGTTGTGGAGCGATGCAGCGATCAGGTGAGCGCAGGCTCCGCCTGGTTTGCGTCGATGCTCTCCATGATCCTGTCGGGAGAAGCGGCAGCCGTCAGCGCGTCGTTCTCGGCCTGAATCCGTACCAGCTCGGATTCGAGGTCCTGGACACGCTGCTGGAGCCGTCGCATCTCGGCGAGGAGTCGCGGGTCGGAGCCGCCGACGTAACCGAGAAGCGCCTTTGCCATGATGGATGGTCCTCCACACTGAGTGACCGACCGAAGCGGTGTGGGTCGTGAGGGATCGCACCCGCGGTGCTTGACACATTCGAGTGTTACTCGCTTGTTGCTCCATGCCAAACAGCTAAGGTGCGCGGGGCTTTCAGCGTCTCACCAAAAAGTTTGACGGTCAACACGATCACGCCCTGTATTGGCGGGCGAACCCGGGCGCGCGCGGCTCAGGACCGGCGGCGCTGCGACTCCTGCGGGGCCCTCAGGACGTGGCGATCAGCTTTATCTGCTTTATCTGCGGAGCCTGCCACGACAAGCGATTCTTGGCAACCACCAGGCTCTTTCTGCTTCGGGCACATGCCGGTGGCAGTTCACTCCGCTTCCACCTGCGGGGTTTCCCGGAGCGGGGTCAGCGGATGGCGAAGCCCTCGTAACCGCCGCGGGGTGTGTCCCAGATCTCGGTGACACCCTCGACCCGCCCGGGCGTGTCATCGCCCTGGAGCCAGGCGAGCAGCCCTTCGCAGCCCGTCCGGGAACCCTCCGCGACCACCTGGACGCGACCGTCGCCCAAATTGAGAGCAAAACCACTCAGGCCGCCGATCTCCAGTGCCTTGGCCCGCGTGAACCAGCGGAATCCCACTCCCTGCACGCGCCCACGGACCCAGGCGACCAGTCGTACATCCTCGCTCATGGGTGCAACCTAACCGGCCAATGTCACTGGGAACACTTCCGCCTCCACCGCCATGCGGTACCGTCCCCACCCAATGAATCTCATCTGAAACTCACTCGATCGGGTGAGTCTGGTGGACCAGAAGGAGTCATTGGCCACACCGGCACCTGGTCGACCCGGACCGCGAGGACGAGGGAAGAAGGCAAGGACATGGGACGCCACCGACGCTCCGCCGCCGGCCGCGCCGCCACGGGCCGCGCCACGGGGGCCACCGAGGACGACGACCCGTACACAGGCGGCCACGACCCGCAGGACTCGTACGCGGGCCTCCGCTTCGGGACGGGCACCGCGGCCTACCTGCACCAGGAGGACTACGCCGACGCCAACGCGCGCAGCTCCGCCTATCTGTACGCGACCGGCAACGACTACGCCCGGGCCGACGAAACGGCCGTCTTCTCCACTGAGGAGTTCGCCCCGGTCATCGGCGGCTCCCCGGCGGGCGGCAGCGGGCACCGGCGCAGGAAGAAGGCCGGGCGACCCGTGCGCACGGGTCTGCTCGGGGTCTCGGCCGCCGTCGCCATCGGCACCGTCGCGGTGGCCACCGGTGTGGTGCCGGGCCTGGAGAACTACAAGCTCGGCGGGAAGAGCAGCACCACCGGCGGCGACCAGGTGCAGGCCGACGGGGCGCCCAGCAACACGGCCGCCGAGCAGGGCGGCACCTCCGGCAGCGCCGAGAGCCGGGACACCGGCTCCTCGACCAGCCGTGACACCCAGCGCTCCGGCTCGCCCACGGAGACGGCGTCCGCCTCCCCGTCCACCTCCACTTCCGCCTCCGCGTCGCCCGCGCCGACGAAGACGGCCACCGAGAAGCCGACGCCCGGCGCCACGCCGTCCAAGAAGGCGACGCCCAATCCGACCAGGACGGCCACCAAGGCGCCGGTGAAGACCGCCGCGCCGATCACCGTGTCCCAGGCGGCCGCCGCCGAGGCCGAGGTGCTCAAGCTGGTGAACGAGGAGCGGTCCAAGGTCGGCTGCAGCGCGCTGTCCGCGAGCTCCTCGCTGTCCGAGCTGGCCGAGTCGTTCAGCGAGGACATGGCCGCGCGGGACTTCTTCGACCACACCGACCCGGACGGCAAGACGCCGTGGGACCGGGCCGCGGCCGCCGGCATAGCCAACCTGGGCGGCGAGAACATAGCCCGGGGCCAGGCCACCGCCCAGGCCGTCATGGACGCCTGGATGAACAGCGAGGGCCACCGCGCGAACATACTGAACTGCGACTTCAAGACCCTCGGGGTCGGGGTGCACTTCGGTTCGGGCGGCCCCTGGTGGACGCAGGACTTCGGGTACTGAGCCGTACCTGCCACTCCGGGGTGCGCTAACCGACAGTTAGCGCACCCTGTTGGTTAGCGCCGTGCTCGCTTACGCTTGGCCCATGACCATCAGCACCCAGGACCGTCCCGAGGAGACGCATCCTCCGTACGACGCCTTCGCCCGGGCCTGTCCCTCGCGCACCACGCTGGAACACGTCATGGGCCGCTGGGGCGGGCTGACGCTGAGCGCGCTGTACGAAGGGTCGTTCCGGTTCAACGAGCTGCGCCGGCGCGTGGACGGCGTCAGCGAGAAGATGCTCTCGCAGACCCTTCAGGCGTTGGAGCGCGACGGCCTGGTGCACCGCGAGGCCCAGCCGACCAACCCGCCGCGGGTCGACTACGAACTCACCCCGCTCGGTCGCGAGGTCGCCGAACGCCTGCTGTCCGTCGTCCACTTCGTGGAGAGCCGGATGGACGAGGTGCTGGCCGCCCGCGCACGTTACGACGAGACGCGCGGCGCCCGCTGACACTTCGGGCAGAAGTAGCTGGACCGGTTCATCCACGGTCGCCTGCGCATCGGCGTGCCGCACCGTCGGCAGGGCAGCCCTTCCCTGCCGTAGGCGTCCAGCGAGCGGTCGAAGTACCCCGACTCGCCGTTGACGTTGACGTAGAGGCTGTCGAAGCTGGTGCCGCCGACGGCCAGGGCCGCGTTCATCACATCCCGTACATGGCCGAGGAGTTCGGCGGTGCGCGGGCGGGTGAAGCCGGCGGTCGGTCGCTCGTAGTGGACCCGGGCCCGCCAGAGGGCCTCGTCCGCGTAGATGTTGCCGACTCCGCTGATCAGGGACTGGTCGAGCAGCGCCCTCTTGATGGTCGAACGCTTCCGGCGCAGTGCCTGGTGGAAGGCCTCGTCGTCGAAGAGCGGGTCGAGGGGGTCGCGGGCGATGTGCGCGATCACGTCCGGCAGCCCGTCGAGGGTGTTGTCGTGCAACGACAGTCCACCGAAGGTGCGTTGGTCGACGAAGCGGAGTTCGGTGCCAAGGCCGTCGGCGAACCTGACGCGGATTCTGAGGTGCTTCTCGTCCGGTGCCTCGTGCGGCTGTACCAGCAGCTGACCGCTCATGCCGAGGTGGGCGAGGATCGACTGGTTGGTGTCCTCCAACGGCAGCCACAGGTACTTGCCGCGCCGGCTCGGGGTGCCGACGCGATGGCCCTTGAGCCGGTGCGTGAAGTCGTCGGCGCCGGCGAGGTGCCGTCGTACGGCACGCGGGTGCAGCACTTCGGTCTCGGCCACGACACGATGGGCGACCCATCGCTCCAGGCCACGCCGTACGACCTCGACCTCGGGCAATTCGGGCATCGCGTCTCCCGTGCAGGACCCTGGACGATGCGAGCGCCCGGCCCTGGGAAGGGACCGGGCGCTCGGATCGTCGCGCTGTTCTTCAGGCGGAGGCGGCGGACGACGAGCCGTCGTCCTCCTCGGCCGCGGCGGCCTGCTCGGCTGCCGCTGCCGTCTTGGCTGCCTTGGCTCGCTCGTCCGCGGCGGCGCGGATGGCGCGCCAGGCGGACTCGGCGGCCTGCTGTTCCGCCTCCTTCTTGCTGCGGCCGGTGCCGGTGCCGTACGAGACGCCTCCGACGCGGGCGGCAGCAGTGAAGGTCTTCTCGTGATCGGGGCCGGTCTCCGTGACCAGGTACTCGGGCACGCCGAGGCCCTCCGTCGCGGTGAGCTCCTGGAGACTGGTCTTCCAGTCCAGGCCGGCTCCGAGGTTCGAGGACCTGTCGATCAGCGGGTCGAAGAGCCGGTGCACCAGCTCGGACGCCGAGTCGAGGCCCTGGTCGAGATAGACCGCGCCGATCACCGCTTCCAGGGTGTCGGCGAGGATGGACGCCTTGTCCCGGCCGCCCGTGCCCTCTTCACCGCGGCCGAGCCGGATGAAGGAACCCAGGTCGAGACCTCGGCCCACCTCCGCGAGCGCACGAGAATTCACCACCGCTGCCCGGAGCTTGGCCAGCTGGCCCTCGGGCAGGTCCGGGTGGGTCTTGTACAGCGTGTCCGTGACGACGAGGCCGAGGACGGAGTCACCGAGGAACTCCAGCCGCTCGTTCGTCGGCAGGCCGCCGTTCTCGTACGCGTAGGAACGGTGGGTCAGCGCACGCACCAGAAGGGCGGACTCGAGCTGGTAGCCGAGCCGCCCTTCCAGAAGCGTGTGGGACGAGGCCGTGTTGTCCGTTTTCTTCTTGGCGGTTGGATCCGCCTTGGCGTCTTCCGCCTTCTTGGGACTGGACACAGTGCCTCTCACCTGGCCGCTCAGACTTCGAGGACCTGGCGCTTGTTGTAGGTGCCGCAAGACGGGCACGCGATGTGCTGCAGCTTGGGCTCGTGGCAGCGCTCGCACGCAACCAGGGTGGGGACCGCAGCCTTCCACTGCGACCGGCGGTGGCGCGTGTTGCTGCGCGACATCTTCCGCTTCGGAACAGCCACGGCTACTTCTCCTGCTTCTCGTCGACGCCCGCTTGCGCGTCAGCGCCGCTCATCTCGTCCTTCTCGCCGTCCTTGGTGGAACCGGCGAGTCCCTGCAAAGCCGCCCAACGGATGTCGACGGCGTCGTGCTGGTGGTCCGGGTCGTCCGCGAGGCGGGCTCCGCACTCGGAGCACAGCCCTGCGCAGTCGTCCTGGCACACCGGCTGCATCGGCAGTGCGAGCACCACCGCATCACGCAGCACGGGTTCGAGGTCGAACAAGCCGTCCTCGATGAAGTACCTGTCCTCGTCGTCCTCGGCGTCGTCGCCCGGTTCCGCGATCACGCGGCCCCGGTCGTCGGCGTCAGGGTACGAGAACAGTTCCTGGAAGTCCGCTTCGAGCTCCTGCTCGACCGGCTCCAGACACCTTACGCACTCCCCCTCGGCCTGTGCACGGGCGGTGCCTGTGACGAGCACCCCTTCCATGACCGACTCGAACCGGAGGTCCAACTCCACCGGGACGCCTTCCGGCACTCCGATGACCCCCTTGATACCGAAGTCCTCGGGGGCGTCGATCGTGCGGGTCAGGCGCTGCAGCGCGCCAGGACGCCGCCCCAGCTCGTGCGTGTCGAACACGAACGGGTTGCGGTGGTCTAGGCGTGCGTGAGGAGCCATTCCTGCTTTCGATCTTCGAGTTCAGAGGGACGCCGTCCGGAAGATTCCTCCGGGCAGCGTTGATCGCGTACGCAGACGCGACCGAAGAGCCAGGATACTGGACCTTTCGCTGTCGGCCCAATCCGCTGGCCTTCGGCCGGTTTCCTAGAGGCCCCGGCCCTGCTCGTACGCCCTCAGCTGCTCCGGCGTGATCATGCCGGTGTCGAAGAGGCTGGTCTCGTCGAGGGCGTACGACTGCTGCGCCTGGTGCTGGGCCGCCGGCTGCTGCTGGGGGTCGTAGACCGGCTGCTGACCGGTGTCGTAGCCCTGGTAGGCGTAGGGGTCGGCCTGCTGGTAGCCGTAGGGGTCCTGCTGGGCGTAGGCGGGCTGCTGTTGGGGGTAGCCGCCGTAGGGGTCCTGCTGCTGCGGGTAGCCGTACGGATCCTGCGCCACGGGATGCTGCACCGGCTGCTGGTCGTACTGCGGCTGCTGCTGGGCGGCGGCGGGCTGCTGTTCGGCCTGTGCCGCCTGGGCCGCCTGGGCGTCCTGGTCGGCGAGGGCCGCGAGGTCGGCGAGGTAGTCGGCGTCGCTGGAGTGCTGGAAGGTCGTGTTGTCGTCGGCCAGGGCGCCGAGGGCGTCGGAGGCGATCCGGCCGTGCAGTTTGGCGCGGCCCTTGCCGACGGCCTCCAGTGTCTTGGCGAGGACCGCCTCGAAGGCGCCGAGCTTGACGTCGACGTAGGCGTCGGCGTCCCGGCGCAGGGTCTCGGGGTCGTGGCTGCGCTCGGGGGCGTCCTCGTCCTCGTAGCCCTGCTCGTCCAGGCCCGGGCCGGTGCCGAGGAGCTTCTCGCGGCCGCGGCCGACCGAGCCGAGGGTCTTGGTGAGGACGACCTCGAAGTTGGCGAGCTTGGAGTCGACGTAGTCGTCGGCGTCGGCGCGGACCTCCTCGGCCTCCCTGCGGGCCTCGCCGAGGATCCGGTCGGCCTCCGCCTGGGAGCGGCGGGCCACCTCGGTGTCGGAGATCAGCGAGCCACGCTCGGCGTGCGCGGTCTCGATGATCCGCTCGGCCTCCATGCGCGCCTGCTCGACCATCTGCTCGCGGTCACCGATCAGCTCCTGGGCCTGGGCGAGGGAGCCGGGCAGCGCCTGGCGCAGGTCTTCGAGCAGCGCGAGCAGGTCGGCACGGTTGACCACGCACGATGCCGACATGGGCATGGCCCGGGCACCGGAGACCGTGGCCACGATCTCGTCGAGCTTCTTCTGTACGTCCACCCTGCGCTCGCCACTCTCTACAGCTGTGTTGGAGACGGACGGGACGACTGTAGCCCCATCAGTCCCTGCGAATACGCTTGTTGAGGGCCTCGAAAACGGCCTCCGGAACCAGGTGGGACACGTCCCCGCCCCACTGGGCGACTTCCTTGACCAGGGAGGACGAGAGGAAGCTGTAGGTGGGGTTGGTCGGCACGAAGAGTGTCTCCACGCCCGACAGGCCGATGTTCATCTGGGCCATCTGCAGCTCGTAGTCGAAGTCGCTGACGGCCCGCAGGCCCTTGACGATGGCCGGGATCTCGCGCTGCTTGCAGAAGTCCACGAGGAGGCCGTGGAACGCCTCGACACGGACGTTTCCGTAGTCGGCGGTGACCTGGCGGATCAGGTCGATCCGCTCGTCGATCTCGAACAGGCCCTTCTTGGACTTGTTGATCATCACCGCGACGTAGACCTCGTCGTAGAGACGGGACGCACGGGCAATGATGTCGAGGTGTCCGTTGGTGATCGGGTCGAACGACCCGGGACAGACGGCGCGGCGCACTTGTGATCCCTCGCTCTCCGGTCCGGTCATCGTGCGTCTTCGCACGTAGAGGCGGCGCGACCGTACCAAAACGTTCCCTCGCCGTAGCGACGGGACCGGAGGGCCTCGAAGCCGGTCGGCCAGGGGAAGTCACCGCCTCTGGTGCTGCGCTCCACGGTGACGAGCACCTCCGGCGCTAGCCAGCCCCCCGAGTGGAGTGTGAGGAGAATCTCCCGAAGATCGTCGTCCGAGACGGCGTACGGGGGGTCGAGGAAGACGAGGTCGTACGGCTGCGCGGGCGCCGGTGACTGGACGATCTGTTCCGCTTTGCCCGCCCGCACCTCGGCGCCGGGCAGGCCCAGGTTCTTGACGTTCTCCCGTACGACGCGGGCGGCTCTGGCGTCGGCTTCGACGAGGAGGGTGTGGGAGGCGCCCCGGGAGAGGGCCTCCAGGCCCACGGCTCCCGAACCGGCGTAGAGGTCGAGGACGCGTTCGCCGTCCAGGGGGCCGCCGAGGAGGGACTGCCAGGTGGAGAACAGGCCCTCGCGTGCGCGGTCGGATGTGGGCCGGGTGCCTGTGCCTGGCGGCACCGTCAGCCGACGTCCGCCGGCTGCGCCGGCGATCACGCGGGTCATTCGAGGGTCCTTCGTCGTGGACGGCTTTTCGGTTCAGTCTGGCAGGCCTAACGGGGTGGGGCCTGGTCCGGGACAGCGGCTGCGGGTCCACCGTGGCTTGTCGCGCAGTTCCCCGCGCCCCTTGCGGGGCGCTGCAGCTTCAGCCCTTTTCCAGGAACTGTTCTCTCTCCTCGTCCACAAGGGCGTCCAGGGCCGTTCGCAGGCCGGGGAGGTCGGCGAGCTCCGGGTCCCTCGCCACCAGCGCCGTCGCCTCCTCCCGTGCCTCCGCGATGATCTCCTCGTCCTCGATGACCGCGAGGACCCTCAGGCTGGAGCGGGTTCCGGACTGGGCCTGGCCCAGCACGTCGCCCTCTCTCCGCTGCTCCAGGTCGATCCTCGACAGCTCGAAGCCGTCCAGGGTCGAGGCGACGGCCGTCAGGCGCTGGCGGGCCGGGCTCGCCTCGGGCATCTCCGTGACCAGGAGGCAGAGGCCGGCCGCGGAGCCTCGGCCCACCCGGCCGCGCAGCTGGTGCAGCTGGGAGACGCCGAAGCGGTCGGCGTCCATGATCACCATGGCGGTGGCGTTGGGGACGTTCACGCCGACCTCGATGACCGTGGTGGCGACCAGGACGTCCGTGTCGCCGGTGGCGAAGCGGCGCATCACCGCGTCCTTGTCGTCCGGGTGCATCCTGCCGTGCAGGACCTCCACCCGCAGGCCGGTCAGCGGGCCCTTGGCGAGGTGGTCGGCGACGTCCAGGACGGCCAGCGGGGGGCGCTTCTCGGCTTCGTCCTCGGCCGTTTTCCTCGCCTTCTTCGGGTCCTCCTCCTCGTCTCCGATGCGGGGGCAGACGACGTACGCCTGGTGGCCGTTCCCGACTTCCTCTCGGACCCGTTCCCAGGCACGGGCCAGGAAGTGGGGCTTGTCGGCGGCGGGGACGACATGCGTGGCGATCGGGGAGCGGCCGGCCGGGAGCTGGTCCAGGACCGAGGTCTCCAGGTCGCCGAAGACCGTCATCGCGACCGTGCGCGGGATGGGGGTCGCGGTCATGACGAGGAGGTGGGGTGGTTGTCTGCCCTTGCCGCGCAGGGCGTCCCGCTGTTCCACGCCGAAGCGGTGCTGTTCGTCCACCACCACCAGGCCCAGGTCGTGGAACTGGACCTTGTCCTCGATCAGGGCGTGGGTGCCGATCACCAGGCCGGCGTCGCCGCTGACGAGGTCGAGCATCGCCTGGCGGCGGGCGGCCGTGCCCATAGACCCGGTGAGCAGGACGACCTTGGTGGCGTGCTCGGCGCCGCCCAGCATGCCGCCTTCCGCCAACTCCCCCATCATCTCGGTGATCGAGCGGTGGTGCTGCTGGGCCAGCACCTCGGTGGGCGCGAGCATGGCCGCCTGGCCGCCCGCGTCGACCACCGCGAGCATGGCGCGCAGGGCGACCAGCGTCTTCCCGCTGCCCACCTCGCCCTGGAGGAGGCGGTGCATCGGATGCTCCGTCGCCAGGTCGTCGAAGATCTCCTTCGAGACCTTCTGCTGGCCGTCCGTGAGGGTGAACGGGAGACGGTCGTCGAAGGCCGTGAGAAGGCCGTCGGGGCTGGGTCTGCGGGCCACCGCCGGGAGCAGGGCGTCGGTGTGGCGGCGGCGGGCCAGGGCGACCTGGAGGACGAAGGCCTCGTCCCACTTGAGGCGGGCGCGGGCGTCCTCGATGTCCGCCTTGGTGTGCGGGCGGTGGATCTTGAGGAGGGCCTCGGGCAGGGAGACCAGACCGCGGCCCTCGCGGAGGGTCGGCGGAAGGGGGTCCAGGGCCTCCTGGACGCTCGGCAGGACCGTCTGGATCGCCTTGCCGATCTTCCAGGACTCCAGCTTGGCGGTGGCCGGGTAGAGCGGGATGAGCGTTCCGGCCCAGGTCTCCACCGATTCGGCCGGGTCGTCGCCGCGGAGCAGTTCGTAGGCCGGGTGGGCCAGTTGGAGGCGGCGGTTGAAGACCGAGACCTTGCCGGCGAACATCGCGCGTGTGCCCGGCAGGAGTTCCTTGTGGGGCTTGTGCACGCCGTTGCCGAAGAAGACCAGTTGGAGCCGGCCGCTGCCGTCGGTGATCGTGACCTCCAGCCGCTGGCCCTTGCCACGGGGTGCCTTGGCGGAGGCGAACGTGTGCAGGCGGGCGTCGGCCACCATGGCGACCACGGTCACGTGTTCGTCCATGGGCAGGTCCGCGAGGTGGGTGAGCTGGCCGCGCTCCTCGTATCTGCGGGGGTAGTGGTGCAGGAGATCGCCGACCGTGTGCAGGCCGAGATGCTCGGCCATCACCTTCGCGGTGGCTGGGCCGAGCACCTTCTTCAGTGGTTCTTCCAGTGCGGGCACGAGATCCATTGCACACCACGCCACTGACAATGCCGTATATGTCTCGGGAAACCCCTGGTCAGACGGCCGTTTTGAGTCATAGGATGGCGCGCTCCGGCCATCCTTCCGCGGTCACCACCCCACCAGGGACCGCCCGACCCCGCGCCGACCACCTCTTCCCCCCTCCGGCGCAGCGACGATGGACTCCCAGACCTCACAGTCATCCCAGGCATCACAGTCACCTCATACGTTCCAGGTCGACCTGCGTGGTCTGGTGGACCTGCTCTCCCACCATCTGTACTCCAGCCCCAAGGTCTACCTGCGCGAGCTGCTGCAGAACGCGGTGGACGCCATCACCGCCAGACGGGCCGAGCAGCCCGACGCCCCGGCGCGGGTGCGGCTCTACGCCGACGGCAGTGCTCTTCGGGTGGAGGACAGCGGCGTCGGGCTCACCGAGTCGGACGTGCACAGTCTGCTCGCGACCATCGGGCGCAGCTCCAAGCGGGCGGAGGGGCTGCAGGAGGCCCGCTCCGACTTCCTGGGCCAGTTCGGCATCGGGCTGCTGGCCTGTTTCGTGGTCGCCGAGCGGATCCGGGTGGTCAGCCGCAGTGCCCGCACGCCGGACGCGCCGCCCGTGGAGTGGACGGCCCGCGACGACGGGTCGTACACCGTAAGGACGTTGGCGCCCGAGGCGCGGCCCGAGCCCGGCACCACCGTGCATCTGGTGGCGCGGGCGGGGGCCGCGGAGTGGCTGGACGAGCGGCGGGTGCTCGCGCTGGCGCGGGACTTCGGTTCGCTGCTGCCCTACGACGTCCGGGTGGGCGACGAGGCGGTCACCGACCTGCCCGCGCCCTGGGACCGGCCGTACCCCTCCCCCAGCACCCGCCGGGTGGCGCTGGCCCGGCACTGTCAGGAGCTGTTCGGGTTCGCACCGCTGGACTCGATCGCGCTGGACGTGCCGCTGGCGGGGATCCGGGGGGTGGCGTACGTGCTGCCGTCGGCGGTCAGTCCCGCCCAGCGGGCCACCCATCGCGTGCACCTCAAGGGCATGCTGCTCACCGAGCGGGCCGAACAGCTGCTGCCGGACTGGGCGTTCTTCGTGCGCTGTGTCCTGGACACGGACAGTCTGCGGCCGACCGCCTCGCGCGAGTCGCTGTACGAGGACGAGACGCTGGCCGCCGTACGGGAGGCGCTCGGCGAAAGGATTCGGTCCTGGCTGACCGGGCTGGCCGCCGGCGATCCGGAACGGCTCTCGGCGTTCCTGTCCGTGCACCACCTCGGCGTGAAGTCGCTGGCCCGGCACGACCAGGAGATGCTGCGCACCATGCTGCCGTGGCTCCCCTTCGAGACCACGGACGGGCAGCTGTCCCTGGAGGAGTTCGCGCAGCGGCACCCCGTGGTGCACTTCACGCGGACGGTCGAGGAGTACCGGCAGGTCGCGCCGATCGCCTCCGCACAGGGCGTCGGGGTGATCAACGGCGGTTACACGTACGACAGCGAGCTGGTCGAGGCGCTGCCGTCGGTGCGGCCCGGGACGGTGGTCGCGGAGCTGGACGCGGACACCGTGACCGCGCATCTGGACACGGTGGATCCCGCGGAGGAGCTGGCGCTGGCGGGCTTCCTCGCGGCCGCGCGGGCGAAGCTGGACCCGCTGGGCTGTGATGTCGTCCTGCGCGCCTTCCACCCCCTCTCCGTGCCCGCGCTGCACCTGGACGACCGGGCGGCCCGGCACGAGCAGGCCCGCGCGGAGGCCGAGGAGCAGGCCGACGACCTGTGGGCGGGCATCCTGGGCTCGCTGCGCGGCAGCGCGCCCCGGGCGCGTCTGGTGCTCAACCATCTCAACCCGCTGATCCGGCGGATCAGTTCCCTGACGGATCCGGAACTGATCGGCACCGCGAGCGAATCGCTCTACGGGCAGGCGCTGCTGATGGCCCAGCGCCCGCTGCGGCCCGCCGACTCGGCGCTGATCAACCGCTCGTTCATCGGCCTCCTGGAGTGGGCCACTCATGGGGAGAGTGACCGCTGATGGACGAAACCGGCGGGATCGCGGACTTCGACTCGCTGCGCCGCGCGCTGGCCGAGAACTCCGAGGAGCCGGAGGGGCCCGCCCGTAACGCGCGTGCGGAGCAGCTGCTGCTGGAGGCCGAGAAGCTGAACATCCCGCTCGCCGTGATCGAGGCGCTCGGGCATCAGCTGAAGGTCTACAACTACAGCTCCGAGAAGGACAAGATGTTCGTCCCCTTCGCGCGGCTGCTGCGCCTGTGGGACGAGCGGCCCGGGGACTTCGACGAGTACGAGACGCATTCGCTGTACTGGGTCTTCAAGTGGATGTCGGCCGGCATGCTCGACCAGCCGCACATCCCGCTCGCCTCGATCGAGAAGTGGCTGGGCGAGATGGAGCACCGCTACCGGCTCGCCGGGCACTCCGAGCGGGCGGTGCGCAGCGCCGAGTTCAGCGTCGCCGGGCACATCGGTGACTTCACGCGCGCGGAGCGGGCGTACACGGCCTGGCTGGCGGCGGACCGGGACCGGATGGCCGACTGCCACGCGTGCGAGCTGCACGGGCAGGGCAGCTGGCAGCTGCGGAACGGCCGGGACGCGGAGGCCCTGGAGCTGTGGCGGCCGGTCCTGGAGGGCGAGTACAGCTGCGCCCACGAGCCGCACACGGTCCTCGCCTCCTCTTTGGTGCCGCTGCTGCGCCTTGGCCGGGTCGACGAGGCGCGCGCCCACCACCTGCGCGGTTTCCGGCTGGTCCGCCCCATGGAGAGCATGCGCGGCGCGTACGCGGACCATGTGGAGTTCTGCGCGCTGACCGGCAACGAGGCGCGCGGTCTCGAGCTGCTGGCGGAACGTCCCGCCTACTTCACGGACACCGGGCAGCCGCGCAGCCGGCTGGACTTCATGGCGGTGGTGACGCTGCTGATGGAGCGGCTGACCGAGCTCGGCCTCGGTGACCAGCGGGTGCCCGGCCCCGACGGGCGGGCGTGGAGCGCCGGGGAACTCGCCGTCCACGCGCGCGCGGAGGCCCTGGAGCTGGCCGCGCGGTTCGACGCCCGCAACGGCACCTCGTACGTCGGCGACCAGGTGCGCGAGCGTATGGCCCAGCGGCCGCTGATGGACCGGCTGCCGCTGGGCGTGCGCGCGGTGCGGACGGCGCCCGCCGGACCGGTCGCGCCGGTGGTGCGGGCGCCCGCACCGGAGCGGCCGTCGCTGCCCGCGCTGCTCGCCGAGGCGCGCCGGCTGTCGGACACGCTCCAGCCGCACGCCCTGGAAGCCTGGGCGGCGGTCGCGGAGGCCGCCGAGAGCACCGACGTGGACACGTACGTCCGCGCGGAGATCGCCGACCACACGGCGATGGGCCGCGGCCCGGACGGCGTCGGACTGTTCGAACAGGCGGCGGAACTGTACGCGGAGGCCGGCGACGAGGGCGAGGCCATCGCGGCACGCGCGCGTGCGGCCTACGTCCGCGCGCTGTCCGGCGAGCTGGACGAGGCGACGGCCGCGATCGACGAGCCCTACGACCGGATCCTCGCGCTGTACGCCGACGACGCCACCGGCGTGCGGCAGACGGCGTCCGTGCTGATGAGCCGGGCGCGGATCCTGATGCGGTGGGTGCACGAGCGGTCCGAGGGCGCCGCCGACGCCGAGCAGGCCGTACGGGAGCTGCTGGCGCTCGTCGGCGGGCGCGGTGGGTCCGACCTCCGGCTGGTGTCCCGGGCCGCCGAGGGGCGGGCGATGCTCGCCGAACTGGCCGAGCACGCCGGTGACGGGGAGCGGGCGGGCGAGCTGTTCCGGCAGGCGTCGGCGCAGTTCGTCGGCGCGGAGCTGCCGTGGTTCGCGGTGGAGTACGAGGTGCGGGTGGCCGCGCTCGCCCATGAACAGGGCGACATGGCCGAGGCGGAGCGGGCGCTGCGCGCGGCCCTGGAGCACGGCGGGCCGTATGTGGAGCCGGTCGGGCGGGCCCAGCTGCATCTCCAGCTCGCCGAGGTCCTCGGCGGCCGGGGCGGGGCCGAGGAGGCCGCCGAGCACGCCCTGGAGGCCGCGCACTGGGCCGACGAGGCCGGGGAGAGCGGCACCCTGGGCGCCTGGGCACGGCACCAGCTGGGCGGCTTCCTGCTGCGGCAGGGGCGGTTCGCGGAGGCCGCCGAGGTGCTGGAGTCGGCGCTGGCCGACCTGAGCGCCGAGACGCACGGCGACGGCGCGGTCGTCCAGACCCAGTGGTGGCTCGGGGACTGTCTGAGCGAGCTCGGCGAGCACCACGCGGCGGCCGAACGGCGGCTCCAGGCGGCCGAGATCGCCCGGCACTGGCCCGAGCAGCACGACCACGCCACCCTGGCGCACCTGGCCGCCGAGTCGCTGGGCAACGCGGGGCTGCCCGCCGAGGCGGACCAGGCGTACAGGCGCGCGGGCGAGTTGTGGCGGGCCGTGGGCAATGTGCACTTCCTGGTCCGCTCGCTGCGGGCGCGCGCCTGGCTGGCGCTGCGCACGGAGGCGGGCGTGGAGGGCGCGCGGCGGCTGATGGCGGCCGCGGTGGCGGAGTGCGAGACGGCGCTGGCGGCACTCCCCACGCCCGCCGACCCGGCGGCCCGGGAGCGGCTCACCGGTGAACTCGGGCACACCCGCCGGCAGTTCGGTGATCTGCTGGCCCGGTCGGTGCCCGAGGAGGCGGAGGACGCGGCGATCCAGGACGCGTTCGAGGCGGCGCTGGCCGAGATGACGGCGGCGATCGCGGTCTTCGCCGAGCTGGGCGAGGACGGGCTGCACAGCCGTACCGGCGCCGAACTCGCGGCGGGCTGGCTGGAGGCCGACCTGAGCCGGCCGGCGGACGCGGCGGCACGCGCGCGTGCGGTGCTGGACGCCTACGAGGGCGCCGACCCGGACGACGACACCGTCCGGGCCCGGCGGGCGGAGGCACGGCAGCTGCTGGAGCCCACGGAGGCGTGAAGGGGCGTGCGCAGGGGGCTCACTCGACGCCGATGAGGAGCGGGGCCCCCTGCCGGCCGCCGTTGTAGACCACCGTGTCGACGGCGAGGTACGCCTCGCGCACCCGTGCCTCCAGGCGTTCGGCGACGCCCTCGGGCGCCTCGTCGCCGAGGACGAGGGTGACCAGCTCGCCGCCGGCCTGGAGCATGCGGTCGAGGACGGTCTCGGCGGTGGCCGTCACGTCCGAGCCGATCACCGCCACGTCACCGTCGACCAGGCCCAGCACGTCGCCGGTCTGGCAGATGCCGGCCATGGTCCAGGACTGCCGTTCCGCGACCACGACCTCGGCGTAGCGGGTGGCGCCGGCCGCCGAGGTCATCTGGACGACGTCCTCGTCGAAGCGGCGGTCCGGCTGGTGCACCGCGAGCGCGGCGATGCCCTGGACCGCCGAGCGGGTCGGGATGAGAGCGACCCGGATGCCCTCCGCGCGGACCTGCTCGGCGGCCGCGGCCGCGGTGTGCCGCAGGTCGGCGTCGTTGGGCAGCAGCACCACCTCGCGCGCGTGGGCACGTCGTACGGCGGCCACCAGTTCCCCGCTGGCGGGCGGCTCCCCGGGGCGCGCGAGCACGGTGGTCGCGCCGGACTCGGTGTACAGCCCGACCAGCCCCTCCCCCGGCACCACGGCCACCACGGCGCGCTGCACCCGCTCGCGCGGCGGCTCCCCGCCGGTGTGCACGTCCCCCACGCCGAAGTGCGTGATCCGGATCCGGTACGGCCGCCCCGCCTCGACGCCCGCCTCCACGGCGGCACCGGCGTCGTCGACGTGCACATGGACGTTCCACAGGCCGTCGCCGCCGACCACGACCAGGGAGTCGCCCAGGGCGTCGAGCCGGGTCCGCAGCCGGTCCACGGCGGCGTCCTCGGCCTCCAGGAGGTAGATGACCTCGAAGGCGGGGCCCCCGGCCGACTCGGCGCAGGCGTCGGCCCGGGCGTCGGAAACGGTGTCCACGCGCGCGTGGACGACCGGTACCGCCCCGTACGCGTGCGCGTCGAAAGGCGTCGGGGTCTCCCCCGTGAACGCCTCCACCAGCGCCCCGAGCACCGCGACCAGGCCCCGCCCGCCGGCGTCCACCACCCCGGCCCGCTCCAGGGCGGCCAGCTGTCCCGGGGTCTCCGCGAGCGCCTTGCACGCGCCCTCGTAGGCGACCCCTGCGATCGTCCCGCAGTCGCCCTCGGCCGCGTCGGCGGCGTCGGCCGCCGCCGCCGCGACCGACAGCACCGTGCCCTCGACGGGGTGGGCCACGGCCTCGCGGGCGGCGGCGGCCGCGTGCCGCAGGGCGAGCCGCAGCCCCTCGCCGTCGATGTGAGCCGCTTCACCCTCGGTGAGGACTTGGGCCATGCCGCGCAGCAGCTGCGCCAGGATCGTGCCGGAGTTGCCGCGCGCGCCTATCAGGGCCCCGTGCGCCATCGCGCGGACCGCGTCGGCCAGCGTGGGGATCTCTTCGCCCAGCTCGTAACCGGCGAAGACGGCCTCCACGGCCCCGGTGGCCGACTCCACCGTCAGATAGAGGTTCGTACCCGTGTCGCCGTCGGCCACCGGGTAGACGTTGATCGCGTCGATCTCCTCGCGCGCCCGGCCGATCGCCCCGAGCGCGAGAGCGCACCAGGTGCGTACCGCGAGAGCATCGAAGAATGTCTGCGGCACCTGCGCCACCTGCGCCTCCTTGAGCTGGCCCGACGTGGTCGCAGCGTAGACCCCGGGAGGGTGTCCACCGGAAGTGGGCCGGGAGCCGGCCCCTGAGCTGCCATGCTAGTTTCGTCTAACCGACGCGGCCGTTGTATGCTGCTCCGGTTGCCCGATCCGATCGGGCCATTACCCCTGGCAATGCCACTCAAGATCTCAGATCCCTGAATCTCGATCCCGGCACGCCGGGATTCAACCGTAAGTGCATCTGAAGTCTTTGGAGTGACCCGTGGCTGCCAACTGCGACGTCTGCGGCAAGGGGCCGGGCTTCGGCAACAACATCTCGTTTTCGCACCGCCGTACGTCCCGTCGCTGGAACCCCAACATCCAGCGTGTGCGTACCGTGGTCGGCGGGACGCCGAAGCGCGTGAACGCCTGCACCTCGTGCATCAAGGCCGGCAAGGTCTCGCGCTGACGCACTGCTGCTAGCGCGCGGCCACAGCCGGTTCGCCGCACTGAGCCGGTCCACCTGTGGGTGGACCGGCTTTTTGCCGTGCCCGAAAGCCCGCCCGAAATCCTGCCCGGAACGGAAGCCCGCCCGATCAGCCGCGCCCGGAACGGAAGCCCGCCCGATCAGCCGTGCCCGGAAATCGGAACCCCGGCAAACCGGGCCCTGCCAAGCTGGGCGCATGCGCTTCGGCATCCTCGGCCCCCTGGACATACGCACCGACGACGGCACCCCCGTCGACCCCGGCGGCCCCCGCCCCCGCGCGCTGCTCACCCTGCTGCTCCTGGACGCCGGCCGCGCGGTCTCCGCGCAGCGCCTCGCCGAGGGCCTGTACGGCGCCGAGCCGCCCGCCGGAGCCGCCAACGCCCTCCAGTCCCAGATCTCCCGGCTGCGCAGGCGTCTGGCGCCACACGCCGGGATCGAGGCCACCGCCACCGGTTACCGGGTCGCCGTCACCCCCGACACCGTGGACGTACACCAGTTCGAAACCCGGTCCGCGGCCGGCCGCGCCGCCCTCGCCGCCGGCGACCACCGGAACGCGGCGGCCCGGCTCCGGGAGGCGCTCGCCCTGTGGCGCGGCCCCGCGCTGCCCGACCTCCCTGACGCGTACGCCGAGGCCGCGCGGCTCGAGGAGCTGCGGCTGGCCGCCGTACAGGACCGGATCGAGGCGGATCTGGCGCTCGGCGAGGGTGCCGGGCTGGTGGCGGAGGTGCGGGCGCTGCTGGCCGCCCATCCGCTGAGCGAGCGGCTGTACGGGCAGCTGATGCGGGCCCTGCACGCCGGCGGGCGGCCCGCCGAGGCGCTCAGGGTGTTCGAGGAGGCCCGTCGTGCCCTCGCCGACCAGCTGGGCGCCGATCCCTCGCCGGAGCTGTCCGCGCTGCACCTGGAGCTGCTCAGGGGCGCGGAGCCCGAGCGGACCGGGCTCCCGGGCCAGCTCACCCGGTTCATCGGCCGCGAGCCCGAGCTGGCCCGGATCGCCGACCTCCTGGCCGGCTCCCGCCTGGTCACGCTCACCGGTCCCGGCGGTGCGGGCAAGACCCGGCTGGCGGTCGAGGCGGCGAACAAGATCGAGGCCGCGCGCACGGGCGACGGCGTCTGTTTCGTCGAGCTGGCGCCGCTGGGCGACGGCTCCCAGATCCCGTACGCCGTCCTCACCGGCCTCGGCGTCCGCGAGGGTCTGCGCAGCCCCGCAGCCGACACCACGGACCGGCTGCTGGCCGCCCTGGAGGAGCGCGAGCTGCTGCTCGTCCTCGACAACTGCGAGCACCTGGTCGAGGCGGCCGCCGGGACGGCCGCCCTGCTCCTCGCCTCCTGCCCGGGCGTGCGGATCCTCGCCACCAGCCGGGAGTCCCTGAACATCACCGGCGAGGTCCTGGTCCCGGTGCCCCCGCTGCCGCCGGAACCGGCGGAGCGGCTCTTCCTGGACCGGGCCCGCGCGGTGCGCCCCGGTTTCGGCGGCCACGCGCGCGTGCCGCACATCTGCGCCGCCCTCGACGGGCTGCCACTGGCCATCGAACTGGCGGCGGCCCGGCTGCGCACCCTGACCCCCGACGAACTCGCCGACCGCCTGGACGACCGCTTCCGGCTCCTGTCGCGCGGCGACCGATCCAAGGCACCCCGGCACCGCACCCTGCGCGCGGTCGTCGAGTGGAGCTGGGATCTGCTGGACGAGGAGGAGCGGGAGCTGGCGCGCCGGCTGACGGTGTTCTCCGGGGGCGCGACGCTGGCAGCCGTCGAGGCGGTGTGCGGGCTGCCGTATCCGGAGGACCTGCTGGCCTCGCTGGTGGAGAAGTCGTTCCTGGAGGTGTCCGAGGGCCGCTACCGGATGCTGGAGACGATCCGCGCGTTCGCCGCCGAGGACCTGCCCGACCCGGGCGGCCTGCGGGACGCGCACGCCGGGTACTTCCTTGGGCTGGCCGAGGAGGCAGAGCCGAAGCTGCGTGGCGGCGGGCAGCTGCCCTGGCTGGAACGGCTGTCCGCCGAGCACGGCAACCTGGACGCGGCCCTGCGCCATCTCGTACGCCACGGCCCCGAGGACGCCCTGCGCCTGATGGCCGTCCTGTCCTGTTTCTGGCGGCTGCGCGGGCTGCACGGCGAACAGGTGACGTCCGCACGCGAACTGCTGGCCGCGGTGGGGGACGCGCCGCCACCGGGACTGACGGAGGAGTACGTGCTGTGCGCCATCAATGTGCTCCTGGGCGACGGCGTCCACGCGGCCGGCGGTGCGGCGGGCGGCGGTCCGGCGGGCGGCGGTCCGGCGGGCGGCGACGAAGAGCTGGTCGCGCGCGTGGACGCTCTGATGGCCGGGTGCGAAGTCCCCTTGCGGCTGCCGTACATCCTCATGCTGTGGTCGGTGGCGGCCGGCCCCCGGCCGGCGACCGACGAGCGGGCCCTCGCCCTGGCCGGCGACGACCCCTGGGCGCGTGCGCTGCTCGATGTGGGCCTGGGTTTCCGGGACATGCTCGCGGGCCGGCCACGGGAGGCGGAGGAGTGCTTCGGCCGCGGGCTGGAAGGATTCCGGGCGACGGGTGACCGCTGGGGGATGGCCAACTGCCTCGACCCGCTCGGCATGTCCGCCCACGCGCGCGGAGACTCGCGCCGCGCCCTGGAGCTGCTGGACGAGGGGCTGGCGTACATGCGCGAGCTGGCGGCCCCCGAGGAGACCGCCGACCTGCTGCGCACCCGGGGCACCGTGCTGCTGCACCAGGGTGACGCGGCGGGCGCCGAGGCCCACTTCGAGCAGGCGCTGACCCTCGCCCGTGGTGCCGGGCTCCCCGACAAGGTGGCAGGCGCCCGGCGCGGTCTCGGCGACGCCGCCCGGCTCTCCGGGGACACGGCACGCGCGCGCGTGCACTACGAGAACGCCCTCAGGGAGTGTGCCGCCAACTGGTTCAGCGTCGGCGAGACGGTCCGCATCCTCATCGGGCTCGGCCGCACCTCCGCCGCCGAGGGGGACACCGAGGAGGCCCGCGACTGGTTCCGGCAGGCCGCCGAACTCGCCGTCGAGGGGCCGGGCACCCTCGAACTCGCCGACGCGGCGGAGGCGTCGGCGTCGGTCGCCGACTCGGCCGTGCGGGCCGCCGTACTGCTCGGCGCGGCGACGGCCCTGCGGGGCGCCCGCGCCGAGGCCGACCCGGACGTCGTACGCGTGGAGCGGGACGTACGCGCGAAACTGTCCGCCGAAGCCTACGACCAGGCCTTCGCCCAGGGCCTACGGCAGCGGTCAGCCGCGGTCAGCGAACGGTAGGAGGACGGTCAGCGGCACCGCCGAAGCTCATCGCATGACCAACAAGCCCACACCGAAGAACCCCAACCCGAAGAACCCCACACCAAAGAACCCCACACCGAAGAGCCCCGCCCCGAAGGACCTCGGCCACCTCAGCGTCCTGATCTCCGGCGCCAGCGTCGCCGGCCCGGCCCTCGCCCTGAACCTCGTCCGGCTCGGGGCCCGCGTCACCGTCGTCGAGAAGGCCCCGGAACTGCGCGGCGGCGGCTTCGCGGTCGACTTCCGCGGCCATGTCCACCGCACCGTCCTGACCTCCATGGGCATCTGGGACGAGATCCACGCCCGTCAGACCCACATGGGCCGCCAGACCGTCGTGGCCGCCGACGGCAGCCCGCGCGTGGACCTGCCCGCCGAGTTGATGAGCGGTGACGTGGAGATCTTCCGCGGCGACCTCGCACGGCTGATGTTCGAGCGCACCGAGGACGACGTCGAGTATGTCTTCGGCGACTCGATCGCCTCCCTCGCCCAGGACGCCGACGGTGTCGACGTCACCTTCGAGCAGGGCGCTCCCCGCCGCTTCGACCTGGTCGTGGCCGCGGACGGCCTGCACTCCAACACCCGCCGGCTCGCCTTCGGCGACGAGGCCCGCTACCTGCGCTTCTTCGACCACTACGTGGCCGGCTTCGACGTCCCCAACCACCTCGGCCTGGACCGCACCGGCCGGGTCCACAGCGAGCCCGGCCGCGCGGCGGTCATCGGCAACTACGACGGCGACCCGCACCGCGCGGGAGCGCTGCTGGTCTTCCGGTCCGCGGAGCTGTCGTACGACCGCCGGGACGTCACGGCGCAGAAGCGGATCGTCGCGGAACGTTTCGCCGGCTTCGGCTGGGAGGGCCCGACCCTGCTCAAGGCTCTTGAGGAGGCCGACGACCTGTACTTCGACGCGATCGCCCAGATCCACGTCGACCGCCTGGTCGAGGGGCGGGTGGCGCTGCTCGGGGACGCCGGTTACGGGGCGACCATGGGCGGGATGGGCACGGGTGTGGCGATCGTCGGCGCCCATGTCCTCGCCGGTGAACTCGCCCTCGCGGGCGGCGACCACCGCACCGCGTTCGCCGAGTACGAGTCCCGGATCCGGGACTTCGCCCAGGGCTGCCAGAAGATCTCCGGGAACGCGGGCCCGTTCTTCGCCCCGCCGACCGAGCGGCGCATCCGCAACCGGGACCGCATGTACCGGGTCCTCGGCTCACGCCCGCTGGCCCGCTTCTTCAAGAAGATGACGGAGAAGGCGGCCACCGACATCAAGCTGCGGGAGTACCCCTACTGAGGGCCCCTGCCCAAAGCCCAGCCGTGGTCCACCGGCCCGATCCCGGCGCCGAGTGCGAACCCGGCGGCGATCGCCCCGGTGACGTACTCCTTGGCCGCCGCCACCGCCTCCGGCACGGACCGCCCCTTCGCGAGCTGCGACGCGATCGCGGACGCGAGGGTGCAGCCCGTGCCGTGCGTGTGCCGGTTGTCGTGCCGGGGAGCGCGGAGCCGGAACTCGTCCGTGCCGTCCGTGAGCAGGTCCACGGCCTCGCCGGGCAGGTGCCCGCCCTTGATCAGCACCCACTTCGGCCCGTACGACAGCACGGCCGCCGCCGCCCGGCGCAGCTCCGTCTCCGACCCGACCCGCACGCCGGTGAGTTGGGCCACTTCGTCGAGGTTGGGGGTCGCCACGGTGGCCAGCGGGAGGAGCTTGGTGCGGACCGACTCGAGGGCGGAGGCGGCGAGCAGGGAGTCGCCGTGCTTGGAGACGCCCACCGGGTCGACGACCACGGGCGCGTCGGTCCCGGCGATCAACTCCGCGACCGTCTCGACGAGTTCGGCCGAGGCGAGCATCCCGGTCTTCACCGCGTCCACACCGATGTCGTCGACCACGCTCCGGTACTGGGCCCGCACCGCCGCCACCGGCAGCTCCCAAGCGCCCTGCACGCCCACGGAGTTCTGCGCGGTCACCGCCGTGATCACGCTCATGCCGTGCACCCCCAGTGCCAGCATCGTCTTCAGGTCGGCCTGGATCCCGGCCCCGCCACCGGAGTCGGAGCCCGCGACCGTCAGCACGCGCGGGAGGCTCATGACTCGATGTCCCCGAAGTGGTCCCAGCCGCCCTTGCTGGTCCAGGGCGCTCCGTCGACGGTCACCTGCGGCAGCGCGGACGGGTTGAGGACCTCGCCGATGACCTTCCAGCGGGCGGGCAGCTTCACGTCCGGCGGGAAGGTCGCCACGATCGCGTGGTCCTCGCCGCCGGTCAGCACCCACTGGATCGGGTCGACGCCGACGGCCTGCCCGATGTCGTTCATCTGGGTCGGGACGTCGATCGCGCCCGAGCGGATGTCGATGCGGACCTTGCTGGCCTCGGCGATGTGCCCGAGGTCGGCGATCAGCCCGTCGCTCACATCGCACATCGCGGTCGCGCCGAGGCCCGCGGCGGCCGGGCCCGCGTGGTACGGCGGCTCGGGGCGGCGGTGCGCCTCCACGAAGGCGCGCGGCGAGCGGAAGCCCCGGGAGAGCACCGCGTAGCCGGCCGCGGACCAGCCCAGCCAGCCGGTCACGGCGACCAGGTCGCCGGGCTGGGCGCCGGCCCGGGTGACCGGCTCCTGGTTGCGCAGATCGCCGAGCGCGGTGATGGAGACCATGATCGTGTCGCCGCGGACCACGTCGCCGCCGACCACCGAGGCGCCGGCCACCTGGCACTCGTCCCGGATGCCGTCCATCAGCTCGCTGGGCCAGGTCACCGGCAGTTCGGCGGGGACGACCAGGCCGAGCAGCAGCGCGGTCGGCACGGCGCCCATGGCGGCGATGTCCGCGAGGTTCTGCGCGGCCGCCTTGCGGCCCACGTCGTAGGCCGTGGACCAGTCGCGGCGGAAGTGCCGGCCCTCCAGCAGGATGTCGGTGCTGGCCACCACCCTGCGGTCGGGCGCGGCGACCACCGCGGCGTCGTCGCCGGGGCCGACCCGGACCGCCGGAGTGGTGGTGAGACGGGAGGTGAGCTCCCTGATGAGCCCGAACTCCCCGAGCTCACCAACAGTGCCCTTCATTGCCCTTACGCCCCTTCTCTGCCTTGCCGTGCCCGCTCGCGCGTCATCGTCGTCCTGGATACGGTCGAGGTGACCGTCAACTTCTGTCGTGGCTGCACCCTGGCGCGCAAGCCCCTGTCCGCGCAGGTCTCCCCGCGGTGAGCGGCGACGCGATACCGTGGCGTTCCTTTTCCCCACATGATCCTCGTGGCCGCCCTGGAGGTTCCGTGGTACAGGCGTACATCCTGATCCAGACGGAGGTCGGCAAAGCGTCGACCGTCGCCGAGATCATCAGCAAGATCCCTGGAGTCATCCAGGCCGAGGATGTGACAGGACCGTACGACGTCATCGTGCGCGCACAAGCGGAGACGGTCGACGAACTCGGTCGGCTCGTAGTCGCGAGAGTCCAGCAAGTGGAGGGCATCACGCGTACCCTGACCTGCCCGGTCGTCCATCTGTAGCCCCCGTCTACGCTTGGCCGGTGAACATTTTCCGTCACCGGCCATTCGGTCTGCCCGCGCTCGCCGTGCTGATGATCGCGGCGGCGGGCTGCTCCTCAGCAGACGACGCCCCGTCGGCGGCGGTTCCCAGTCCGGGCGCGGCGGTTGCCAAGCTGTGCCGGAACCTCGACGAGGGGTTGCCGAAGAAGGTGGACAAGCTCGCCCGGCGTGACCCCGAGCCTGCCTCCGCGCTGACGGCGGGCTGGGGGGACCCCGCGATCATACTGCGCTGCGGTATCGAGCGGCCTGCGAAGATGGCCGATCCGGAGGCCGACGGGGTCGAGGTCAACGGGGTCGGGTGGCTGCTGGAGCAGGAGGCCGACAAATCGTTCCGGTTCACCACGACGTTGCGGAAGGCGTATGTCGAGGTGACGATTCCTGCGGGGCGGACCGGGGATGGCATGGCACCGCTGGTGAGCCTGGCGCCTGCCATCAAGAAGGCGATTCCGGAAGGGATTGCCGACCAGTCGCCATAGCACCGCGGCCGATCCGTCGGGTGCGGGATGTACATGGCTACTCCCGCCCACGCGGCGGTAGCCGCACATCGGAACAGCCCCGCGCCCCTTTCGGGGCGCTTCAGCTCGGGGCGTTTTCTAGCGGAGGCCCGTCGACCGGTTCAGGGCCGCCTGGACGAGGCGGTCGATCAGGTCGGGGTAGCTGACACCCGTCGCCTGCCACATCTGGGGGTACATCGAGATCGGGGTGAAGCCGGGCATCGTGTTGATCTCGTTGATCACGAAATCGCCGTCCTCGGTGAGGAAGAAGTCCGCGCGGACCAGGCCCTCGCAGGACGCGGCCTCGAAGGCGTCCACCGCGAGCGCCTGGATCTCGGCGGTCTCCTCGGGGGTCAGCGGGGCCGGGACGATGCCGGGGGTGGAGTCGATGTACTTGGCCTCGAAGTCGTAGTACGCGTGCGTGTCGGCCGGCGGGATCTCGGCCGGGACCGAGGCGCGCGGGCCGTCCTCGAACTCCAGGACACCGACCTCGATCTCACGGCCGCGCAGCGCCGCCTCGACCAGGATCTTCGGGTCGTGGGTCTGGGCGGTGGCGATCGCCTCGTCCAGGCCGGCGAGGTCGTCGACCTTGGTGATGCCGATCGACGAGCCGGCCCGGGCGGGCTTCACGAACAGCGGCCAGCCGTGCTCGCCCGCGAAGTCGACGATCCTCTTGCGGGCGGCGGACTCGTCCTGCTTCCACTCGCGGGGCCGGATCACCAGGTACGGGCCGACCTTGAGCCCGAAGGAGGTGAACACCCGCTTCATGTACTCCTTGTCCTGGCCGACGGCCGAGGCGAGCACGCCGGAGCCGACGTAGGGGACGCCGGAGAGCTCCAGGAGACCCTGGAGGGTGCCGTCCTCGCCGTACGGGCCGTGCAGCATCGGGAAGACGACGTCGACCTCGCCGAGCGCCTTGGGCACGGAGCCGGGCTCGCTGTAGACGACCTCGCGGTTGGCGGGGTCGACGGGGAGCAGCACGCCGCCGTCGGTGGACTCGGCGAGGTCCCCGACCTCCGGCGTACGGCGGTCGCTGATCGCCATGCGCTCCGGTGCGTCGGCGGTGAGCACCCAGCGGCCTTCCCTGGTGATGCCGATCGGCAGGACGTCGTACTTCGTCCGGTCGATGGCGCTCAGGACGGCTCCGGCGGTGACCATGGAGATCCCGTGCTCGGAGCTGCGACCGCCGAACACGACGGCCACACGCGGCTTGCGAGCGGGCTGCTCAGGGCTCTGGGGGAGGTTCTCGGTGCTCATATCGCGTTGAGAGTACCCGGTGGTAGGGCCCCGACACAGCGTCCGCGGGGTGCGTTCGCTCAGCGTCGCTCGGGCTTCGCGCTGCGCGACATCAGCTCCTTGAGGGCGACCACGGGCGGCTTGCCCTCGTGCACGATGTCGACCACCGTCTCGATGATCGGCATCTCCACGCCGCGCCGGCGGGCCAGATCCGCCACGGACTCGCAGGACTTGACGCCCTCGGCGGTCTGCCGGGTGACCGCGATGGTCTCCTCGAGGGTCATGCCCTTGCCGAGGTTGGTGCCGAAGGTGTGGTTGCGGGACAGCGGCGAGGAGCAGGTCGCCACCAGGTCGCCGAGGCCGGCGAGGCCGGCGAAGGTCAGCGGGTCGGCGCCGAGCGCGACGCCGAGGCGGGTGGTCTCGGCGAGGCCGCGGGTGATCAGCGAGCCCTTGGCGTTGTCGCCGAGCCCCATGCCGTCGGCGATGCCGACCGCGAGCCCGATGACGTTCTTGACCGCGCCGCCGAGTTCGCAGCCGATGACGTCGGTGTTGGTGTACGGCCGGAAGTACGGCGTGTGACAGGCGGCCTGAAGGCGCTGGGCGACGGCGTCGTCGGTGCAGGCGACCACGGCGGCGGCCGGCATCCGGGCAGCGATCTCACGGGCCAGGTTGGGGCCGGTGACGACTGCTATACGGTCCTGGCCGACCTTGGCGACGTCCGCGATGACCTCGCTCATCCGCATGGTGGTGCCGAGTTCGATGCCCTTCATGAGGGACACCAGGATGGTGCCGGGCGCGAGCAGCGGCGCCCAGTCCGCGAGGTTGGCGCGCATGGTCTGGGACGGCACCGACAGGACGGTGAAGTCGGCGTCGGCCGCGGCCTCGGCGGGGTCGGTCGTGGCCCGCAGGTTCTCGGGGAGTTCCACGCCGGGCAGGTAGTCGGGGTTGGTACGGCCGGAGTTGATGGCCTCGGCCACCTCCGCCCGCCGCGCCCACAGGGTGACCTCGCACCCGGCGTCGGCGAGCACCATCCCGAAGGCCGTACCCCACGAACCCGCGCTGAAGACCGCCGCCTTGGCAGGCTTGCTCACTTGCCGCTCTCCTCTTCCAGACCGCTCTGCGCACGCGTCCGGCGCCGCTGCTCGATCCGCACCTGGCGTGGATCGTAGGGGGTCTCGGGGGCCTTCTCGCCGCGGATCTCCTCCAGCTGGCGGGTGATGGCGGCCATGATGACCTCGGTCGCCTCCTTCAGGACGTCCTGGGTCATGTCCTTGCCGTAGAAGCGCGAGAGGTCGACCGGCGGGCCCGCGAGGACGTGGTGCGTCTTGCGGGGCAGCAGGTTGAGCTTCTTCGCGTACGGCGGCAGCAGTTCGTTGGCGCCCCACTGGGCGACCGGGATCACCGGGCACTTGGTCTGCAGGGCGACCCGGGCGGCGCCGGTCTTGGCGGTCATGGGCCACTGGTCCGGGTCGCGGGTGATCGTTCCCTCAGGGTAGAAAGCCACGCACTCGCCGCGTTCCACGGCGTCGATCGCGGCCCGGAAGGCGCTGAGGGCGTCGGTGGACTCGCGGTAGACGGGGATCTGGCCGGTGCCCCGCATGGCAGCGCCGACGAATCCCTTCTTGAAAAGCCCGCTCTTCGCCAGGAATCTCGGAACGCGCCCGGTGTTGTACTGATAGTGCGCGTAGGCGAAGGGGTCGATGTGGGAATTGTGGTTCACCGCGGTGATAAATCCGCCCTCGGCCGGAATGTTCTCCATTCCACGCCAGTCCCGCTTGATCAGGACCACCAGCGGCGGTTTGCAGAGCACCGCAGCGAAGCGGTACCAGAAGCCGATTCTCCGGCGGGGCACGCTCACACCTTCCTCTAGGACTTCTTCCCGGTCTCCGGGACTTCTTCTCCCGGAGAGGTGGCCGGGAGAAGTGTCGCCCCGGTCCGCCGGTCTGTCGAGGAACACCGTACGCCTCGCTGCCGCGCCTGCCTCGGGGCCCGGGTGACAATGAGGCAACAAGAGAGGGACGGTACGTCGGTGCAGTGGACCTTGGTGATACCCCTCAAGCCCCTGGCGCGAGCCAAGAGCAGGCTCGCGGACACCGCGACGGACGGTTTGCGGCCGGGACTGGCCCTCGCCTTCGCCCAGGACACGGTGGCCGCGGCGCTGGCCTGCCAGGCGGTCAAGGATGTGGCGGTCGTCACGGACGACACGCTGGCCGGGCGCGAACTCTCGGCGCTGGGCGCGCGGATCGTCCCGGACACGCCGGGAGGCGGCCTGAACGCCGCTCTGCGGCACGGCGCGGCGGTCGTACGCGCGTCGCGTCCGGAAAGCGCGGTGGCGGCCCTGAACGCCGATCTGCCGGCGTTGCGTCCGCTGGAATTGTCCCGGGTGCTCGACGCGGCCGCGGAATTCCCGCGCGCTTTTCTCCCGGACTCGGCGGCTGTCGGCACCACCCTGCTGGCCGCGACCCCCGGCAATGAATTGGCGCCCGCATTCGGCCCGGATTCCCGCGCCCGCCACACCGCCTCGGGCGCCGCGGAACTGCGACTGGCCGATGTGGAGTCGGTACGCCAGGACGTGGACACCGGCGCGGACCTGCGCACGGCCCTTGCCCTGGGCGTGGGACCGCGCACCGCGGCGGTGGCAGCGCGGCTGCTGATCCCCGACCAGTAGGCTGCGCTCATGCAGGCGACCGCATACACCTACGACCCTGACAGCAGAAGCGGCCAGGTACTGCTGGACGACGGGACTCCGGTGCCTTTCGACGGGGCGGCCTTCGAGGCGGGGGGCCTACGACTGCTCAGGTCGGGCCAGCGGGTACGGATCGAGACGGAGGGCTCCGGAGACAGCCTCCGGATCACCCTGGTGACCTTGCAGACACTCTGAGGCGGGAACCGAGGGGGCGCGCGGCTGTATCCATGTGGGGCCACCGCCGCGCGGGCGCGACCAGCCCCCACCCCACCGCACCAAAAACACCACCGGTGTCGAACACACCGCGGGCCGGACTCCCCCAGGAGTCCGGCCCGTCGCGTGAGTACCCCGACGCCCCCGCTTCCTAGCGAGCGGCGGCCTTCTTCGCGGTGGCCTTGCGAGCCGTCGACTTCTTGGCCGGCGCCTTCTTGGCGGTGACCTTCTTGGCCGGAGCCTTCTTCGCGGCCGTCTTCTTGGCCGTGGCCGTGGCCTTCTTCGCGGTCGCCTTCTTCGCCGTGGTCTTCTTGGCGGCGGCCGCCGTCGTCGTCTTCTTCGCGGCAGCCGTCGTCTTCTTCGCGGTGACCTTCTTCGCGGTGGCCTTCTTGGCGGTGCTCTTCTTGGCCGCCGCCTTCTTGACCGTCGCCGAAGCACCGCCGGTCAGGCTGCCCTTGGGCGCCTTCTTGACCGCGACCTCACCGCCACGCGGGAGCTTCTTCGAGCCGCTCACCAGGTCCTTGAAGCCCTGACCGGCACGGAAGCGCGGCACGGAGGTCTTCTTGACCCGAACCCGCTCGCCCGTCTGGGGGTTGCGGGCGTAACGGGCCGGACGGTCCACCTTCTCGAAGGACCCGAAGCCCGTGACCGAGACCCGGTCACCCGCGACGGTCGCACGGACGATGGCGTCCAGGACCGCGTCGACAGCCTCGGCCGCCTGCTGGCGGCCGCCCATCTTGTCGGCAATCGCTTCTACGAGCTGCGCCTTGTTCACGTCTTCCCCTTCGGAGACATCGCCAGAACGAAAGTGTTCAAGCTTTTTCGCACGTTAGGCAGATATATACCGCAAATCAAACACGAAACGGGCTTATCACCCTTGTGCCGCAACGGATTCGGTCGTCCAGGACGGTCCAGTCAGCGGTCCTCTTCGGGGAATCGACCCGCGTCGAGGTCCGTGTTGAACCGTTCCAGCCGCCTTGCCGCGTCGGCGAGGTCGTGCTTGGCCGCGGCCGTAATGACCAGCAGCTTCCGGGTCAGCGCCATCCGTACGCCCTCCGGGACTTGCAGTGCGCGCACTCTTGTGTGCGCTTCCTTCAGTTGGCCCGCGACCGCCGCATAGAGCTGGAGTTGGCCGTCGTGTTCCATGCACAGATTGTGCCATCTGGGGCGAGTTGTCGCCTGCGCAGGGGGCAACTGCCGCCTCAAATGGCCTTCCGAGCACTTGCGGAAGCCACGGACACAGCACTCACGTACCCCCACAACATCCTTCCTAACGTGGGAAGTTGGCAAGACCTGCGACAACGCGAGCGTCCGTTCGGGTGCAGACATGGCTGTACCCCCAATCGTGGCGATCGGGGGTACAGGCGGGGCGCGGCGGTGGCTGAAACCAGCCGTATTCAGATGTGGTCGATCAGGCCGGAAGCGGGCTCCGGATCAGGCCTGGAGCGTCCGCGGCTTGTACGACGGCCGCTTGGCCTCGTACGCGGCGATGTCGGCCTCGTTCTGGAGGGTGATGGAGATGTCGTCCAGCCCGTTCAGCAGCCGCCAGCGGGAGTTCTCGTCCAGCTCGAAGGAGGCGGTGACGCCCTCGGCGCGCACCTCGCGGTTCTCCAGGTCGACGGCGATCTCGGCCTGCGGGTCGTTCTCGGTGAGCTCCTGGAGCGCCTCCACGATCTTCTGCTCCAGAACCACCGTGAGCAGGCCGTTCTTCAGCGAGTTGCCCCGGAAGATGTCGGCGAAGCGGGACGAGATCACGGTCTTGAAGCCGTAGTTCTGCAGCGCCCAGACGGCGTGCTCACGGGAGGAGCCGGTGCCGAAGTCGGGGCCGGCGACCAGGACGGTCGCCCCCTGCCGCTCGGGCCGGTTGAGCACGAACTCGGGATCTTTGCGCCAGGCCTCGAACAGCCCGTCCTCGAAGCCGTCCCTGGTGACCTTCTTGAGCCAGTGAGCAGGGATGATCTGGTCGGTGTCGACGTTGGAACGGCGCAGCGGGACGGCCCGGCCGGTGTGCTTGGTGAATGCTTCCATGGCTGATCAGACTCCAGCGGGCGTACGAACGTCGGCGTCGGACAGGTCGGCGGGCGAGGCCAGGTGGCCCAGGACCGCCGTGGCGGCCGCGACCTGCGGCGACACCAGGTGGGTACGGCCGCCCTTGCCCTGCCGGCCCTCGAAGTTGCGGTTGGAGGTGGACGCGGAGCGCTCCCCCGGGGCCAGCTGGTCGGGGTTCATGCCGAGGCACATCGAGCAGCCCGCGTGCCGCCATTCGGCGCCGGCGTCCTTGAAGACGACGTCCAGGCCCTCGGAGACGGCCTGCAGCCCGACCCGCGCGGAGCCGGGGACGACCAGCATCCGTACGCCGTCGGCGACTTTGCGGCCCTCGACGATCGCGGCGGCGGCGCGCAGGTCCTCGATGCGGCCGTTGGTGCAGGAGCCTACGAAGACGGTGTCCACCTTGATGGAGCGCAGCGACTGACCGGCCTCCAACCCCATGTACTCCAGGGCCTTTTCGGCGGCGAGGCGCTCCGAAGCGTCTTCGTACGAAGCCGGGTCGGGGACGTCCGCCGAAAGCGGTGCGCCCTGGCCGGGGTTGGTGCCCCAGGTGACGAACGGCGAGAGGGCGGCGGCGTCGATGTGCACCTCGGCGTCGAAGACCGCGTCCTCGTCCGTCCTCAGGGTCTTCCAGTACTCGACCGCCGCGTCCCAGTCGGCGCCCTCGGGGGCGTGGGCGCGGCCCTTGATGTACGCGAAGGAGGTCTCGTCCGGGGCGATCATGCCCGCGCGGGCGCCGGCCTCGATCGACATGTTGCAGATGGTCATGCGGGCCTCCATCGAGAGCTTCTCGATGGCGGAGCCGCGGTATTCCAGGATGTAGCCCTGGCCGCCGCCGGTACCGATCTTGGCGATGATCGCCAGGATCAGGTCCTTGGCGGTGACGCCCTCGGGCAGCTCGCCGTCGACCGTGATGGCCATGGTCTTCGGGCGGGCCAGCGGCAGCGTCTGAGTGGCCAGCACATGCTCCACCTGGGAGGTGCCGATACCGAACGCGAGCGCGCCGAAGGCGCCGTGGGTGGAGGTGTGCGAGTCACCGCAGACGACGGTCGTGCCGGGCTGGGTCAGACCCAGCTGCGGGCCGACGACGTGCACGACGCCCTGCTCGACGTCGCCCAGCGGGTGCAGCCGCACGCCGAAGTCGGCGCAGTTCTTGCGCAGCGTCTCCAGCTGGACCCGGGAGACCGGGTCCGCGATGGGCTTGTCGATGTCGAGGGTGGGGGTGTTGTGGTCCTCGGTCGCGATGGTGAGGTCGAGGCGGCGCACCTGGCGGCCGTTCTGGCGCAGCCCGTCGAAGGCCTGCGGGCTGGTCACCTCGTGCAGCAGGTGCAGATCGATGAAGAGGAGGTCGGGCTCGCCCTCGGCGCGCCGGACGACATGGTCGTCCCAGACCTTCTCCGCGAGTGTCCTACCCATCGCTTTCCCTCCGGCCGGCAGACGTGCACCGGCCCAACTAGAGATCTTGAGGTAGCGGCTGCCCGTTCTCCGGGCCCCTGAAGTCGTGGTTCCGGGCGTCCGCCGCCGGGCCCGTTGGTCCGCGGGCCACTGTGTCTCTCCAGAGTGGCGCGTTCCACCGAAAATTGAACTTGCGTTTCACAGAGTGAGACGTGAGTATCGTTGCATGGACAACAGTAGCGGCGTCGGCGTTCTGGACAAGGCGGCCCTTGTCCTGAGCGCTCTGGAGTCCGGTCCGGCCACCCTCGCGGGTCTGGTCGGGGCCACCGGACTGGCACGACCCACGGCCCACCGGCTGGCCGTGGCTCTGGAACACCACCGCATGGTGGCACGCGACATGCAGGGCCGTTTCATTCTCGGTCCCCGACTCGCGGAACTGGCCGCGGCGGCCGGCGAGGACCGCCTGCTCGCGACGGCGGGCCCGGTGCTCACGCACCTCCGGGACATCACCGGCGAGAGCGCGCAGCTCTATCGCCGGCAGGGCGACATGCGGATCTGTGTGGCCGCGGCGGAACGCCTGTCCGGTCTTCGGGACACGGTCCCGGTCGGCTCGACACTGACGATGAAGGCGGGTTCCTCCGCGCAGATCCTGATGGCCTGGGAGGAGCCGGAGCGCCTGCACCGCGGCCTCCAGGGCGCGCGCTTCACGGCGACGGCCCTGTCGGGTGTCCGCCGCCGCGGGTGGGCCCAGTCCATCGGCGAGCGCGAGCCGGGGGTCGCGTCGGTCTCGGCGCCGGTGCGGGGGCCCTCCAACCGCGTGGTGGCGGCGGTGTCCGTTTCCGGACCGATCGAGCGGTTGACCCGCCACCCCGGCCGCATGCACGCCCAGGCGGTCATCGACGCGGCGGGCCGCCTGTCGGAGGCCCTGCGCCGCACGGGCTGACACCCACGGGACCCTCACACGAGAAAGGGCCGGCCTCAACGCCGCGGCAGGCCCTTTCCCAGGAAGTGAGACTTGTCCGCACGGGGACTGTCAGTGACCGGAGCTCCCACGGTGCGGCATCCGCCACCGCCGGCCGTCCGCCGTCCGCCGCGCCATCGTGGCTTGTCGCGCAGTTCCCCGCGGCCCCTAGGGGGTTGCACTCCCCGAGCGATAGGCGAACCGGTCCTTCGCGTACCGTCCGCGCCGCTCCACCGGTACGACCCCGCTCGCCGCGCCCAGGCCGAACTCCGGCATGTCGAAGTAGATCGACTCGTACGAACCCTCGGGCGCCACATACGCCTCGTGCCACAGCCCCACGTGCCCGTGGAGCCTCCCCGCGCGCTCCTTGCGGTTCACGATGCCCCACACCTTGCGATGGAACAGGTCGGGCGAGCTCGCGTACGCGTACAGCTTCTCCTTCGACTCCCAGTACTGGACGACGTAGTACGTCCGCGGCGAAGCCGTCAGCAGGACCCGCCCCAGCAGCCCCCGGCCGGGGTCCCGTTCGAGCTCCCGCAGCATGCGGAACATCGACAACGCGACCGGCAGCCACTGGTGGACCGCCCAGAAGTGATGGACGCGCATGCCGATCAACAGGACCACCGCGTCGCCCTCACGAGCCGCGGTCATACGGCCCGGAATCGGTTTGGCGAACATGACGACACCCCCCGGATCTTCATCGGATAGCGGCACTATCCTTCTCTCGGATGCTTGGATAGTGGCACTTACCAAGGAAGGGCGCAAGACATGCGGCTTGCCCAGCTGAGCGAGCGCAGCGGCGTGTCCGCCGCGACGATCAAGTACTACCTGCGTGAAGGCCTGTTGCCGCCCGGCCGCCAGGTCAACGCCACCACCGCCGAGTACGACGAGGAGCATCTGCGCCGGCTCCGCCTGGTCCGCGCGATGATCCAGGTCGGCCGGATCCCCGTCGCGACGGTCCGCGAGGTGCTCGGGCATGTCGACGACAGCTCACTGGGCCGCACGATCAGGGTGGGCGCCGCGCTGTGGGCGCTGCCGCAGGTCCCGGAGCCGGACGAGGAGGACGAGTTCGTGCGGAGCGCGCACCGGGAGGTCGGCACGCTGCTGGACGTCCTCGGCTGGGAGAACGCCAAGCAGCTCACGACCATCTCCCCCGCGTACCGCCAGCTCGTGGTCGCGGTGGCCGCGTTCCGCCGGCTCGGTTACGACTGGGACGCCGAACTCCTCGTCTCGCACGCGAAGTTGATGCACCAGGCGGCGATCACCGACCTGGACTTCCTGGAGACGCGTCCGTCGGAAGAGGAGAAGGTGGAGGTCGCGGTGGCCAGCGCGGTCCTGGTGGAGCCGATGCTCCAGGCGCTGCACCGGCTGGCCCAGGAGGAGGAGACGGCCCGCCGCTACGGCTTCGAGTGAGCCGCACGACATGCGGCGGTACGACGAAGGCCCCTCACCGAAGTGAGGGGCCTCGCTCTTCTTCTCTGTACCCCCGACCGGATTCGAACCGGCGCTACCGCCTTGAGAGGGCGGCGTGCTAGGCCGCTACACAACGGGGGCATGGATCTTACGTTTCCGCAGATCCGAGCTGGTCTACCTGGACTCGAACCAAGACTAACTGAACCAGAATCAGTCGTGCTGCCAATTACACCATAGACCAATGATGGTTTAGACCAGTTCGTACCCCCGACCGGATTCGAACCGGCGCTACCGCCTTGAGAGGGCGGCGTGCTAGGCCGCTACACAACGGGGGCCCTAGCGATCCTTCGATCACCGTACCCCCGACCGGATTCGAACCGGCGCTACTGCCTTGAGAGGGCAGCGTGCTAGGCCGCTACACAACGGGGGCTTGCGGATGTGATCCGCGCGTGCAGATGAGCTCTGCGAGCTGGCCTACCTGGACTCGAACCAAGACTAACTGAACCAGAATCAGTCGTGCTGCCAATTACACCATAGGCCACTGGAACGCAAGCCCCTGAGGGGATCTTGTTCTAGTTTCGCGTCTCCGGTTCCGGCCTTTCGGCCCGCTCCCCGGCGGCGCAGGAAGAACATTACCTGAAGGTGGACGGGGCTCCAAAACGGGTATCGGCGCGGAGGATCGCGGGCAGTTCGGCGAGGGAGCCGATCCGGTGGCCGCCGGCCGGCGCGCTCCCGGCCCCTTGCCGGTCCAGCCAGACGGACAGCAGTCCGGCGTCCGCGGCACCGCGTCCGTCGATCTCCGGGTGGTCACCGACGTACGCGACCTGGTGCGGGGCGAGTTCCAGCGCCTCGCAGGCGGCGAGGAAGGCGGCGGCCGCGGGCTTGGAGACGCCCAGTTCGGCGGCGCAGAGGATCGCCTCGAAGCGGTCGTGGACACCGAGCGTGCGCAGTTTGTGGTCCTGGACGTGGAGGCTGGAGTTGGAGAGCACGGCGTGTCGGTGGCTGGCCGCGAGCGCGTCCAGGGCGGGCAGGACGTCCGGGAAGAGGGTCCAGGCGGCCTCGTAGTGGGTCCGGTACCGGCGGAACCAGGCGCCGGCCTCGTCGTCGGTCAGCTCCCTGTCCAGGAACACCCGTACCCGGTCCAGCCGCTGTCCCTCGAAGCTGACCTCGCCCGCCGAGAACCGCGCCCACTGCTCGTCGGTGACCTCCCGCCACCGCACCAGCGCCGCCTCCGCGCTCTCCCAGCGCGCGAGCAGCCCCTCCGCCGCCAGATGCGCCCGCATGCCCTCGCGGTCGGCACTCGTGTAGTCGAAGAGGGTGTCGTCAACGTCCCACACCACAGCTCTGATCACCCTCACAGACTGGCACACTGGGGGCATGAGCGAGTACCGAGTCCAGTTCACCGTCGAGGCCCGTGCGGCCTACGACGGCCTGCTCGGCGAGCGTCGAGCCCAGCTGGACAAGGCCGTGCGGATACTGGCGCGTGACCCCTTCCGCAAAGCTGCGACGGCGCAACTCGGCCCCGACGAACACCTGAGGAAGGCCTACGTGGCCCCCGGCGTGATGCTGGAATACATGGTCGCGGGGACCATCATGGTCATCGTCGTACTGGAGATCTTCGACGAGTTCACGTACCTGGTGGACGAGAACGACGCGGGGTGAACCGCACGCACGAGGGGCGGGGGGCGGGGCGATCGGGGGGGGGGCCGC
>NZ_JBEZKI010000020.1:0-223844 GCF_040651615.1 Streptomyces sp. NPDC048417 | reverse complement strand
GGCCAGCGTGCTGTGGGCGCTGCTGCGTGACGGACGGGTCTTCACCTCCGCCCCACCGGTCACGCAGGCGGCTTGACTTCGTCATTGAGACTCCTTGGGCACCGATCCTGAGAATGGATTAAATCTGCGCTGGATTGGATCCAAAAACATGCTCAGTGGCTCCCGATTCCCTCTCGTGTCCCTGGAGTTAAAGGCGTGTGAAGCGGGCCCCGGAGAACACGGGGCGTACGGCGACCGGCGCCCTCAGCATCCCCGCTGCCGCCGAAGGTCACGCCGCCCGCGCGGACCGTGCCCACCGGCCAGCCGGAGGCGCCGCTTGTCCGCCGAAGCAAGAGTCGGGTGAGGCTCCGGTTCCAGATTCTCGGGCATGAGCGGGCGCAACCCTTGGGCCCGGTCTCCGGTCCAACATCGCGGCGGTGGGGAACGGGTCCCCGCCGTACCCCCGCGACTCCGTCCCGACCGGCCATTGCCGAGATCTCAGGAGCCACGAAGTGCGCAGTACGCGTTCCACCACGAGAACGTCCAGAACTTTCCGCAGCCGAGCGAACCTGCTGTCCGGGCCGGCCGCGGCGACCGTACTACTGACGATCGGCGCCACGATCACCGCGACAGCCGCTCCGGCGCCGGCCGCCTCCGCGGCCGCGGAGGCGGCCCATGACGACTTCAACGGCGACGGCTACCCCGATGCCGTGATCTCCGCCCCCGGCGGCACCGTCAGTGCCCAGAAGGGGGCCGGCTACGTAGCCGTGATGTACGGGTCCGCGAGCGGCCTGTCCACCTCCCGCCGGGCGACGTTCAGCCTGAGCACTCCCGGCATACCGGGTCTCGCCCAGACCGACGACGGCTTCGGACGGACCACCACCTCCGGAGACCTGGACGGCGACGGCTACGCCGATCTCGTCGTCGGCATGCCCGGCAGGGACATCGGGACCACCACCGACGCGGGAGCCGCGGTCGTACTGTGGGGCTCCGCGAACGGGCTGCAGGCCACCGGCGCTCTTCTCCTGCAGGACAGCGCACCGACGGTGCGCGGACACTTCGGACTGGGCCTGGCCACCGGCCGCTTCCACGGCTCCCGCACCGAACTCGCCCTCCTGACCGGCAAGGCTCTGCAGACCTACGACTTCGAGGCCGGCGCCGGCGGCACACACACCTTCCAGGCCACTCCCATGGACTGGAAGTGGGCGGAGGACTTCACCCCCACCGGCCTCACCTCCGGCGACTACGACAAGAGCGGCTCCGACGACGTGGTCCTGCTGGGCACCTTCACCGACTACGAATCGGTGAATCCCGTGGCGACGTTCGGTGCGGCCAGCTACCTTCGCGGCGGCCCCGACGGGCTGACGTACGGCCGCGGACTGCGCGGCGGCCCGGTGGGCGCCACAGGCGACATCAACAACGACGGATACCCCGACGTGGTCTTCGGTTCCCCGACCGACAGCGACGACCTCAACGAAGTCCTGGTCGACGGCGGCACCGTCGACGTGTTCCTCGGCGGGCCCGGCGGCCTGAGTGGCCCGGACGCCGACCAGCACTTCGACCAGACGACCATCGGCGCCTCCGGAGACGACAAGATCGGTGACCGCTTCGGTGGTGCCGTCACGGTGGCGGACGTGAACGGCGACGGCTACGCGGACGCCGCGATCGGCGCACCGGGCAACGACATCAACAGCCTCACCGACCCGGGCACGGCGTGGGTGGTACGTGGTACCTCCCACGGACTCACCCCGCGGGGCCTCGTCAGCTACAGCCAGAGCACGCCGTCCGTTCCCGGCGACAACGAGGACGGCGACTGGTTCGGCGGCGCCCTTCGGCTCATCGACGCCGACAAGGACGGCAAGGCCGAGCTGATCGCCTCCGCACCCGGCGAGGACACCGACGACGGCGCCGCCTGGGTCTTCCCCGGCACGAGCAACGGCCCCGCCGGAAGCGGATCCTGGTCCTTCAACGGCGGCGCCCTGAGCGCCCCCGTGCCCGACGCGCGCTTCGGGGACACCCTGGCCTCTTAGCGGTGGCGGAATCACACCGCACTTGGGTCGACACCCTTGCGATGAGGCGGCCTCCCGTGCCGCGTTCCGGGAGGCCGCCTTGTCTGCATTCGTGGCCGGCGTCACCCGGGTTCTGGGCGAGGGCCGGTCCGAAGTCATCGGCGTGGACAAGAAGGTCACGCTGCTGGAGCGGGCCTCGGCCGACCTCCCGTCCGGCACGCCGGGAGAACGCGCCGTACGCCGCGAGGCCGCCCTCCGGGCGACGGCAATTGTCAGACAGGCCCTAGGAAACCGTTGCCGCGCCGAGGCGGCGGCGACGTGCTCGCTGTCGGCAGGTCGCCCCGCAGTAGCGGGCCGGGCGTCCGGTGGACCGGGCCTGGAGCCGGGCCCCGCACTCCTCGCACCGCGGCGCCGAGCGCAGCGTGCCGGGTACGTCACGAAACACTCGCCCTTCCGTGACAGATGCCGGATTCCGCAGGCTGTCCAGCGCCAGACGTACCATGCGGGTGCCGCCGTCCCGGTCGCGGTGTGTGGCTCGGATGGTCGTGCACCCGACGGCGAGCGCGGCGACATCGTCCGCGCTGACGTCGGTGCGGACCCCGCCGGCCCGCTGGGCCGCGCGGAGCAGTTCGTCGAGTGTCTGGCGGAACCGTCGCGCCGACGCGGCCAGTCTGGGACGTGGCCAGCTCGTTTCCGTGGTCAACGCGTCGCACGCGTGCTTGCGCCCCTGGGACGTGTCGACGACCTCCAGGAGGAAGCCGAAGAACGCCGCGACAGGGTCGGCCCGGGCCGCCCATCGTCGAGCGGCGTCCACCCGGTTGTCGATCTGCTGGACGAGTACGGCCTCCAGCAGGATCTCCTTGCCGGGGAAATGCCGATACACGGTGCCGGCGCCGACCCCCGCCTGCCGCGCGATCGCGCCGAGGGAGACGTCCAGGCCGTGCTCGTCGAATGCCCGCGAGGCGGCGGCGAGCACCTTCGCGCGGTTACGGCGGGCATCGGCCCGGCCGACGTCCTGGGGAGTTGAGGTCATGTCACGTAATCCCTTGTCCGTCGGACTCAACCGGGTGCAGCCTTCCATATCGACCCCGGGCCCAACCCACCGTGCCCACCGACAATCCCGGGGCGGAGGACGACATGACCACTGACCGCTTGGTCGTCGTGACCGGTGCGACCGGTCGGCAGGGCGGCGCCACCGCGCGTCGGCTCCTGGCGGCCGGCAGGCCGGTGCGGGCACTCGTGCGGGACACGACCGCTCCCGCCGCCAAGGCACTCGAAACCGCCGGGGCCGAACTCGTGCACGGCGAATTCGACGACCCGTCGAGTCTGCCCGCGGCGCTGGAGGGAGCCTCGGCGCTGTTCGCCGTACCGCCCGTGGCATTCGGACCGGAAGGCCCCGATACGGAGCGGGAGTTCGCCCGGGGCCGGGCACTGGTCGATGCCGCGGTCGCCGTGGGGCTCGAGCACGTCGTGTTCACGGGCGTCGCGTCCACGCCGGGGCGCCCAGGTGGTTCCGAGGGGAAGAAACGCATCGAGGACCACCTGCATGAGCGGATCCGGGCGGTGACCGTGCTGCGTCCGGTGCGCTTCATGTCGAACTATCTCGGTTCGACGCCCATCGGTCTCGACGGAATCGTCGACGGCGTGCACCGGCACATCTTCCCGCCGGACGAACCTGTCCAGCTCATCGCGGTGGAGGACATCGCCGAATTCGCCGTGCTGGCCTTCGACCAGCCGGACCGGTTCGCGGGGCGGAGTCTGGAGCTGGCCGGAGACGCCCCCACCCCGGCCGAGGCGGTTGCCGCAATCAGCGAAGCCACGGGTGCCGCGGTGCGCTACGAGCGGATCACCCACGCCGAGGCCGCCGCACTCAACCCCGAGATCGCCCGGGTCCGGGAGAGCTGGGCAGCCGGATCGCGCTGGCACGCCGACATCGAGGCGCTGCGCGTCATCCACCCCGGACTGCGTACGCTCGCGGACTGGCTCGCCGAATCCGGCGCCGCCCTGCTGCGGAAGCGACTCCTCGAAACCGCCTAGCGCTCCGGGTCCATCGCCAGCACACCGGCACCGCCGGGCCAGCGACGAAGCCATGCTCCAAGGGGACGGTGGCCGTGAGTCCTTCTAGTGGCTCGCCGTCCTGTTCACCTTCGCCCTCGGCACCGCCGCCGGTGACCTGGTCTCCGAGCGGGTGGACTTCGGCTACTGGCTCGCCGCGGTCCTGTTCGCCCTGGCCATCGCCGCCGTCGCCCACTTCGCGCTCGGGCTCGACGACGTGTGGAGCTTCTGGATCGCCTCCATCCTCACCCGCCCGCTCGGAGCCTCCATCGGCGACTACCTCTCCCAGCCCACCGGCGACGGAGGTCTGGGCCTGGGCACCGTTGTCACCAGTGCGCTCTTCCCTGCGGTCATCCTCGGCCTCGTGGTGTGTTCGGCGGTGACCCGGAAGGACGTGGCGCAGCCTCAGCAGACCGCCCGCCACGCGGTCTGACCAGGCATCTGACAGGCATTCAGGCACCTTTCAGGCCGCCGCTGCCAGGGTCGGTAGGTGCGATCGCGCCGTCGCGGTCGCCCATCGGCAGGCGCTCGCCCCCTTCGTGGGGCGCGCCCTGCCGTACGACCCCCACAAGGAGCCCCCCACCTTGCAGCAGCCCGAAGCCCTCACCGATCTCGACGTCGCGAGCACGACGAAATCGGTGATGAAGAAACTGCCCGAAGTCACCCTCGCCTTCTGGATCATGAAGATCGCGGCGACGACGCTGGGCGAGACCGCCGGGGACCTCTTCGCGCAGACCCTGAAGCTCGGTTACTTCCTCACCACGATCGCGCTGTTCCTGATCTTCGTGGTGACGCTCGTCGTCCAGCTCCGCTCCCGCCGCTACAACCCGTTCTTCTACTGGACGGTCATCCTGTCGACCAGCATGGCCGGCACCACGATGTCCGACTTCATGAACCGCGACGCCAGCGCCAAGTACCTGTCGGGCGGCACCACTTCGCTCGGCTGGGGACCGCAGGGCCTCGGTCTCGGCTACCCGGCCGGCGCGGCGATCCTCATCTCGATCCTGCTGGTAGTCTTCGCGGTCTGGCGGCTGAGCGGGATGACCTTCCAGATCCGGGACATCGTCACCTTCCGCGGCGAGGCCCTGTTCTGGTCGGCGATCCTCGTCTCCAACACGCTCGGCACCTCCATGGGCGACTTCCTGTCCGACAGCTCCGGCCTCGGCTATGCCGGTGGCGCGCTGCTGGTGACCGGCGCGCTCGCCGTACTGGCCGTACTGATGAAGGTGCCGACGGTGCCGAACGTCCTGCTGTTCTGGATCGCGTTCGTCCTCACCCGCCCGCTCGGTGCGACCGCGGGCGACCTCCTGACCAAGCCGGTCGCCAAGGGCGGGCTGAATCTCGGTACCGCAGGCTCCTCGGCCGTCCTGCTGGCCGTTCTGCTCGCCCTCATGGCCTACGCGCAGGTCCGCGAGCGCAGGGCTGCCACCTCGTAGCCGACGGAGCGGAAAGGCTGACCGCCCCCTGCTCCTCGGTCGGGCGTGCGTCGCCGGGACGGCATGGGGCGGGGCCGATTCATCCCGCGGGCAGGTCGGCCAGGAAGCGTGCCCCCGAGGTGTACACGGGATCGTGGGACACCTCACCGCCGACGGCACGGGCCAGGCGCCGCGCGAGCGGCAGTCCGAGGCCCGCGCCGTCGTGGCCGTCGTCGGGATCGCCGCGGCGGCCGGGCTGGAAGAGCTCGCCCACGAACGCCTCGGGCACCCCGGGACCGTCGTCGGTGACGCCGATCCGTACGCCGCCGGGCATCGGCCGTGCGGTCACGGTCACCGTGGCCCGGGCGTGGCGGACCGCGTTGGCCAGGAGCGGGCTGACAATGCGTTCTAGGAGAGCCGGGGTGACCCCTGCCTCCAGCGCCGGATCCGTGACCTCGACGATGGCCTTCACCCGGTCCTGGGCGCCGAGGCTGTCGACCATCCGCCTCAGGACGGGGGCGACGGCTGTGGCGCCGGGGACCGGGGAGGCGCTCAACGCGCTCTCACGGGCGTCGCTCAACAGGGTGTCGCAGATGGTGCGCATGGACCGGGCCGCCTCGGCGATCACCTCCTGGGTGGCCCGCGTCTCGGCGGCGGAGCGTGGCCGGGCCCGCCACCAGTCGAGCTCGATGATGATCCGGGTGAGTGGGGTGCGCAGTTCGTGGGACAGCTCCCCGGTCAGTTGCCGTTCGTGGCGCAGCACGGTCCGGATGCGGTCCAGCAGCGCGTCCAACGAGGCGCCCAGACGGGCGAGTTCGGCCGGGTGGTCGGCGGCGCCGAAGCGTTTGTCGGAACCGACGGCGCTCCACTCGGTGGCCTGGTCGGTCATGGTGCCCACCGGACGCAGGGCCCGCCCCACGGCCAGGCGGGTCAACGCGTAGGTGCAGGCGAGCATGACCGCGTCCAGGACCAGGGAACCCAGCAGCAAGGTGTCCGCCGAAGCGCGGTACGGCGCCAGGTCCAGGGCCGTGACGACTGTGGCGGAGTCCGGGTGACCGGACACGGGTCGGGAACACATGCGGACCAGGTGCGGGTTCTCCGCCTCGACGGTCGCGCAGAGTGCGCGTCCTTGCCCGGCGAGCCGTTCCGCGGCCCGGGTCGGTATGCCGTCGGCCGCGGCCGACGGCGGCTTCTCCAGCAGGTGCGTTCCGGCGTAGATCCACACGTTCGCGTCGAGGAGACCGTCGTTGACGGTGTCCACGACGCGCACCGGTCGGTGGCTGGTGTCGACGGTGGTGGCGACGGCGGCCGCGCGGTTGCGCAACTCGTCGTCCGCCTGATGCTGCAGGTGCCGTTCCTCCACCACGTTGAACACCACGGTCAGCACGGCCATCAGCAGTGCGGCGGTGGTCAGGGCCACGAACGAGAGCCGTGCGCGCAGCGTACGGGGCGCGAGGCGGCGAGGAAGACGGATCATGACAGCCGGTGCCCGATCCCTCGCACCGTACGCAGGCTCAGGTCGCTGCCCGCCTCGCGCAGCTTGCGACGCAGTCGGCTCAGGTACTGGTCCAGAGTGTTGTCACTGACCTGGGCTCCGTCAGGCCAGGCGGCCCGGACCAGGTCACGGCGGCCCACGATGGCGCCGCCCGCGGCCACGAGCGGGGCGAGCAGCCGGAATTCCGTCGGGGAGAGGTCGACGTGGCCGTCGCCGACCCGCACGCTGTGCCGGGTCGCGTCCAGGACCAGGTCGCCGGCCACGGCCACGGCCGCTGGGGCGGAGCGCTTGAGCGCGGCCCTCAGCCGGGCGACGAGTTCGGCGAGATGGAACGGCTTGGGGAGGTAGTCGTCGCCCCCGGCCGAGAACCCGGACAACCGGTCGGCGAGGTGATGGCGGGCCGTCAGGAAGATGACCGGCGCGCTGAAGCCATTGCCGCGCAGCGCCTGGCATACGTCCCGGCCGTCCGCGTCGGGCAGCCCGACGTCCAGGACGACCGCGGCGATGCCGTCCGCGGCCAGCCGCAGGGCGGTGGCGCCGTCGGCGGCGGGCACGGGTTCGAAGCCCTCGTCCGCCAGTCCGCGGCGCAGCACGTCCCGCAGGCCGTGATCGTCCTCAACGACCAGGATCTTGTGCCGCATGGCCCTCCGTAGGGTCGTCGGCCGTACCGGCCGTGCCTGGGACGAACTCCGCGTGCGGCCACCGGGCCGTCGCCCGCGCGCTCACGCTCTGCCGGCGGGCGGGCGGTTGTGCGCCGGTCCGGACGCGGGAGCGACCGGTCCGTTGAGTCCGCCACCCGATGACGTCGCCGGGCCGGACGTGCCGCCCGGACCACCGGCTCCCCCTCGCGGGGGCGGCGAGCAGCGCTGGTTCGTGCGCCGGCCGGGCGACAGTCACCCGCGTTCCTGTGCGGACCTGGCGGCCCGGCGGCCTCGGTACACCTCGGCGGCCAGGGGGATCAGCGACACCGCCACGATCAGCGCCACCAGCGGCAGGAGGTAATGGTCGACGTTCGGGATCGAGGAGCCGAGCGCGTATCCCGCGAGGGTGAGGCCCACGCTCCACAGGAGGCCGCCGACGACCTGCCACAGGGTGAAGGTCCGCACCGGCACCTCCAGCGCGCCCGCCATCGGATTGAGGACCGTGCGCACCACGGGTACGAAGCGGGCCAGCACGATGGCCTTCGCGTACCCGTACCGCTCAAGGAGTTCCTCGGCGTGTTTCACTCCTTCGTGCAGACGCCGAGAGCGGCTGCGCGCCAACAGGGCTCCGCCGGCCTTCCGGCCGAGCAGGTATCCGCACTGAGCTCCGACCAGCGCGCCTGCCGCCGCCGCCACGAGCAAGGGGCCGAGAGACAGGTGCAGGCTCCCGTGCGCCGACCCCGTGCACAGCAGTCCGGCGGTGAACAGCAGGGAGTCACCCGGCAGGAAGAACCCGATCAGCAGTCCTGTCTCGGCGAACATCACCACCGCGACGCCCAGCACGCCGAAGGCCGCCAGCAGTGAATGGGCGTCGAGCACGTTCACAGCCAGCTGGGACGCCACGGGGATCGGTGCGGTCATGTGCAGGTTCCTTTCGGGCGGACGATTTCATGCGAATTCATGCGAACGATCAAATGACTACAGCTTTGTAGACGCCGTCTGGAACTCTAGACGCTCATCGGGGGTGTTCGTTCCCGCTACATGATGTAGTAGGAGCTTGTGGCGCGACTCGTCCCGCACCTCGACGGCCGCACCTGTGAAAGCCCCCGCGTATCACCGCTCAGCCGCCCTGACCAGGTCTTTGTGGAGGCGTTCAGGTTGCTGTCAGGTGGGCGGTGCCGTTGTGAAACTCATGCACCAGAAGCCCCAAAACAATGGCAAAGGCATCTGTGGCGCCGAGAGTTGATCGTGCCATCGTGCGGGCCAGGACCACAGAGAGTCTCCTCGCCGACCGCCCCCTCACCCCCCTGCGCACCATGGCGACCAAGGTGCCGGAAGTGACTGCCTACTTCTGGATCATCAAGGTGCTCACCACCGGGATGGGAGAGACCGCATCCGACCTTCTGGCGCGGGTGCTGGGCCCGGTGCCGGCGGTCGGGCTCGGTGGGATCGCCCTGGCGGTCTCCCTGGCCGTGCAGTTCGCGGTGCGCCGGTACATCGCCTGGGTGTACTGGACGGCCGTCGTCATGGTCAGCGTGTTCGGCACGATGGCCGCCGACGTGCTGCATGTCGGTCTCGGCGTGCCCTACACCGTGTCCACCCCGCTCTTCCTCGTCGCACTGGCGGCGGTTTTCGCCCTCTGGTACGCCGTCGAGCGCACCCTGTCCATCCACAGCATCACCACCCGCAGCCGCGAGTCCTTCTACTGGGCGGCCGTCCTGGCCACCTTCGCCCTCGGCACCGCCGCGGGCGACCTCACCGCGACCGCAGGATTGGGCTATCTCGGCTCGGTCGTCCTCTTCGCGGTGGCGATCTGTGTTCCCGCACTCGCCCACCGTTTCGACGCCCTGGCCGCCGTGCCCGCGTTCTGGGCGGCGTACGTCATCACCCGCCCCCTCGGCGCGTCCCTCGCCGACTGGATGGCACTCGGGCACGCCCGTGGCGGCCTCGGGTTCGGCCTCGGCCCGGTCACCCTCGCCTGGACGGTCGCCATCGCCTGCTTCGTCGGCTACCTGGCGGTCTCCCGCAAGGACACGTCCTACGACAAGTAGGAGGCGGACGGGTAGCCTGTGCGCAACGACGGCGAGGGAAGGCGGACGGTGAGGTGGCGGGCCAAGGAGACGAGGAAGCCCACGAGGCATCCGGCAGGCGGGCGCGCGGCGAACTGGAGAGCGATGTGCTCGCCGCGCTCTGGGCGGCCAACGGGCCGCTGACCGCGCGGGATGTCCAGGGACGGCTGCCGGGCGACCTCGCCTACACGACCGTACTGACCATCCTGTCCCGGCTGTACGACAAGGGCATGCTGGCACGGCACCGCGAGGGCCGTGGCTACGCCTACGAACCGGTCCGCGACGAGGCGTCCCACACCGCCCAGCGCATGCACTCCCTGCTGAAGGGCGGCTCCGACCGTGAGGCGGTGCTGGCCCGCTTCGTCTCGGAACTGTCCGAACAGGACGAGCACCTGCTGCACCAGATCCTGTCCGGGCACGACGACACACTCCCCGAGAGCAAGCGCCCCCGCGGGAAGCGGTGAACGAGTGCGGATCAGCGTCTACATCCCGTTCCTCGTCACCGCCGCACTCGCGGTCCTCGCCGCCCCTGTGGCGCGTCGACTGCCCCCGCGCCCGGCGGCCCTGGCGCTGGCCTGCGCCGCGCTGGTGACAGCGGCAGGCTGGGCGGGATCACTCGCCCTGCTGGCCTTCTCCGGCGTGGCACAGATCCCGGAGATCGCGGAGGAGGGCCGCTGGTCGGTGGCGGCGCTGCGCGCCGAGGACCCGGTGTACCTGGTCGTCGCGGCCGGCAGCGCCCTGGTGCTGGGCACGTGCGTCGTCTCGATGGGTGTGGCCGCCGTACGGCAGGTGCGTCACCTGGTCCGGGCGCGACGGGAGTGTGCCCATCTGCCGGGGCGGACGGAGCTGGCGGTGATCGACGACGACGTTCCGCTGGCCTTCGCGCTGCCCGGGGCGCCGGGGCGGATCGTGGTCTCACGGGGAATGCTGTGCTGCCTCGGCGACGACGAGCGTGAGGCGCTGCTCGCCCACGAGCGGGCGCATCTGCGGGGGCGCCACCACCTCTTCCAGGGCCTGTGGCGGCTCACCGCCGCCCTGAATCCGTTGCTGCGGCCGGTGACCGTCGCGGGGGAGTTCGTCCTGGAGCGCTGGGCCGACGAGGAGGCCGCCGAGCGGGTCGGTGACCGCAGAGTCGTCGCCCATGCCGTCGGGCGTGCCGCCCTGGCTTCCGCCGGTGCGTCCCGTCCAGCGGCGCTGGCCGCGACCGGCGGGGTGGTGCCCCAGCGGGTACGAGCCCTGCTGGCCCCGCCGCCCGCGCGCCGAAGCCTGCCCTTGCTGGCCGGCGGACTGCTGCTGGCCGTCTGCTGCGCGAGCCTGGCCAACGCCGCGTCCGACAGCGACCAGATGCTCGACGGCGCACAGTGGGCGCTGTGTACGGAACACACCGGTGGCGCCGCCACAGCCCCGACGGACCATGGGCATCGACCGGACACCTGCTGTGTGGGCCCCGATCGTACGGAGCACGGGGAGCGGCCTTTCTGATCGGCACGGAACGTGCCTTCACCCGGCTGCCGGGACGTTGTCCTCGCGGTCGTCGGGGGCGGCCCGGGGGCGGCAGGGTGATCCTGACCGGTCCACGGCTGGTCAGGCAGAACCGGCCGCCGAATGTGAGGGCCGGACCGCGGGCAGGGGCGAGCCCGATGCCCGTTCCCGGCCCCGTGCCCGTGCCCGTGTGACCACGCACGAAGAACCGCACCGGATCGCCCCTTGCGGCCTGTGACTGCCCGCGCGGCGCATTCCGGCCGCCGGAAAGATGAGCGTCCGCAGCCCCGGCGGCGCTGGTCGTGGGACCTGCTGCCGTCGAGGGCCCGCCCCCTCCGAGTCCTCCTGCACACCAATGACCTCTACGTCTTGTAGTAGGTTCACTGGCACCCCCTGAATGTCGAACGCGGGCGCACCCGAACCGCTCGCCCTGGTGGCCGTCTCCTAAGTTCTACATCATGTAGTAGCTTCGGTGTTCGGCGCCACCGCGATCGAGTCGTGGCCCGGGCTCGCGCGACCGGCGTGGCCTCGGCCTGCCCGCGGCGCCGTCCGGCTATCAGCGCCCTTACGCGGCCACCGACCGGGCCGCACGCCCCGGCGCGGTGTGGCGGGCGCTGTTCCGTGCCGCCGAGCGGCGCACAGTGCGGGCGCTCGCGCCGGACACCCGCGCCGTCGTCTCCACCTACCCGGGGGCCAGCCAGGTCCTCGGCGCGCTCCGTCGGCGCGGCCTGCTGACGGTTCCGGCCTTCACCTACCTGACCGACCTCTCCGTGCACGCCCTGTGGGTGGCCCCCGGCATCGACGCCCACCTGGCCGTGCACCCCGTACCGGCGGCCCAGGCCCACGCGCAGGGCGCGGCCGCCGTAGAACGGCAGGGCGGCGCGGTCGTCGGCTGACGTGACCGGCCTGAAGCTGGGGCAGTGGCGGGAGAGGGCGCAGGAGTTCGGTGCCTGGCCGACGACTTCCAGGCACCGCGGAGCTCATGGCAAGCGCACCGCCCCCGTCGAGAGCGCGATCGGGGCAGCGGTGTCTCCGGTCCGTCAGAAGACCCGGATCGGGATCTCGGCGGGGTCGGTGAGCAGGTCGAAGATCTCGTCGTCCAACCGGACCAGGGTGACGGAGGCGCCGGCCATGTCGAGCGAGGTGCAGTACTCGCCCACGTAGCTGCGCCCGACCTCGATGCCGCGCTCGGCCAGTTGCTTGTGAGCCAGGCCGTACACCAGGTACAGCTCGCCGATCGGTGTGCCACCGAGGCCGTTGACCATCAGCGCGACGCGGTCACCGGAGGAGAACGGCAGGTCGTCCACGACCGCGCTGACCAGTTCGCGCACCATCGCGTCCGCCGACCGCAGCTTCTCGCGCTTGCGGCCCGGTTCGCCGTGGATGCCCACGCCCATCTCGACGGCGTCGTCGGGCAGTTCGAACAGCGGTGAGCCCTTCGCCGGCGGTGTGCAGGCGGTGAGCGCCATGCCCATGGTGCGGGCGACGGAGTTGACCTTCTCCCCGATCCGGTACACCTCGTCGAGGTCGGCACCCCGCTCGGCGGCCGCGCCGACGGCCTTCATCACGAAGAAGTTGCCGGCCACCCCTCGCCGGCCGACGGTGTACGTCGAGTCCTGTACGGCCACGTCGTCGTTGATGAAGAGAGTACGGACGGTCACTCCGTCGGCCTGGGACAGTTCCTCGGCCATCTCGAACGCCATACGGTCCCCGGTGTAGTTGTTGACAAGCAGCAGCACACCCTTCGGGGAGGCGACCCGCTTGACCGTCTCGTACACGAAGTCGGCGGGCGGCGCGGCGAACACGTCGCCCGGACAGGCGGCGTCGAGCATCCCCTTGCCGACGGTCATCACGTGCGCCGGCTCGTGACCCGATCCGGAGCCCTGCACGATCGAGACCTTGTTCTCCTGCGGGGCATCGGCACGCATGATCAGGTTGTACTCGGGCACGTACGTGAGCGTGCCGGGGTTGGCCAGGGCCAGTCCCTCCAGCATCTCCGCGACGTAGTCCTTCGGGTCGTTGACGAACTTCTTCATGCCGTAACTCCTCCTGGTCCTGCCGGTCCCGGGTGCCGGGCGGCGGTCCGGGCTGCCCGGGTCCGGTGCCCGCGGTCAGTCGCGTGTGCCCCACTCGGCGGCGATGCGCTCCGCCATGACCGCGATCGCCACCGCGCCCGGGTCCGGCGAGCCGATGCTGCGCTCACCGGTGTAGCTCTGCCGTCCGCGTCGGGCCTGCATGGGTGCCGTCGCGTCGGCCGCGGCCCGGGCGGTCGTGGCGGCCAGGGCGGCCAGTTCCGCGCCTGCGGCCGCCGGTTCGCCCGGTGCCAGCCGCTGCTCCAGGGCGTCGGTCATCGGGATCAGGGCGTCCAGCAGGGTCTTGTCGCCGACGTCGGACTTTCCTCGCGCCTTGATCCCCTCCGCGGCGGCCCGCAGCATGGCGACCGCGTCCCCGGCGTCCGGTTCCGGCCGGTCCTTCACGGCACCGGCGGCCCGCAGGAAGGCGGTACCCCACAACGGACCCGACGTGCCGCCGACCCGCTTGGAGATCACCATGGCGACCTTCTTCAGGAGCTCGGCCGGCGCTTCCGAGGCGAGGTCGTCCCAGTCGGCCAGCACGATCTCGAAGCCGCGGGCGAGCGAGTACCCGAAGTCCCCGTCCCCCGCGACGGCGTCGAGGTCGCTGAAGGCCCGTTCGTTGTCCACCGCGGTCCGGGCGATCGTCCGTACGACGAAGGTGAGGTCGCCGCCGGGCGCCGACGACGACGGCGATGACGATGGCGATGGCGCTGACATGTCTCTCCTGACTGCCGCGACGTCAGTGGGGTCGGGGATCGGATGGGGCGGGGTCCGTGTCGCCGCTGGCGGCGGTGAGCAGGCCGGCGAGGTCCGCGAGTTCGACGTACGGTCCCGGGTCGGTACCGAGCGGATCGCTCAGCACCCGGGCGACGGTCTCCTGCGGGGGCGGATCGCCGAGCGAGGTGACCACCAAGGAGGCCCCGGTGAAGTCCTCCTCGCCGGTGTAGGCGCTGGTCGTGACCGCGCAGGCGAGCCCGGCGCCGAGCGCGGACAGCAGGCCGTTGCGGCTGTCCTCGATCACGACGGCGTTCGCGGGATCCAGGCCGAGCCGGTGCAGGGCGAAGGCGTAGATGTCCGGGGCCGGCTTCTTCCGCTGGACCACGTCCCCGGCGAAGACGCTGAAGTGCGGAGTCAGTTCCCGGCCCATGGCGAGTTCGAGCACGCTGCGGACGGACGCCTCCGCGGAGGTGGAGGCCACCGCGAGTGTCCATCCGGCCTCATGTGCCGCCGTGGCGACCCGCCGCACGCCGGGCCGGGGCGGAATGCTTCCGCTGCCGATGATGGCCGTGTAGATCTCGGTCTTGCGCCGGTGCCAGGCCGCGACCTGCTCGTCGAGCGCGGCCGGATCGGAGGGCAGGCCGGCGGCGGCCACGAAGTCCGGGGTCAGCAGCGTGCGCATCCGCTCCTTGCCGCCGCCGATCCTCACCTTCTCCGCGTACTCCTCGTCGCTCCACCGCACCGGCAGACCGAACTCCTCGAACGTCCTGTTGAAGGCGGGCAGATGACCGTCGCGTTCGGTGTCGGCGAGCACCCCGTCGCAGTCGAAGACGAGCGCGGGCACGACTACCTCGCCTGCCCGGCGCTGCCGAAGAGCCTCATCAGCGAACCGGCCATGTCGATGACGTCCTGGCGGACGTCCCGGAAGAGCGACGGCGGGTCCCACTTCTGCCGCTCCTCCGCCGTCCGCAGGAAGGCCAGGTTCGACTTCATGTAGGTCTCCTTGAGGGCCGTGGAGATGTTGACCTTCGCGCAGCCCCGGGAGATCAGGTCGCGGAACTGCTCGTCGGAGAGCCCGCTGCCGCCGTGCAGTGCGATGGGCACGGGATGGGCCGCCACGATGTCGGACACGCGCTGCGCGTCGAGCACCGGCGCCTGCTTGTACGACCCGTGCGCGTTCCCGATCGCCGGTGCGAAGACATCGACCTGCGTGGTCCTCAGGAACTCCAGTGCGACCGCCAGGTCCTGCCGCTCGGCGGCGACGTCGCTGCCGACCCCGTCCTCCACACCGGTGATCGACTCGATCTCGCCCTCGACCGCGGCGCCGAACGCACGAGCCTCCGCGACGACCTCGACGGTCTGCCGCATGTTCTCCTCGACGGGCAGCTTGGAGGCGTCGAAGAGCACCGAGTTCCATCCCTGCCGCAGGCACTCGGTGATGACCTCGCGCTCCGGACAGTGATCCAGGTGCAGGGTGACGGGTACCTCGATGCCGGCGGTCATCGCGTTCCACATGGCATGGAGCACGCCGCTGCCGATGGACCTGACCGTCTTCACCGAGGTCTGGACGATGAGCGGCGACGCGTTCTCCACCGCGGCCGCCAGCACGGCCTCCAGGGTGAGGTCGTTGAACACGTTGATGGCCGGTACGGCGTAGCGCTCCGCGAACGGCCTGGCGAGGATCTCGGTCAGCGGTGTCACACCCACGAAGCCTCCACGTCTTCACCCACCCCCGCTCCTCCATTCCACGCCCGCGCCTCACCCGCCGCCACTTTTGGCCTGGGCACAAGGGTCCAGAGAGCCGGCAGGCAGGTCAGCGGCGGGACGGAAACGTTCGTACACGGACAGCCGGGACCCGCAGTGGTGGGCGAGTGGGATGCCGGCATGCAACCGATGGCGGCGCCGTAGCCTCCTCGGCCGGCGCAGCAGGGACCGAGGTCGTGCGGACAGGATTCGCCTCGGCCCGGTCGCCGGTGGTCCGGACCGCGTCCGCCGCGGGGCGGACGGCGTCGGCGAAGAACGCCGACGGCCCCCAGGGCGCGAACCGCTCCGTGCGGTCCGGCGTCGCCTCACGCGACTCCGAGCGGCCGGCCCGGCGTGGTCCGCGTCGTCGCGATCGCCACGCGGATCCGGTCCGGCCCTTTCCAGGAGTGCGTCCCCGCGAGGGAGCCGAGCCCGTCGGCGGCGGAGACAGCGGCGGCCCATATCGAACAGGTCAGGGCCGTTGCCCGAGTTGTGTGCTCCCACTGGTCCGGTGGGAACGGCCCAGCGCGATCAGGGTTTTCCAGGACCTGTTCCGCTTGAAGGGCATCTCGAACATCTGCGAGAACAGCCAAGCCCCGAGCACCGAAACCGGCAGTGCCAGGGCCAGCGTGAACCAGAACGTCGGCAGGCCGGGAGAGACGAAATGCGGGGCGACGCGGCGAATCACGACCATGACGATCGGCAAGTGAATCAGATAGAGGCTGTAGGAGAAGTCACCGAGCTTTCGGATCGGTCGCGTGGTCAGGAGCCGTAGAAGCAGGGCGGGCCTGCCGGTGGCCACCGCGGCGAGCAGCATCGTCATGGCGGGAGCGATGGCGAGGTCGACCCAGAAATAGTGGTTCACCGTCCACACGGAACCCTTGATGACGCCGACGGCCAGGACGGGCAGGGCGGCCAGGGCGGCGAACCATCCCCATGGCAGGCGCCGAATCCGGTCCCGCGCGGCGACGACTCCCGCACCGATCACGCCCGCGACGAACACGGGCGCGAGGTGGGGGGCAAGCCAGTTGTCGCCCTCCACCGGAGTCGCGCCGGGTGCTGTCAGGCCGAGGGCGATCACCGGAAGTGTCACGCACGCGGCCAGGACCGCCGCGTTCCACCGCCGCCGGACAAAAAGGAGAAGGGGGAAGAGGAGATAGAGCTCGGCCTCCACGCCGATCGACCAGAACGCGCCGTTCGGCGTGGGCGCGGTGATCATGTCCTGGGCGACGAGACCGAACACCAGAACGGACTTGCCGGTAGGCGGTCCGAAGTGCGAGGCCGGCACCACGAACAGGGAGATGATCACGCTCATGGCCAGCGCCGCCCAGTACGGGGGCAGGATCCGCCAGGCGCGCCGCCGCAGGAACCGCGCGACGCCGACCGACCGCCAGCCGTGCCGGGCCGGGGAGATGGCCAGGGAGAAGCCGGACAGCACCAGGAAGAAGACGACGGCGAGGCGCCCGAACATCAGCCCCTTCAGCCACGGAGGCGCCGAACTGTCGGGGTAGCCGGGGAAGGTGTACAGCCAGCAGTGGAACAGCACCACGTACAACGCCGCCAGGCCCCGGAGGCCGTCCAGGCCCTCCACCTGCGACTGGGGGCGTGCTCTGCTCGCCGTCTCTGCCTGTACTGCTGGGGCTGGGGCGGCCAGGTCGAGAGTGCTGCTGGCCGGACGGCCCAAGTCCGCGGAAATGGTTCAACCCCTTCTCCTGGCAGCGCGTTCGCCGCCGACCTGTTTCCCTGGCGGTGCGCCGGGCGGCACAGTGCCGCCACAGAGACTTGGTACGTGGCATCCGGCTCAGAGGTTCAGCGGAGGAGCCGCGACTTCCTCATCTCGCCTGTGCGAGGCCGCTGTGCGAGGCCACTGTGCGAGGCCGCTGGGGAGGCCAACAGCGCGGCCGCCGCGGGCGTCAGCCGGTCTCGGCGGCCTTCTGCCCGGACGGGGCGACGGCGTACCACTCCTCGTCCTTGCCCTGGCCGTTGGCCTGTTCGGCCGCTGTGTCGCCGCTGTACCGGTAGAGCGGCCAGCCGGCGAGGGTGAGTTGCTTCAGGCCGTTCCGGTGGACCGTGCCGAGGAGGCTCTTCTCAACCCCCGTCGTCTGTACGGAGTCGCCCACGATGACCGGCACCCATGTCTTCGTGCACGCACCGGAGCACGTCCACTTGGAGGGGTCCGACTGGTCCTTGTCGTAGCGGTAGAGGGTCATCCCCTGGTCGTCGGCGACCACGCTGCCGATGCCGTTCAGGGCCTCGGCCGTCACACCGGTGGTCGTGGCCGCTTGCCCGGTCCCGGCGCTGCCGCCGTCGGCCGCCGCCGAGGTGGCCGGCGCTGCGGAGGCCCCGGGATCCGACGCGGCCGGGGCCACCGGGGCGGCGCTGTCGGAGCCGGTGCCGTTCGAGGAGCTGCATGCCCCCAGCAGGAGGGGGGAGGCGAGCCCTACGGCGAGGCCCAGGACGATGCGTCGCAGGAACAACGAGTTACCCTTCGTCAGGAGTCGCTTCTACTTGCTCCCTCAGTACGTCGACGGACTCCCGCCCGCTCAGCCGCTGACACGAGATGACGCAGTCTTGACCATCGACGTGGGGCTCATCACCCGGGTGAGTGAGGCCTCCGGTGCCGGCCGTCAGCCGGCGGACGAGGAGTCGTCGGTGTCGGCGTGCGTGCCGGTGAGGTTCTCCTCGATATGTGTCAGGACCCGCATCGCCTGCCGGTACTCCTCGTCCGTGAACCCCGCGGCGGTGACCGCCTCCAGGTCGCGCCAGGCCCGCAGCACCCGGTCACGCAGTGCCCGGCCGGCGCGGGTGGTGGTCACGAGGACGGCCCGGCGGTCGTCGGGGGCGGGGCTGCGGCTGACGAATCCGGACTGCTCAAGGCGTTGCAGCATCTTGGTGACGGTGGACGGATCGAGCCCCAGCGTCTTGACGAGGTCGGCCTGGCGCTGTTCGCCCTGTTCCCAGAGCCGCATCATCAGCAGTTCCTGCCCGGGGTACAGGCCGGTCTCGCGCAGCAGGTTGCCCGCCGTGATCCGGTGCACCCGGGCGGCACGGAAGAGGGCCTCGCTCATCGGGGCGTCGGCGACGGTCGGGACCGTGTCGTCCTTGCCCTGGACCGATTCGGACGCCGGCGGCATGATCGCTGTTCCTCCTTGCGCGGCCCTCGGGAAACACGTGTCGAGCTTCTTATCCTAAAGGGAATGATTGGTCGGCAAAAGTCCTGCTTGCCGCACGGCTTGCGGAGCCGAGCCCGTCGAGTACGGCCTGTCGGCTGCGCTGCCGGTTCCCCCGTGGGCCCTGTCGAGCCATGCCGGTCGGCGCGGACGCCCGGGGCGATCTTGGTGGTTCGCTCACCGTTCATGACGGCCTCACCCAGGCGAAGGCGGCCGTTCGGGCCAGGTCGGAAAGGTCCTGGCGGCCTGTCACAACGGAACCCCAGGACGGATTTCGTGACCGAATCACGCGTTCGCCGGTGGCGTCGTAGCCTCCGTGTTCTGCTCGTCGCCGTCGCCGGCCCGACGCTCGCCGTCGGTGCCCTGACGGCGTCCCCCGCCCACGCGGCCGCGGCCGACGACATCCGTATCAACGAGGTGGTGACCACCGGGGACGTCAACGACTCGGTGGAGCTGTACAACAAGGGCACCGCCACGGTGGACCTCTCCGGCTGGATCCTCAAGGACGACGACAACAGCTCCAAGTACGCGATAGCCGCCGGGACCACGCTCGCCCCCGGCGGCTTCGTGGCCTTCGACGTGCACAACGCCTTCGGTCTGGGCTCCGACGACGAGGCGCGCCTCTACCTCGCCGACGGCACCACCCTCGTGGACAGCTTCGGCTGGAGCGAGCACTCCGACCCGTCGTGGTCGCGCTGCCCCGACGGCACCGGTGCCTTCGGCTCGGCCGACCTGACGCTGGGTGCCGCCAACGACTGTGGCTCCGGCGGCGTTTCGGCGACGGCCTGGCCGGGCGGCAGCTCGGTGGCGACCGCCGACACCAAGAACGCCTTCGGCTCCGACCTGAGCGGCCTCTACCAGGAGGGGAGCGTGATGTGGGCGGCTCAGAACAGCGGCAAGCTGTGGCGGCTGGTCCCGAACGGCTCCACCGCCTGGAAGGCAGACACCGGCAACGGCTGGACCTCCGGGAAGACCCTCAAGTTCCCCGGCGGATCCGGCACGCCCGACGACGAGGGCGTCACGCTGACCGGCTCCGGAGCCGCCGGGGGCGTGTACGTGGCGAGTGAGCGCAACGCGGACTCGTCCGGCACCAGCCGCCTGTCCGTTCTGAAGTACGACGTGAGCGGCACCGCCACCACGCTCACCGCCGCCACCGAGTGGAACCTGACCTCGGACCTGCCGTCCGTGGGCTCCAACCTCGGCCTGGAGGCCATCACCTGGGTTCCGGACGCCTCCCTGACCGCCGCCGGGTTCAAGGACGCCTCCACGGGCGCGGCCTACAACCCGGCGAACTACGGCTCGCACTCCGGCGGGGTGTTCTTCGTCGGCGTCGAGGGCACCGGCATGATCTACGGCTATGTCCTCAAGGACGGTGGCACCTTCACCCGCATCGCCTCCCTCAGCAGCGGCATGGCCGGCGTGATGGAACTCCAGTGGGAGCCGCAGGCCGCCCGCCTCTGGGCGGTCTGCGACGACACCTGTGACGGCCAGCACCGGACCCTGAAGATCAACACGGCCGGTGTCCTCGCCACCACGGCGATCTACAACCGACCGTCCGGCATGGACAACCTCAACAACGAGGGCTCCGCGGTCTCCGGCTCGGACGCGTGCAGCAGCGGCACCAAGCCCGTGTACTGGTCCGACGACAGCAACGACAGCGGCCACGCCCTGCGCAGGGGCGCGATCACCTGCTGACCCTGCCGGCGCGCCGGTACCCCGCTGTATCGTACGCGCGGCACCTCGCGCACCACCCGGAACACAGCATCAACTCCCTTACCGGCACGTCGAGTTCACCGACGTGCCGGTTCCTTTCGCCGCTCCCGGAGGAACCGTGGCCACCAGCCGCCCCCGCCTTTCTCGTGTGCCTCTGACCCGACGCAGATCCCTCGCCCTGACGGCGGCCCTCGCCGCCGTCTGCTGCGCCACCCTCACCCACCCCACCCCGGCCCGCGCCGACTCCGCCGCCGACCGCGCCGCCCTCGCCCAGTGGTGGGCCCCCGTCAACTTCCAGGACGTCGACTCCACCGGCGAGACCGCGCTCGGCGGCAAGTCCGACTACATCACGTCGTACGACTACGACGGCGACCTCAACGGCCGCGACAACTGGGAGAACACCAGCCAGTCCCCGCTCGCGGCGCATGTCTACTACTCGGTCGTCCAGACCCGGTCCTTCTCGTACCTGCTGTACACGTACTTCCACCCGCGCGACTGGTCGGACGGAGTCCTCGACAACTACCAGGAGGACCTGACCGAGCACGAGAACGACGCCGAGGGCGTCCTCGTAGTCGTGGCCAACGACGGTTCCCTGCACGGTCAGTTGAAGGCCGCCATCACCGTCGCGCACAGCAACTTCTACTCCTGGGTGCCCGCGGGCAGCGACTTCACCAGCGGGCAGGAGAGCGTCGACGGCGCCCTGAAGCTCCAGGGCGACCCGCACGACGACGGCCATGGACGTCCGTTCACGACCCAGCAGCCCAACACCCATGCCGCGTGGGCCGAGGGCTACCTGTCCAAGGAGCGCGACCAGTACGCGAGCGGCGACGGCATCGTCTACTACCCCGGCACCGCCGCCGAGGTGCCGTCCGGCTCCAACGACCGTGACGTGCAGTACACGCTGACCGACGTCTTCGCCTCGAACGGCATGTGGGCGAACCGCACCCTGACCACGCTGTTCGCGACCACCGACAACTTCGCCGGCGACGACAGCTCCAACCCCTACGGTGCCAAGTGCGGCGCCGGCGGCGTCCTCGGCCCGGCCAACGGCGCCTGCGACACCGACGCCGCCAACCCGCCCTGGGCCTGGGACGACGCCAACGACCTGCCCGGCCGCGGCTACCTCGCCACCAACCCCGCCGAACTCGTCTGGGACTACTTCAACTGGTCCGGCAAGCCCTCCTCGCCCGACCTCGCCTACACCTGGGACCAGTACAACGGCATCACTTCGTGAACAGGGGCCGCGTCACTCCGCTGTGAGCGGTCAGGGCGTACCGGTGAGGTGCTCCATCAACCGGTACGCCTGCTCCAGCGACAGCGGCGGCGACAGCCACAGCGGCGGCGACAGCCACAGCGGCGGCGACAGCGACAGCGGCGGCGACAGCGACAGCGGCGGCGACAGCGACAGCGACAGCGGCGGCGCCGGCGCCGCCGCCGGTCTGGGCGTGTCCGGCGTCCCACGCTTCGGCAGGGAGGGCTTCCGGGTCGCCCTGGTCGCCCGCCGCAGGGACCGGCTGGACGCCCGGACACCGCCCGGGCGAGGCGCAGAGCGGGGCTCGCGGCATCTTCGGCGTCGCCCAGCAGGCCGCTTGCCGGGCTCGACGCGCGCGATCGGCCCGGAGCTGGTGTCCTGGGGGAGGGGGCTTCGACCGTGTTCCCGTCGACCCGTTCCGGGAGAGACGTATGAGTACCTACCGAGTCGCGCAGGTGACCGCCGCGGGCGGACCGTTCGAGATCGTCGAGCGTGAGGTGCCCCGGCCGGGTCCCCGGCACGTGCGGATCGCCGTCGAGGCCTGCGGAATCTGCCACAGCGACAGCTTCTTCGTGACCGCCGGCCTGCCGGGCATCACGTTCCCCGTGGTGCCCGGACACGAGATCGCCGGGCGGATCGAGGAGATCGGGGAGGGCATCGAGGACTGGGGCTGGCGGGTCGGCGACCGGGTGGGTGTCGGCTGGTTCGGCGGCAGCTGCGGCCACTGCAAGCCCTGCCGGCAGGGCGACTTCATCGTCTGCGAGAACGGCAAGACGCCCGGCTGGACCTACGACGGCGGCTTCGGCGCGCAGGTGATCGCGCCGGTCGACGCCCTGGCCCGCATCCCCGAAGGGCTGACCTCGGCCGACGCCGCGCCCCTGGGCTGCGCGGGCGTGACCACCTTCAACGGGCTCAGGCGCAGCCCGGCCGAGCCCGGTGACCTGGTCGCCGTCGTCGGCCTCGGCGGACTCGGCCACCTCGGCGTGAAGTACGCGGTGGCCATGGGCTTCGAGACGGTGGCCATCGCCCGCGGCGCGGAGAAGGCCGACTTCGCCAAACAGCTCGGCGCCCATCATTACGTCGACTCCACGACCTCGACCCCCGTGGCGGAGGCCCTCCAGTCGCTCGGCGGGGCCAAGGCCGTGCTCGCCACCGCGGGCAACTCCCAGGCGATCTCGGCGGCCGTGGACGGTCTGGGACCCCGGGGTGAGCTGGTGGTGATCGGCATCGACCCGGAGCCTCTCGGGATCAGCCCGTTCCAACTGCTCACGAACGCCCGGGAGGTCCGCGGCCATCCGTCCGGCACCGCCCAGGACGTGCAGGACACCATGGAGTTCAGCGCCCTGCACGGGATCCGCCCGACGATCGAGACCGTACCGCTGGAGGAGGCGGGCACGGCCTACCAGAAGATGATGGACGGGGCCGCGCGCTTCCGGATGGTGCTGACCTACGACTGACCCACCGGATCACGGCCGTACGGCACGGGCCGCGAGGAGCGCGATGTCGTCCTCGGAGCCGACGGCGAGGCGGTCGAGGACGGTGTCGACGATCTTGTCCAGCCGGTCGGTGGGGGACAGGGACAGACCCGTCAGACGGGCCAGGCCCCGGTCGATGTCCTCACCGCGCCGCTCCACCAGCCCGTCGGTGTACAGCAGCAGCACACCGCCGCGTTCCGGGGTGACGCGCTGCTCGTACCGGCCGAGCCCGCTGCCCAGCGGCGGGCCGACCGGTACCGGCACCAGCTCGATCCCGCCCTCGGGGGACAGCCAGACCGGCGGCAGATGCCCGGCGCTGGCATAGGTGAGCGTGGCGACGTCCGCGTCACCGAGCGCGAGGAAACAGGTGGCCACCCGCTCGAAACCGGAGTCGGCGACCATCCGGTCCGCGTGCTCCAGGATCCGGCGCGGCGAGAGCCCCGCGAGGGCCAGGGCGCGCAGCGTCGAACGGTAGTGGCTCATGGCCACCGCCGCGTCCACGCCGTGGCCCATCACATCCCCGATGACCAGCATCGTACGGCCGTCGGGCAGGGCCAGGACGTCGTACCAGTCGCCGCCGATCAGCGAGCCGTCGTCGGCGGGCCGGTAGCGCCCGGTGGTCTCCACACCGGCGTGCTGCTGCAACTGGCCCGGCTCGGTCAGCAGCGCCCGCTGCAACTCCAGGGCCATGGTGTGCTCACGCTGGAAGCGGACCGCCCGGTCCAGGGCGCGCGCGGCGCGGGCGGCGAGTTCGCGGGCCACCGTGGCGTCCTCGCTCGAGAACGGCCCGGAGTCCCCGGCCCGGGCCAGCTGCAGGCTGCCCAGGTAGCGGCCGTCCGAGACCAGGGGCGCCAGGAGCACCGAGTGCACACCGGCGGTCAGACACGCGCGGGCCGGCGGCCAGCTGGGGACCAGCGCCCGCCACTGTGCGGGGGTGATCGCGTTGCGCCGCAGGACCCGGCCCTTCGCCAGGTTCCGCCGGGTTCCGATGCCGCGCGGCCAGCCGACCAGCTCACCGCGCGCGTCCAGCGCCGCGAGACCGGTGACCAGACCCGGCCGGGTCGCGTACGCGGTGAGCCGGGTAGGCGCACGCCGCCCCGACGCCGTGTCCGGCGGATTGAGCTCCACCCCGGCCGCGTCCGCCAGCTCCGGTACGACGAACTCCGCCAGCTCCCGGCAGGTCCCGGCGACATCGGTGCCGGTGCCGATCCGGGACGCGGCCGCGTCCAGCAGCGCGAGCCGCCGGTGGGCACGCTCCAGCTCGTACACGTACTGCTGCGGCTCACTGATCTCCAGTCCCACCCCGGCGACGCCCACCACCTTGCCCGTGCTGCCCACCAGCCGGTGGTACACACACCGCCACTCCCGCACCTGGTACGGCGAGTCCACCCAGGTCCGCCCGGTGACGATGGTCTCCCGGGGCCGTCCGTCGTGCAGGATGTCCCGCAGCAGCTGCTCCGACCGCTGGATGTGCGGCAGCACCTCGTGCAGGGTGTGCCCGAGGTACGCGGCGGCGGGCAGGCCGGTCATCCGGGCCATGTGCGGGTTGACGTACAGATAGCGCAGATCGGTGTCGAGGACCGCGAAACCGACGGCCGAGTCCTCGACGATGCCGCGCAGCAGATCGATGTAGCCGATGTCGACGGGCGGCACGCCCGCGGAGGCCGGTCGTCGCGAGGAGGTGTCCCTGTCCACCCGGTCCTCCTCGCCTGCCCCCGCCCACGGCCGCCCTCATCCTCCACCAGGTCCCGGTACCGCGCATCCCGGGGCAGCCGGTACCAGCCCGCTCACATCGCCGGGTGCCGGTCTGTGCGGGGGCCTTAACCCCCGTTGATCAGGAGCGGTGACGCCGGCGTAATCAGCCGTGCATACGGTCGGGGCCGGAGAGCAGAGGCTGACCAGCAGGAACAGGGGGTGCCCGTGGCCGCGCCGGACTCGCGCAGCACCGACACCGGCAGGGTGCGGACTGTCTGCTCGTACTGCGGGGTCGGCTGCGGCATGGTCCTGGACATCGGCAGCGGCCCTGACGGCCGCCGTACCGTGCTGAAGGCCTCCGGCGACAAGCAGCACCCGGCGAACTTCGGGCGGCTGTGCACCAAGGGCGCCACCACCGCCGACATGCTGGCCGCGCCCGGCCGGCTGACCACCGCCCTGCTGCGGCCCGCACGGGGCGAGGAGGCCGTCCCCACGGCCGTGGACACCGCGGTCGCCGAGACCGCGCGACGGCTGCGCGCGATCGTCGACGAGCACGGACCGGACGCGGTCGCCCTCTATGTCTCCGGCCAGATGAGCCTGGAGGCCCAGTACCTGGCGAACAAGCTCACCAAGGGTTTTCTGCGCACCAACAACATCGAGTCCAACTCGCGGCTGTGCATGGCCGGCGCCGGCACCGGCTACAAGCTGTCCCTCGGCGCCGACGGCCCGCCCGGCTCGTACGAGGACCTCGACAAGGCCGACGTCTTCCTGGTCATCGGCGCCAACATGGCCGACTGCCACCCCATCCTCTTCCTGCGTCTGATGGACCGGGTGAAGGCGGGCGCGAAACTGATCGTCGTCGACCCGCGCCGCACCGCCACGGCCGCGAAGGCCGACCTCTTCCTCCAGGTGAAACCGGGCACCGACCTCGCCCTGCTCAACGGCCTGCTCCACCTCCTGTACGAGAACGGGCAGACCGATCCCGAGTTCATCGCCGCGTACACCGAGGGCTGGGAGGCGATGCCGGAGCTCCTCGCCGACTACCCGCCCGCCGCCGTCGCCGCGATCACCGGCATCCCCGAGGCCGACCTGCGCACGGCCGCCCGGCTGATCGGCGAGGCGGGGGAGTGGACCAGCTGCTGGACCATGGGCCTCAACCAGTCCACCCACGGCACCTGGAACACCAACGCCCTGGTCAACCTGCACCTCGCCACCGGCAGGATCTGCCGCCCCGGCAGCGGCCCCTTCTCCCTCACCGGCCAGCCCAACGCCATGGGCGGGCGGGAGATGGGGTACATGGGACCGGGCCTGCCCGGCCAGCGGTCGGTCCTGGTCGACGCCGACCGGACTTTCGCCGAGGAGGTGTGGGGGCTGGAGCCCGGCACGATCCGCGCCGACGGGGTGGGCAAGGGCACCGTCGAGATGTTCCGGAAGATGGCCGACGGCGAGATCAAGGCCTGCTGGATCATCTGCACCAACCCGGTCGCCTCCGTCGGCAACCGGCGGACCGTCATCGAGGGCCTGGAGGCCGCCGAGCTCGTCGTCACCCAGGACGTCTTCACCGACACCGAGACCAACGCCTACGCCGACATCGTCCTGCCCGCCGCCCTGTGGACCGAGTCCGAGGGCGTCCTCATCAACAGCGAGCGCAACCTCACCCTCGCCCGCCCCGCCGCCGACCCGCCCGGCGAGGCAACCGCCGACTGGCGGCTGATCGCCGCCGTCGCCCGCGCGATGGGCTTCGAGGACGGCTTCTCCTACGACAGCGCGGAGCAGATCTTCGAGGAGATCAAACGCTTCCACAACCCGGGGACCGGCTACGACCTGCGCGGAGTCAGCTACGGCCGGCTGCGGGCCACTCCGGTGCAGTGGCCCGCGGCCACCGCCGAGGGACCCGACCGCAACCCGATCCGGTACGTCAACCCCGACGGCACCCTCACCTTCGCCACCGCCTCCGGCCGCGCCGTGTTCCACGCCCGCCCGCACCTGGACCCCGCCGAGATGCCGGATGACGACTACCCGTTCGTGCTGAACACCGGCCGCCTCCAGCACCAGTGGCACACCCTCACCAAGACCGCGAAGGTCGCCAAGCTCAACAAACTCAACCCCGGCCCGTTCGTCGAGGTCCACCCCGAGGACGCGGCCGCGCTCGGCATCGCCGACGACGACTCCGTGGAGGTCGCCTCACGGCGCGGCCGGGCCGTGCTGCCGGCCGTCGTCACCGACCGGGTGCTGCCCGGCTCCTGCTTCGCGCCCTTCCACTGGAACGACCTGTTCGGCGAGTACCTCAGCGTCAACGCCGTGACCAGCGACGCGGTCGATCCCCTGTCCTTCCAGCCCGAGCTGAAGGTGTGCGCGGTGTCGCTGGCCAAGGTCTCCACACCGGTGAGCGTGCAGGTGCCGGGTATCGAGGAGACGCCGGCCGTGCTGCTGCCCGCCGCCTCCACCGCTGCCGCCTCCGTCTTCGGACTCGACCCCGCCCCGCCGCCGGTCCTCACCGAATTCGAACGGCAGTACCTGGTCGGCTTCCTCGCCGGCATCCCGGCCGGTGCGCCCGGCGTCCCCGTCCTGCCCCCGGACGCCCCCTTCAGCCCCGAGCACGCGCGCTGGGTCAACGGCACCCTCGCCGGCATGTACTCCCGTGCACCGGCGCCGGTGGCCCCCCAGGCGGCGCCGGCCACCCGTCAGGTGGTGATCCTGTGGGCCTCGCAGACCGGCAACGCCGAGGACTTCGCCGCCGCCACCGCCGAGCGCCTCACCGCGGGCGGCCACCCGGCCTCCCTGGTCGCCATGGACGAGGCCGACCCGGCCGCCCTGCCCACGGGCGCCGACCTGCTGCTGATCACCAGCACCTTCGGCGACGGTGACGCCCCCGACAACGGCGCCGGCTTCTGGGACGGCCTCGCCGCCCTCGACGCCGGGCGCCTGGCCGGGCGCCGGTACGCCGTCCTGGCCTTCGGTGACTCCTCCTACGACGACTTCTGCGGGCACGGACGGCGCCTGGACCGTCGTATGGACGAACTCGGCGCGGTCCGGCTCGCCCCGCGCACCGACTGTGAACCCGACTACGAGACACAGGCGGAGTCCTGGCTGGACCAGGTGCTGGCGGCCCTCAAGAACGGGGCTGCCGAGGCCGCCCCCGCCTCCGCCCCGGCACCCGCCCGGTCCTCCCGGCGCCCCGCACCCACCACCGCCCGGCTCGTCGGCAACCAGCTGCTCAGCCTGCCCGGCGCCGGCAAGGAGGTCCGTCGTTTCACCTTCGACACCCGCGACAGCGAGACCCCGCTGGTCTACGAGGCGGGCGACGCGCTCGCGGTCCGCCCTCTCAACTCCCCTGATCTGGTGGCGGAGTGGCTGACCGTCACCGGCCTCGACGGCGCGACCGGCGTGAGCGTCGACGGAGTCGGTGAAGTCCCGCTCTCCGAGGCCCTGTTGCGGCACCTCGACATCACCCGGATCACCCCGGACCTGCTCCGCTTCGCCACCGAACGCATCCGGGACCCGCGCGAGCTGCGCAAACTGCTGCGCCCCGACAACAAGGACGAGCTGGCCAAGTGGTCCTGGGGGCGGCAAGCCGTCGACGTCGTCGCCGAGTTCGGGATCCGCGCCGATGCCAGGGAGTGGGCGGGTGTCCTCGGCAGGCTGCAACCGCGCCTGTACTCCATCTCGTCCAGCCCGCTCACCGACCCCCACCTGGTCTCGACCACCGTCTCCGTCGTCCGCTACGAGAACCTGCACGGCAGGCCCCGGCAGGGCGTCTGCTCGCCGTTCCTCGCCGACGCCGAGCCCGGCACGCCGGTCCCGGTGCACGTCCAGCGCTCCCCGCACTTCCGGCCGCCCGCCGACCCGGCGACGCCCATGGTGATGGTCGGCCCCGGCACCGGTGTGGCGCCGTTCGTCGGCTTCCTCCAGGAGCGCCGCGCCCGTGGCCACCGCGCCCCGAACTGGCTGTTCTTCGGCGAGCAGCACCGGGCGACCGACTTCTACTACGAGCAGGAACTCACCGCCCTGCTCGCCGAGGGCACCCTGAGCCGCCTCGACACCGCCTTCTCCCGTGACCAGCGGGCCAAGGTCTACGTCCAGGACCGGATGCGCGAACACGGCCCGCTGCTGTGGTCCTGGCTCCAGGACGGCGCCCACTTCTACGTCTGCGGCGACGCCTCCCGGATGGCCAAGGACGTCGACCGCGCCCTGAAGGACATCGCCACCGTGCACGGCGGACTGACCGAGGACGAGGCGGCCGCGTACGTCAAACAGCTGGCCACGGACCGGCGTTACGTCCGGGACGTCTACTGATTCCTCATCAGCTGTCGCATGGTGAGGGCCAGTTGCAGCCGGAACCGGCCCTGCGGGGTGCGCACCGACCAGCCCAGCAGATGCTCCGCGTGCGTCAATCGGTCCTGGAGCGTGGAGTGGTGGACGCTGACCTCGGCGGCCGCCGCCCGCAGGCTGGCCGTCGACGCGACCGCGTGCAGCGTGCGCAGCATCCAGGGCGCGTCCGCTGCCGCGGCCTCCACGGCCCGGACGTCCGGCGCGGGTTCGGCGCCGGGTACGACGAGATCGGCGAGCAGCGCGACACCGCCCAGCTCGTCGGCGTGCACGACGGACGGCCCCGGCTGCCGCGCAGGGCCGTCTGAGGCGAACCGCAGCGCGGTGCGGGCCGCCGCCCAGGAGCGGGGGAGATCCGGCACGGCCACCGCCGGGCCCACGCCCGCGCGCCCCGCCGCCGGGACCGGTTGCCCGTCCGCCACGATCCGCGGCGGACCGCCGGCCGCCGCCACCGCACGGACCCCCACGGACGGGTCGGCGGTGTCCAGGCCGAGCCGCCGCGCCGCGTGCAGTCGGGCCGACAGCGGGGCGCCGCCGTCCAGGACCGTCTCGACCAGCGCCGGATCGTCCACCGGCGACGCCGGCGCCCGGCCCCGGGTACGGTCGAGCACGGACCGTGCGGCCGCCGAGGCCCGCTCCAGGATCACCGCGTCGACGACGCTCGGCCCCTCGGAGCCTGCCCGCTCCAGCCAGAGCGCCGACGGCCCGCCCGGCATCAGCGGCGCGCACGGCCAGCCGGGATCGGGGGCGCCGGTGCTGTCCTTGCGCCGTCCGTCCGGCTCCACCCGCAGCCGGACCCGCCGTTCCTCGTCGACCAGCCGCGCCGGACAGCCGGCGAGCACGGCGGCCCCGCGCACCAGCGCCTCCAGGCCGGCCCGGGTCTCGGCCAGCCGGTCGAAGTAGGCGATCACCGCGACGGCGGCCCCGGCATCCGGGTCCACCGCGGCCAGCCGCCCCGCCAGCTCCTTCATACCGCCATGATGCGCCATCCGGCGGTACGGCGAGGAGAGCCGGGCGCGACAGGCAACCGTTACGGACGCCCACCCCTCCTAGCTGTCGAGACACAGCGTCGACACAGGCACCGACCGACAGGAGCCCCCGCTTGGACCGCAACGAGCCCGTGCGGACCGCCGCCGGACCGTCCCGCCGAAGATTCATGGTCTACACGGTGGCCGCGGGAACCCTCACGGTCGCCGCCCCACTCGGCTGCGACACCTCACAGGCCGACGGCGCCACCCCGGCCTCCGATGTCGTGGTGACCGGCACCGACGAGGAGATGCTCGTCCTGGAGGTCACCGCGGCCAACCAGGTCGTCGTACGGCTGCCCCGGGTCGAGGTCGGCCAGGGCATCACCACCGCCGTCGCGATGATGATCGCCGAGGAACTGGACGCCCGCCTCGCCGACGTGCGGATCCCGCTCGCGGACGCGCGCGCCAGGGGCAACCAGTACACCGGCGGCTCCAGTTCGGTCAGCTCGCTGTACGACCCGGCCCGGCGGCTGGCCGCCACCGCGCGCGCCCGGCTGGTGACCGCGGCCGCCCGCCGCTGGCGGCTTCCCGCGCACGCCCTGCGCACCTGGAACACCCTGGTCGTCGCCCCGGACGGCCGGACGGCCACCTTCGGCTCCCTCACCGCGAGCGCCGCCCGGATCCGCGTCCCGGACGTGTCCAGCAAGCCCAAGCCGGCCTCCCGGCACCGGGTGATCGGGAAGCCGACGACCAGGATCGACGCCCGGGACATCGTCACCGGTGCCGCGAAGTACGCGGGGGACCTGTCGGTCGCCGGGGCGAAACCGACCGTGGTGGCCCGGCCGCCGACCCTGCGCGGCAAGCTGCTCTCCCTGGACGACACCGCGGCCCGCGCCCTGCCCGGCGTCCACGCGGTGGTGCGGATTCCCGGCGGCGTCGCCGTGGTGGCGGACACCTTCCACCACGCCTTCCAGGGCCGGGACGCACTGCGGATCACCTGGGCCGCCGGCCCGCTCGCGCCCCTGTCGGACAAGGACATCCGTGCCCGGCTGCGGGCCGCGGTGCCCCGGCCCGGCACTCCGCCGCGCGGATCGGCGCAGATCGAGGGCGAGTTCGCGTTCGCCTTCGTCAGCCACGCCCCGATGGAGGTGCTCACCGCGGTCGCCGACGTCCGCTCCGACCGGGCCGAGCTGTGGTTCTCCTCGCAGACGCCGACGGACGCCCGGGAGACCATCGCCGACCTGCTGGGGTTGGCGACGGCTGCCGTACGGGTCCATGTGGTGCGCGGCGGCGGATCGTTCGGGCGCCGGCTCAACTTCGACGCGGCGATCGAGGCCGCGCTCATCTCGAAGGCGGCCCGCAGGCCCGTGAAGCTGATGTGGAGCCGCAACGACGACACCCGGCACGGCAGGATGCGCCCCGCGAGCCACCACCGGATCCGGGCCAGTGTCGCCGGCGGCCGGGTGGTGGCCTTCCAGCACCTGACGGCCTCGGTGGGGGAATCCTCCGACGAGAGCGGCCTGACCGCACAGGCCGCCGGGTCACGGCCGCTGCCCAGCGACAGCGGACTGTACAACTTCGGCCGCGTGGGCGGCGATTCGGGCGGCATCGAGCTGCCGATGCCGCTGGGCGCCTGGCGCTCGGTGGACTCCGGGACGATGCGCACGGCCGAGGAGATCGTCGTCGACGACATCGCCCGCGCGCTGGGCCGGGACCCGGTCGCCTTCCGCCGCAGCACCCTGCGGAGCAAGGCGGTGCGGGCCGTGCTCGCCAAGGCGGCGGCCGCCGGCCACTGGGGCCGTGCGATGCCCGCGGGCACCGCCCAGGGGGTCGCCGTCCACGAGGAGTACGGATCCGCCGTCGCCTGCCTGGCCGAGATCGACGCCACCGACCCGAAGAACCCCCGGGTCACCAAGGTGGTGATGGCCGCCGACGTCGGTACGGCCGTCAACCCGCGCGGCCTGGAGGCACAGCTGATGGGCACTGCCGTCGACGGCATCTCCACGGTGCTGCGGGCCGGGCTGCACATCGACCGGGGCGCGGTCCGCGAGGGCAGCTTCGCCGACTTCCACTACGCCCGCCAGCGGCACGCCCCCCTCGTCTTCGAGGCACACATCCTCCCTTCGGGCGGGGAACCGGGCGGCGCCGGTGAACTCGGCGTCCCCGCGGCGGCCGGCGCGGTCGCCAACGCCTACGCCCGTGCCACCGGCACCAAACCCCGCAGCTTCCCCCTCGACTTCTGACCCACCGCCTCCCGACTCCCAGAAGGCACCGATGCGTTCGTACTCCTTCGTCCTCAACGGCGAACCGGTCACCGTCGAGGCACCCGCCGACATGTCCCTGCTCTGGGTGCTGCGCGACCTGCTCGGCGTCACCGGCCCCAAGTACGGCTGCGGGGTGGGCGTCTGCCGCGCCTGCACCAGTCACCTCGACGGCGAGGAGATCCAGCCGTGCACGGTCCCGGTCGCCGACTGCGCGGGCCGCAAGGTCACCACCATCGAGGGCCTCGCCGACGGCGACACCCTGCACCCCGTCCAACAGGCCTGGCTGGACTGCGACGTGGCCCAGTGCGGCTTCTGCCAGCCCGGCCAGATCATGGCGGCCGCCGCGCTCCTGAAACGCACCCCGCACCCGACGGACGCCGACATCGACGGCATCGAGAACGTCTGCCGCTGCGGCACCTACTCCAGGATCAGGGAGGCGATCAAGAAGGCGTCGGCGAACCGGGGCTGAGAGCGCGCCGGCCCAGGGCGAGGCCCGCGCCAGGACCCGGCGGCCGGCGCCGCGGGTGACCGGTCATCGGCGGCGGTAGCGCCGGTGACTCCTCCTCCGGTCGCCCGAGCAGCGACCAAAGAGACCCAGGCATGGACGATCGGCCGACGCCCCGGCGACCACGCCCGCTCCACGATGGACCCATCCGACGAGCGGGAGGCATCACGTGAGGACAGCACGGGGGAGCGCGGTCGCCGCCCTGGCCCTGGCGGGCGTACTGGCATCGACGGCCGGCGCACCGGCCCCGCATCACCCACCCACCACCCAGCTCTACGTGGCCCCCTGGGGTGACGACCAGGGGCCCGGCACACTCGACCACCCCTTCGCCACACCGGCCCGCGCCCAGCAGGCGGTACGGGCCATGGCCCCGCGCATGACCTCGGACATCACGGTCAACCTGCGCGGCGGCACCTACCGCTTGACCGTCCCCCTGCGCCTGACCCCGGCCGACTCGGGCCGGCACGGCCACCGGGTCGTCTACCAGGCGTACGGCTACGGCACCGCGCACCAGGAGCCGGTCACTCTCAGCGGCGGCCGCCCGGTCACCGGCTGGCGCCCGGCCCCCGGACAGCCCGGCGTCTGGCGGGCCGACGTCGGAGCCCTGGAGACCCGTCAGCTCTATGTCGACGACCGCCGGGCGCCGCGCGCGGCCCGGGGCGCGCCCCTGCCCGGAAAGCTGAAACTCACGGCCACCGGCTACACCACCACCGGCAGGACCCCGCTCACCTGGCGTCACCCCGCCGACCTCGAAGTCGTCTACCGATACGACTACGTGGAGGGCCGGTGCGGTGTGGCCGCGGTCTCCGCGAACGCCGCCGGCCAGACCACGATCACCATGGACCAGCCGTGCTGGAGGATGGCCCGGGCCCTGTACGGAGCGGACGCCCTCACACAGACGCATGACGTGGAGAACGCCCCGAACTTCCTCGGCAGGAAGGGAAGTTGGTACCTGGACCGCTCCAGCCCCGCCCACCACACCATCCTCTACCGCCCCCGCCCGGGCGAGGACGTGACCCGAACCGTGGTCACGGCCCCCACCCTCCAGACCCTGCTCAGCGGGACGGGCAGCTCGGCCGCCCACCCCGTGCACGACCTCACCCTGCGCGGTCTGGCCTTCGCCCACGCCACCTGGCTGGCGCCGAACGAGCCGGCCGGTTTCGCCGCCGCCTGGAGCATGTACATGCGCCCCGGCAAGGGTGGTGACATCACAGCCCTCACCGTGCCCGGCAACGTCGCCTTCCGGCACGCCGAGCACATCACCCTCACCGGAAACCACTTCACCCATCTGGGCGCCCAGGGCGTCGACTTCGCCGCCGACAGCTCGCACAACACGGTCACCGGCAACGTCTTCACGGACATCTCCGACGGCGGCATCGCCCTGGGCGTCCTGCCCCCGGCGACCCGGGGCACGAACACGGGCAACCGTGTCACGGACAACTGGATCCACCACGTCGGCGCCGAGTACCGCGCGGCCTCCGGCATCTGGAACAGCGCCACCCAGGACACCCTCATCGCCCACAACCAGGTCGACCACGTCCCCTACACCGGCATCCTCTCCGGCCCCAGCGAGGACCTGCGCGGCCTGACCCGCCGCAACCGCATCCTCGGCAACCGGGTCTTCGCCACGAACCGCCTGCTGGCCGACGGCGGCGGCATCTATCTGCGCGGCGAACAGGGCCCCTCCTACCCGGACGGCGCCCTGGTGGCCCGCAACGCGGTCACCGACAGCGCCCACGGCGTCTGGAACGTCGGCATCTACACCGACGACTCCAGCAACCGCATCACCGTCCGCGACAACGTCGTCCACGACTACGTCGCCTCGATCGGCGGCTGCAGCGAGAACTGGGGCAACCGCCCGGTCAGCAACATCCGCTATCTGAAAAACTACTGGGACGACAAGGTCCCCACCTGGCTCCCCCGCCGCTCCTACCCCGGCGCCTGGCCCCCCGCCCCCGACTGCGGCGACCCCCGGCACCTCCACTTCACCCGCAACACACTCCTCACCCCGACCCACACCTGCGCATCGCTCCCCCCATGCACCACCATCACAGCCCACGCCGGCCCCAGGCCGCCGTACCGCCGGGCGCTGGGGCTGCGCTGACGAGGCATTTCCTCCCGGCCGGTCAAGAACGCGCAAGGCCGGTCGATTTCGGGCCTGCGGTACCGCCGAGGTCGGTGGGTACTACAGTTGGTCTGCTCGATGGTGGGGATCCTGGGGGGATTCATGCAGGAGATGGTGAAGGGGTCCAACGTCACGTTGTCGGCCCTGAGTGAGAACGTCGGCTCGGTGGTCGTCAGCCTGGGGTGGGTGAGCCCGAGCGGCGAGGGAGACGCGGATGTGTCCGTTCTGCTGGTCGGCCCCGGCGGCACGGTGCGCGGTGACTCCGACTTCTACTTCTACAACAACCCGGTGGCGGCCGACGGCAGTGTGCAGTTGCTCGGCAAGACGCCGACGGAGGCCGGGGACGAGGACCGGATCGGCTTCGACCTGACCGCCGTACCGCAGGACGTGGACAGGATGGTCGTGGCGGCGAGCCGGTACCGGGACGCACACTTCGGCGAACTGGAGAACCTCACGGTCACGCTGGCCGATGCGGCGGGCGACCCGCTGCTCCGGTTCACGATCGAGGACGCCGACGCGGTGAGCGCGGTCATCTTCGGCGAGCTGTACCGGAGGGCGGGGGAGTGGAAGTTCCGGGCCGTCGGTCAGGGGTACGCCGACGGTCTGGCCGGTCTGGCGACCGACTTCGGTGTCGACATCGACGACGACGCCGAGCCGCAGGAGGCGCTCGACGGTCCGGCGGGCGAGGAACCGGCCGCCGCGGGCGACCCCGAGCCGGTCGGCGAGCAGGCTGCGGCGCCGAACCTGGACGGTGTTCCGGCGCCGCGCCCGCCCGCGGACGACGACGCGGCGAAGAAGTCGGCCGCCCGGCCCCGTACGGCCAAGAAGAAGGTCACCCTGCCGAAGGCGGCCAGGAAGTCCCTGGCGGAGAACGAGTCCTGGCGGGAAGCCCGGCTCTTCCCCGTCTCGGCCCTGAAGAGCGACCGGGACCGCGAGACACGCGCCACCTCGGTCCTCCTCTCGGTGATGGCACAGGTCCCCGAGTTCGGCAGGCGGCTCACGGCGGGCTTCGGCGCACCGGCCGGACGCATGGAGACGTTCACCGAGGTGTCCCTGCCGCACGGCGACACCCCTCGGCGTCCCGACGGGGTCATCCGCGTCGAGCGGGCCGGCAAGCTGTGGACGGCGCTGGTCGAGACGAAGACCAACGGCAACGCCCTGAAGTCCGACCAGGTGCAGGCGTACATGGACATCGCGGCCCGCCGTGGCTACGAGGCCGTGATCACGCTGTCGAACGACGTCGCCCTCGAAGGCAGCCCGCTCGTCGACGTCAAGATCGACGGACGGCGCAAGCACAAGGTGGCGCTACGGCACCTGTCCTGGGCCGAAGTCGCCCAGCAGGCCCAGATGCTGATCCGGCACGAGGGCGTCGGCGACAAGGCGCACGCCTGGCTTCTCCAGGAGCTGCTGCACTACCTCCAGCACGAGAACTCCGGCTGCCACGGATTCCAGAACATGGGCCCCGCCTGGGTTCCGGTACGCAACGGCATCGACGACGAGACCCTGTGCCAGGGCGACCCGCGCGCCCTCGACGTGGTCGAGAGCTGGGAGCGGCTCATCCGGCAGGTCTGCCTGGGCCTGGGCGGCGAACTCGGGCAGAAGGTGCTCCCGGTCCGGGGCTCCAGGGGCGGCAGGGACCCCCGGGAGCGCCGGAGCCTCCTCGCCGACCAGCTGTGCCTCCAGGGGCGGCTCCAGGCCGAGCTGCGCATTGAGGGCACGCCCGGAGTGCTCGCGGTCGTCGCCGATCTGCGTACCGGAAGACTCCGTACGTCCATGGACATCCCGGCCCCCGAGCAGGGCTATCCCCTGAGCTGGGCCAAGCGACTGGTGCGGTCGCTGGCGGAGGCGCCGGCCGATCTGCACATCGAGACCATGCTGGAAGGCGACACGGCCGGGCCGCGCGGCACGCTGGAACGGCTGCGGCCCGAGCCTGCCGACCTGCTGCCGAAGGCGGACGGCGCCCCGATCACCGGCTTCCGGCTCTCCCTCCTCAAGGGCATGGGCAGTGGGCGGGGCAACGCCGAGACCGGGTTCATCCGCAGCGTCGACGACGCCGTGCAGCGGTTCTACGGCACCGTGGCGGTCCAGCTCGACCGGGCGGCGGCCCGGCGGGCGCCGGTGCGTCAGCCGGTGCCCGTCGGCTGATGTCCGGTCAGCGTGCCAGCAGGCGTCGCAGCCAGTCCAGATGGGCCGTCCTCGCCGACTGGGACAGGGCGGCCTGGGGGGCGAGGCCGTCGAAGCCGTGGAAGCCGCCCGGCCAGACGTGGAGTTCGGCGATGCCGCCCGACTGCCAGATGCGGGAGGCGTAGGCGACCGTCTCGTCGCGGAAGGTCTCGGCGGAGCCGACGTCGAGGAAGGCCGGGGGGAGGCCGGTGAGATCGGTGGCGCGGGCCGGGGCCGCGTAGGGGGAGACGTCGGGGCCGCCGCGGGCCTCGCCGAGGAGGGCGGTCCAGCCGGTCTCGTTGGCCGTGCGGTCCCAGACGCCGAGGCCCTTCATCTGGTGGCTGGACGGGGTGTCGTTGCGGTCGTCGAGCATCGGGCACATCAGCATCTGGCCGATGACCGAAGGGCCCTGACGGTCTCTCAGGAGGAGGGCCAGGGCCGCGGTGAGGCCGCCGCCCGCACTCGCCCCGGCGATCACGATCCGCTCGGGGTCGCCGCCGATCTCCTTCGCGTGCTCCGCCGTCCACAGCAGCCCGGCGTACACGTCCTCGACCGGCGCCGGATGCGGATGCTCGGGCGCCAGCCGGTACTCCACCGACACGACCACCGCGCCCAGTTCCCGCGCCCAGGCCAGCGGGAGGTCCACACCCACCCGGTTGTCGCCGATCACCATGCCGCCGCCGTGCACGTGGTAGATCACCGGCAGCGGGGTGGGGCCGGTGGGTGCGGTGGGCCGGCAGATCAGCAGGGAGATCTCGGGGGCGTCCGCCGGGCCGGGCACCGTGCGGTCGGCCACCTCGAACGCCCCGTCCAGGGTGAGGTCGATCCCGGCGAGCTGCTGTATCCCCTCGTTCTGCCTGACCGCGGGTATCTCGTCCAGCGTGAACCCCGGGGAGACCATCTCCCCGATCAGCTCCAGAGCGGCGGCGAGTTCGGGGTCGAACGGGGGCGGTACGGAGGTCATGGCTGCTCCTCGCGGCGGGTGGTGAACTGCGCTCGTACGGCCATGGTCCGCGTGCCCCGCCGGCCACCGGGGCCGCCGGACGGCGGAAGCTCCCCGCCACCCGGCGGGTGGTCCGGCGTATGGGTCCGCCTGTCTACCCTCTCATGCCCCTTTTGTGCGTCTATGTGCGCGGCCGGTCGGCCGTCTGGGACGGGAGCGGGGCCGGGGGGCTTCGCCGGGCGCCCTCGCCGTACCAGCAGCGGGTGCGAATGGGGGGCTCGTCGCCCTCGTGCTCCGCGCCGGCTTCGTCGCGGCCGACGCGGTGATCATCATCACTGGCCCGCGCGCGTCGAGGACACGGCCGTCCGACGACGTCTGACCCTTGACTTCGAGAGCGCTCGAAGTTCTAGCGTCGGACGGACAGAAGACGATCCGGGCGGAACGGAGAACGGCCATGCGCGTGGGCGTGCACATCAACCGGTTCAACCATCCTGGCGGCGGCCCCGCACTGGGCGCCGAACTCGCCGCCGCCGGTGCCGCGGCCGAGGCGGCGGGCGTCAGCTGGGTCTCGGTGATGGACCACTACTTCCAGATGGAGTTCAACGGCGGCGCCGAGGACCCCATGCTGGAGGCCTACACCACGCTCGGCTACCTCGCCGGCCGCACCTCCACCGTCCAGCTCGGAGCCCTGGTGACCGGCGTGACCTACCGGCACCCCGGACTTCTCGCCAAGATCGCCACCACCCTCGACGTGGTGTCGGGCGGCCGGGCCACGCTGGGCATCGGGGCCGCCTGGTACGACCGTGAGCACCATGGTCTCGGCGTACCGTACCCGCCCCTCGCGGAGCGCTTCGAGCGGCTGGAGGAGACCCTGCGGATCTGCCTGCAGATGTGGGACCCGGAGAACAACGGCCCCTTCGAGGGCAAGCACTACCGGCTCGCGGAGACACTCTGCAATCCGGCGCCGGTCAGCTCGCCGCGCCCGGAGATCATGATCGGCGGCGGGGGAGAGAAGAAGACCCTGCGGCTGGTCGCCCAGTACGCGGACGCCTGCAACCTCATCCCGGCCTCCCCCGAGGAGCTGCGGCACAAGCTGGAGGTGCTGCGCGGGCACTGCGACACCGTCGGGCGCGACTACGACACCATCCGCAAGACCATCGCGTACACCGGGGACTCGGCCACCGACGGAGACCTGGACGCCTTCACCCGGGACATCGAGGGGTACGCCAAGCTCGGCGTCGACACCGTCATCGTCGGCCCGCGCCTGGGCGAGACCTCGGGGTGGATGGAGAGCTTCGTGGCTCCGGCCGTCCAGCGCCTCGCCGCTGTCGACTGACGCAGGACGAGGGGCCCGAAGAGACCACGGCGCGGGCGAAACGGCACGCGAAAGGGGCCGGAGCTGGGCTCCGGCCCCGTTCGGGCGTACCTCGGGCAGCCGTCAGGCAGTGCCTCAGGCGGCGACGCCCACGTTGCCGTGCAGACGCGCGACGACCTCGGTCAGCTGGGCGGCGACCTCGGTGTCGTCGGCCGGGTGGGTCTCGGCGAAGCGGGTCACAGAGCCGGGGATCGACAGCTTGATGTCCTCGATCACCTTGCCGCCGGCGATGCCCACGGACTTGCGGGCCTCGTCCTGCGCCCACACGCCGCCGTACTGGCCGAAGGCGGTGCCGACGACGGCGACGGGCTTGCCGCCGAAGCCGCTGGCGCCGTAGGGGCGGGACAGCCAGTCGATGGCGTTCTTCAGGACGGCCGGGATCGTGCCGTTGTACTCGGGGGAGAAGAGCAGGAACGCGTCGGCGGCCTGGGCGGCCTCGCGCAGCTTCGCGGCGGCGGCCGGGACGCTGCCCTCGACGTCGATGTCCTCGTTGTAGAAGGGGATGTCGGCCAGGCCCTCGAAGACCTCGACCTCGGCACCCTCGGGGGCGAGCTTGACGGCCGCCTCGGCGAGCTGGCGGTTGTGCGAACCGGCGCGAAGGCTGCCGACGAGCGCAAGGATGCGGACAGACATGGGGGAACTCCAAGGGGGCTGAAACACTGCTGTTACGAATCCGGACCGAGGTCCGGTTAATTTCTAACACCTCAAACGGACCGCGGTCCAGTTCTGTTCCCGATGCTTTACGCTGTCTTCATGTCCAGCGTCCTGCCGCCCTTCCCGCAGCCCCAGGAGCCCTTCGACACCCCTCAGTTGCTCGAGGTCGGGCCCGCCCCCGAAGAGCTGTGCCTGCGCGCCGACGCGGCCCGCAACCGCGCCCGGCTGCTGGAGGCCGCCGCCAGGCTGATCGCGGAACACGGCGTGGCCGGCGTCACCATGGAGGCGGTGGCCGCGGCGGCCGAGGTGGGCAAGGGCACCGTCTTCCGCCGCTTCGGCGACCGCACCGGACTGCTGATGGCGCTGCTCGACCACTCCTCGCGCCGCCTCCAGGCGGACTTCCTCGGCGGACCGCCGCCGCTGGGCCCCGGCGCCCCGCCGGTCGAGCGGCTGCGCGCGTTCGGTGTCGCGGTGCTGTACCGCGCGTCCGAGCAGCTCGACCTCCAGCTGGCCGCGCAGCCCGAGCCCACCCGGCGCTATGCCAATCCGCCGATGCAGGCGCTGCGCACGCATGTCACGATGCTGCTGCGGCTGATCCAGCCGGAGTCCGACTGCGAACTCCTCGCCCAGACGCTGCTGGCGTACCTCGACCCGGCCCTGGTCCACCATCTGACCAGGCAGTGCGGGATGCCGATGGAGCGCTTGGAGGCGGGCTGGATCGACCTGGTCGCCCGGGTCACGCGGACGGAGCCGCCCCGCTGACGTCCGCCCCCGTGGGCGGTGAACATGTCGACCGGGCCCTGCGGCGCGTCGGCACGGAACAGCAGGGCACTGTTCTGCGCGGACTCCGCCGCGGACCAAGGGGCACCTGGTGGCGGCCGTCGCCGATCGCGCGAACAGGTACGTGACGAACGTGTTCGTACGACCCTGCGGTGGGCGGTGCGGCGAACGGTGCGGCGGCCTCAATTCGTCCAACGGTGAACCACCTTGCCCCGCCGGTCCCCCCTCCCCGGCCTTCTGCCAAGATGCCGTACGTCATGGTGCAGATACCGAAAACGCCCTCGGCAGCGTCGCCGACTCCGCGCTCGGTCCCCACGAGCGCCGATGTGGCCCGACTGGCCGGCGTCTCCCGCGCGACCGTCTCCTACGTCCTCAACAACACCAGTGCCGTACGGATCAGCGAGCCCACCCGCCGCCGGGTCCACGAGGCCGCGAGGGAACTCGGGTACGTGCCCCACGCGGCCGCCCGCAGCCTGCGCGCCGGCCACAGCCGGATGGTCCTGATGCCGGCCCCGGCCATCCCGATGGGTCCGCTGTACGGCCAGTTCATCACCGACCTCCAGTGGGCCCTCAGCCGCCTCGACTACACGGTCGTGCAGTACGGCACCGCGGGCCTGCGCGGTGACGAAGCCGCCCGCGCCTGGGCCGAGTTGAGGCCGGTCGCCGTACTGGTCCCGGGGGCCGGACTCGGTACCGAGGGCGTCGCCGTCCTCAAGCGGGCCGGCGCCCGCGCCGTGGTCACCCTCGGCCCCGAGCGAGTCGACGGCGCGCACGCCCTGCTGATGGATCACGACACCGTCGGCCGCTGCGCCGGTGCGCACCTCTACGCCCGCGGCCGGCGCCGTATCGGCGTGGTCGTCCCCGAGGAGAGCGGCCTGGAGACCTACTCCCGGCCCCGCCTCGAAGGTGTCCGCCGGGCCTTGTACGGCACCGACGCCACGGTGGCCGAGCTGTCCCTCGGCTACACGGAGGAGTCGGCCGCCCGACTCGCGGCGCGCTGGCGGGAGTTGGAGATCGACTCGGTGTTCGCGTACAACGACGAGTACGCGATGCTGTTAATGCGCGCCCTCCAGGACGAGGGCGTACGCGTTCCCGAGGACACCGCCGTGGTCGGCGCCGACGACCTGATGCTCGGCCGGCTGCTGCGGCCCAGGCTCTCCACGATCCGCATCGAACTGCCCTCCGGCCGGGACCTCGCCGAACTGGTCGACCGCGTGGTGCGCGACCCGGGCGGCGCGCCGGAGACGCACAAGGTGCTCGGCGCCTCGGTGGTGCGGCGCGAGTCCAGCTGATGGGCCACCCTGGTCGTGCGGGACGGTGCTTTTCCGGGCCCCCCGACTAGGATGTTGCGCGCTCAACAAAATGGCTCACGGGCGCCGTGGGCCGCGCAATCCCGGTGATCGATCGGAGAGCCGTCATGTCGCTGCTCGACCCGAAGACCTGGCAGGCGAGCGCCCTGTCCGGCCCGCAGTACGCCGTCACCGAGCCCGCCACCGGCGACACGCTCGGCACGGTCACCCTGGCTGCTCCCGCGGACGTCTCTCCGGCCGCCACGGCAGCCCGCGCCGCGCAACGCGACTGGGCCCGCGCACCGCACTTCGTGCGGGCCCAAGTCCTGCGCCGCGCAGGCGACTTGTTCACGGAGCACGCCGACGAACTGCGCGAGTGGATCGTCCGCGAGTCCGGCTCCATACCCGGCAAGGCGGACTTCGAGCTGCACGTCGCCGCCCAGGAGTGCTACGAGGCCGCCGCCCTGACCTCCCGCCCCGCGGGCCAGGTGCTGCCCAGCGAGGCGCCCCGGCTGTCGTACACCCGCCGGGTCCCGGTCGGTGTGGTCGGGGTGATCGCGCCGTTCAACGCGCCGCTGATCCTGTCCATCCGGTCGGTGGCGCCCGCCCTCGCGCTGGGCAACGGGGTCGTCCTGAAGCCCGATCCGCGCACCGCCGTCTGTGGCGGGCTCGCGCTCGCCGCGGTGTTCGCGGAGGCCGGGCTGCCGGAAGGGCTGCTGCACGTGCTGCCCGGCGGGGCCGACGTCGGCGCGGCGTTGGTCGAGGACCCGCGGGTGCCGGTCATCTCCTTCACCGGATCGACGGCCGCCGGCCGCGCGGTCGGCGAGGCCGCCGGCCGCCATCTGAAGCGCGCCCACCTCGAACTCGGCGGCAACTCCGCCCTGATCGTCCTGGAGGACGCCGACCTCGACGCGGTGATCTCCATCGCCGCCTGGGGATCCTTCTTCCACCAGGGCCAGATCTGCATGACCACCGGACGGCACCTGGTCCACAGCTCCCTGGTCGAGGAGTACGTCGAACGCCTCGCCGTCAAGGCCGACTCCCTCGCCGTCGGCGACCCGCACCGCGAGCAGGTCCACCTCGGCCCGATCATCGACGACGGTCAACTCGCCAAGATCCACGGCCTGGTGGAGGCGAGCACCGCCCGGGGCGCGAGTATCGCGGCCGGCGGCACCCACGAGAACCTCTTCTACCGGCCCACGGTCATCACCGGCGTCGACGACCGCACCCCCGCCTACGCCGAGGAGGTCTTCGGGCCGGTCGCGCCCGTCCGCGCCTTCGCCGACGCCGACGAGGCCGCCGCTCTCGCGGCCGACAGTTCCTACGGCCTCTCCCTCGGCATTGTCACCCGGGACGCGGCACGCGGCCTGGACCTCGCCGAACGCATCCCGACCGGCATCGTCCACATCAACGACCAGACGGTGAACGACGAGGCCGTGGCCCCCTTCGGCGGAGTCGCCGGCTCCGGTACCGGGGCACGGTTCGGCGGCGAGTCCAACCTGGAGGCGTTCACGGACGTGCGGTGGACGACCGTGCGCGGGGACGTGGCGCCTTACCCCTTCTGAGCCAGGCCGGATCGAGGAGACGACGAGGCCGCTCCTTGTCGCCGCCTACGACCGCCTGACCGGCCTCGGGCCGCCCTGCTGCTAGACTGCCGATCATCACGTGAGCCTTCCTGGTGCCGATCCCGATCCCCCAGGGAGGCTTTTTCCATGCCGCCGCCCCGGCGCCGGTCGACCCGCTTCGAGGTGCGCGCCCCGCCGAGCGACCCGAACGCGCCGGGCCCACCCACCGGGTCCCCGTTCCCCATCCGCAAGAGGAGATCCATGTCATGGGCTCACGCACGAACACCCCGGCACCCGCGGGTACTTGGCGACTCGGCGACCTGACCGTCAACCGCGTCGGGTTCGGGGCGATGCGCCTGACGGGGACCACGCCCTTCGGCGACGGCGTGCCGCGGGACCGCGATCGGTCGATCGGCGTGCTCCGGCGGGCGGTCGAGCTCGGCGTGAACCACATCGACACCGCCGCGTTCTACTTCTCGGCGACGCGCTCCGCCAACGAGCTGATCAACCGGGCGCTGGCGCCGTACCCGGAGGAACTGGTCATCACCACCAAGGTGTGGCCGGGCCGCGATCCCTCGGGCGCGTGGTGGTGGGCCTCACCGGCCCAACTGCGCGGCCAGGTCGAGGAGAACCTGCGCCAACTCGGCCGCGATCACCTGGACGTGGTGAACCTGCGCGTGCCACCGAGTGAGCGGACCGGCTCGATCGGCGAGCACTTCGGCGCGCTGGCCGAGCTGCGCGATGCCGGGCTGATCCGCCACCTGGGCATCTCCAACGTCACGTCCGAGCAGCTGACCGAGGCCCGGGCCATCGCCCCCGTCGTCTGCGTGCAGAACCCGTACGGGATCGGTGCGGCGAGCGAGGAGCGGGCACTTCTGCGGCTCTGCGGTGAACTCGGCATCGCCTTCGTCCCGTTCTTCGCGATCGCCGGTGCCGGGCGTGAGGCGGGTCCGGTCGCCGCCGACAGCGAGGCGGTGTGCGCCGTCGCCCGCGCGCACGGTGTGTCCACAGCGCAGGTCAGGCTGGCCTGGACCTTGCAGCAGGGGCCGCACGTGCTGGCGATCCCGGGGACCAGTGATCCGGACCACCTCGCGCAGAACATGGCGGCCGGCGCGCTGAGACTCTCGGAGGAGGAGATGGCACGCCTCACCTCGCCGCGGCCGGCCGTCGCGCAGGGAAGCCGCTCAAAGATATAGCCGCAGTTAGGGGGTCTAACTGCGGCTATGCGGTGTTGCTCAGGCGGTGGCTTGTCACCCGGACGGTAGGCCGTCACTCGCCCTGTGCGCTGCCCTGCTGCGCGGCGATGCTCTTGCGTACGTCGTCCATGTCCAGCTTGCGGGCCTGGCCGATGACGTCCGTCAGGGCGGCCTCGGGGAGGGCACCCGGCTGGGCGAAGACGGCGACCTGGTCGCGGACGATCATCAGCGTCGGGATCGACTGGATGTCGAAGGCCGCGGCCAGCTCCGGCTGCGCCTCGGTGTCGACCTTGGCGAAGACCAGGTCCGGGTTGTCCTGCGCGGCCTTCTCGTAGACCGGGGCGAACATACGGCACGGGCCGCACCAGGACGCCCAGAAGTCGATGAGAACGAACTCGTTCTCGGTGACCATCTGGTCGAAGTTCTCCTTGGTGAGTTCCACGGTGCTGCTCATGCGTGTTTCCCTCTTCCTGATGTGGGGGGCGCCCCGCTCCGGGACGAACCGTCCGCACAACACGTCCGACCGGGTGGGTATTCCGGCCACGTACCCGTGTGGCCCCAGCGCACACCACCCGCAAGACTGACCCCATGACGGAAACGGAATCCATCGCTTACGACGTCGTGGTGCTCGGTGCCGGGCCCGTGGGGGAGAACGTCGCCGACCGCACCCGTGCGGCCGGCCTCACCACCGCGGTCGTGGAGAGCGAGCTCGTCGGCGGCGAATGCTCGTACTGGGCGTGCATGCCCAGCAAGGCCCTCCTGCGCCCGGTCATCGCCCAGGCCGACGCCCGCCGCCTGCCCGGCCTCGCCCAGGCGGTCCAGGGCCCCCTCGACACCGCCGCGGTCCTGGCCCGCCGCAACTACTTCACCTCGAACTGGAAGGACGACGGCCAGGTCGGCTGGCTCGACGGCATCAGCGCCGACCTGTACCGCGGCCACGGCCGCCTGGCCGGACCCCGCACGGTCACCGTGACCGGTCCGGACGGCACCCTCACCACCCTCACCGCCCGGCACGCGGTCGCCGTCGCCACCGGCACCCGCGCCCAGCTGCCCCACCTGCCCGGACTCGCCGAGGTCAAGCCCTGGACCAGTCGCGAGGCCACCAGCGCCCAGGAGGCGCCCGGCCGGCTGATCGTCGTCGGCGGCGGTGTCGTCGCCACCGAGATGGCCACCGCCTGGCAGGCCCTCGGCTCCCGGGTCACCCTGCTGGTCCGCGGCAAGGGGCTGCTCAACCGCATGGAGCCGTTCGCCGGCGAACTCGTCGCCGAGGCGCTCAAGGAAGCCGGCGTCGATGTCCGCACCGGCACCTCCGTCACGTCGGTGACCCGCGAGAACGGCACGGTCGTGGCCGTGACCGACGCCGGCGACCGCATCGAAGGCGACGAGATCCTCTTCGCCACCGGGCGTGTCCCGCACACCGACGACATCGGCCTGGACACCGTCGGCCTGGAACCCGGCTCCTGGCTCACCGTCGACGACACCCTCCTGGTCGAGGGCACCGACTGGCTCTACGCCGTCGGGGACGTCAACCACCGGGCGCTCCTGACCCACCAGGGCAAGTACCAGGCCCGGATCGCGGGCGACACCATCGCCGCGCGCGTCTCCGACACACCCCTCCTGGACGGCGCCTGGGGTGCCCATGCGGCCACCGCCGACCACGAGGCCGTACCGCAGGTCGTCTTCACCGCCCCGGAGGCGGCGGCGGTCGGCCTCTCCCTCGCGGAGGCGGAGCAGGCCGGATACCGGGTGCGTGCCGTCGACGTCGAGTTCTCCTCGGTGGCCGGTGCGGGGCTGTACGCCGACGACTACAAGGGCCGCGCCCGCATGGTCGTCGACCTGGAGGCGGAGATCCTGCGCGGGGTCACCTTCGTGGGGCCGGGTGTGGGCGAGCTGATCCACTCGGCGACGATCGCCGTCGCCGGGCAGGTGCCGATCAGCCGGCTGTGGCATGCGGTGCCGTCGTACCCGACGTTGAGCGAGGTGTGGCTGCGGTTGCTTGAGGCCTACCGGGGGTGAGGGCCGAAGAGGTCGGGTCCTGCCGGCGGCCGTCCGCGGGTGCCCGGGGGCCGGTCCCGCCCGCGCGGCGGCAGCCGCACCTGGATCCAGCCCCGCGCCCTGAGGACAAGGACGGGGCCCGTACAGCTCAGGGCAACTTGAAGTCCAGCTCCGCCGCTGCCGTCGTCGGGGCCGGCTGAGCCCAGCGTTCCGTCATCGCCTCCGTCGACGACAGTGAGCGCAGCTCAGCCCGGTCCAGGTAGAGCGTGCCGTCGAGGTGGTCGGTCTCGTGCTGGACGATCCGGGCCGGCCACCCCGTGAACACCTCGTCGACCGCGCGGCCGTGCTCGTCCTGGCCGCGCAGTCGTACCTCGGCGTGCCGGGCCACCACCGCCTGGTAGCCCGGCACGCTCAGGCAGCCCTCGAAGAAGGCGGCGCGGGCGCCGCCGACGGGCTCGTAGACCGGGTTGACCAGGACGCGGAACGGCTGCGGGACCCGGCCGCGGGCGACGGCGACCTCCTCGGGTACCGGCGCCGGGTCCTCGATCACCGCGAGCCGCAGCGGGACGCCGACCTGCGGCGCGGCCAGGCCCACGCCCGGTGCGGCGTGCATGGTGTCGCGCAGCGCCCCGACGAACCGGGCCAGCAGCTCGGGGCCCAACTGGCCGTCGTACGGCACGGTTGCGCGCCGCAGGACCGGGTCGCCGGCCGCGACGATGGGCAACGGGCCGCCGACGGCGAGGAGTTCCTCGACCTGCTCGGCAAGAGGTGCGCGATCACTGGGAGATGCCATCGAGCCAGCATGCCATGACAGGGAATGTGACGCGGGTCACTTTACCCTCCGGGAACTCGGCCTCTTCATCCCCCGACTACTGGACCGTCACCGCTCTCGCACGAGTCCCCGGAGAAGCCCCCGATGTCCATCGCCCCCTCGCCCTCCCCCAATCCCGGCTCCGCTCGATCGGGGGGACCCCCATCGGACGAGGCCCCGCAACCGACCGTCCCGGCCGCCTCCCCGAGCCGCTGGGCCCCGTTGCGCCCCCTCGTCCTGCGCCTGCACTTCTACGCCGGTGTCCTGGTCGCCCCCTTCCTGCTCGTCGCCGCCACCACCGGCCTGCTGTACGCCTGTTCCTTCCAGGTCGAGAAGCTGGTGTACGCCCATGAGCTGACCGTCCCGGTGGGCAGCACCGAGCTGCCGATCTCCGAGCAGGTCGCCGCGGCCCGCAAGGCCCACCCCGAGGGCACCGTCTCCGCGATACGGCCCGCCCCCGAGGCGGACGCGACCACCAGGGTGCTGCTGTCGGGGGTGAAGGGCGTCGGCGCGGACCACACCCTCGCCGTGTTCGTCGACCCGTACACCGGGAAGGTGCGCGGCGCGCTCGAACAGTACGGCTCGACCGGCGCGCTGCCGCTGCGCACCTGGATCGACGAGCTCCACCGCGATCTGCACCTGGGTGACACCGGGCGGCTCTACAGCGAGTTCGCGGCGAGCTGGCTGTGGGTGATCGCGGGCGGCGGCCTTGTGCTGTGGTTCTCGCGGCGGCGGGCGCTGCGCAAGGTGCGCGGCACCAGCGGGCGGCGGCGCACCCTCGGCCTGCACGGCAGCGTCGGCGTCTGGGCCGCCGCCGGGTTCGTCTTCCTGTCGGCGACCGGCCTGACCTGGTCCACCTACGCCGGTGCCAACATCGACGAGCTGCGCACCTCGCTCGGCCAGGCCACCCCGTCCGTCTCGGCGGCCGCGAGCGGCGGCGAACACGCCGGGCACGGCATGGCGTCCATGACCGGCGGCGCCGCCGACCACGGGGTGGGCCTGGACAAGGTGCTCGCGGCCGCCCGCGCCGAGGGCCTCGGCAACCCCGTCGAGATCGTCCCGCCGGCGGACGCGAACAGCGCCTACGTCGTCCGGCAGGTCCAGCGCAGCTGGCCCGAGAAGCAGGACTCCGTCGCCGTCGACCCGGCCACCGGCGAGGTGACGGACGCCCTGCGGTTCGCCGACTATCCGGTGCTCGCCAAACTCACCCGCTGGGGCATCGACCTGCACACCGGCATCCTCTTCGGCATCGTCAACCAGCTCGCCCTGGCGCTGCTCGCGCTCTCCCTGATCCTGCTGATCCTGTGGGGCTACCGCATGTGGTGGCAGCGCGGCCGCGGCTCCTCCTTCGGCCGGCCGATCCCGCGCGGAGCCTGGGCGGAGGTCCCGCCGTACCTGCTCGTCCCGGCGATGGCGGTGATCGCGGTGGTGGGCTACTTCGTGCCCCTGCTCGGGATCCCGCTCGCCGCGTTCATCGCCGTGGACATCGCGCTCGGCGAGGTCGCGCACCGCCGCGGACGGCGGACGTACGGGAGCAGGGGCGGCGTGAAGTAGCGTGGTCAGACACGCCGACGCGCGTGTCACCACACGCCGAGGCCGGAGGGAGACGGGACTATGGCGCGGGCCCGGCGCGGGCAGGGGGAGCTGGAGGGCCAGGTGCTCGGTGCGCTGCGTGAGGCCGGCGGTCCCGTCACCGCCGCCTGGGTGCAGGAGCGGCTCGGCGGCGACCTCGCCTACACCACCGTGGTGACCATCCTGACCCGGCTGCTCGCCAAGGACGTCGTCGCCCGTGAACGGCAGGGCCGCGCCTTCCTGTGGACGCCGACCGCCGACGTGGCCCGGCTCGCCGCCCTGCGGATGCGCCGGCTCCTCGACGGGGAACGGGACCGCGAGGCGGTCCTGGCGAGCTTCGTCACCGCGCTGCCGCCCGGCGACGAGCAGGTGCTGCGGACGCTCCTGGAGGCCGCCGGGCCGGGCCGGGTGAACAGCCGGAACACCTCGCACACCGACCACGGCGGTACGGAAGACTGACCGCCCATGGGAGTCTTCGTCCTCCTGCCGCTGGTTCTGCCGCTGACCGCCTGGCCCGTCGCCCGGCTGGCCGAGGGGCGGCTGCATCCGCGCACCGCCACCCGGCTGCTCACCGCGGTGGCCGTGGTGACGGCCGTGTGCAGCACGCTGTGCCTGGCCCTGCTGATGGTGGTCGGCACCGCCCAGCTCCCCGGCAACCCTCCCCCAGACTCCGTCCGGGGGGACCCCCACCCGGACGGCTGGTCCGACCCGGAGGTACGGGCCGCGGTCCCGCACGACGACATCGCGGGCCGCGCCGCCATCCCCGCGCTCGGTGTGGTCGCCGTGCTGTGCGGTCGCTCCCTCCACCGGCACCACCGGGTCACCCGGCCGGCCCGGCGGGCGCTGACCGGACTGCCCGGCCGAGAGGTGGCCGTCCTGCCCGACCGCACCCCCTACGCCTACGCGCTGCCCGATCGGATCGTCGTCACCACCGCGCTCCTCGACGGCCTCGCCGCTGGTGAGCGTCGGGCCCTGTTCGCCCATGAACGCGCCCACGTCGCCGCCCGGTACCACCGTTGCCTGCTCGCCGTGCACCTGGCGGCACAGGCCAACCCCTTCCTGCGGCCCCTGCGCACCGCGGTCGCCTACACCGCGGAGCGCTGGGCGGACGAGACGGCGGCCGGCTCGGTGGGGGACCGGCGGACGGTCGCCCGGGCCATCGGCAGGGCGGCACTGCTGTCGCGGGGCACCCCGGCCCCCACCCTGGCCGCGCTGGCCGCCACCGGGCCGGTGCCGCGCCGGGTCGCCGCGTTGCTCGGTCCCGCCCCGTCGGCCCGCGGCTGGCCATCGGCGTTCACCGGGGCCGGTCTCGCCGTCTGGGGCGCGGCCGCGGGCACCCTCGTGTCGGCGATGTCCTCCGCGAACTCGGCGGTCAGCCTGTTCCTGATCCTGCACGCGGCCACCCCGCTCTGACCACGCGAAGGGCCCTGGGGAGACCCAGGGCCCGACCGCCGTTCCTCACTCCTGCGGGAAATCCCCCGCCAGCGCCGACGCGAGGCGCAGATGCGGCTCCGCCTCGTCGTGCCGGGCCTGCCGCTGGAGCGTGCGGCCCAGCATCAGCCGGGCGTAGTGCTCCACCGGGTCGCGGTCCACGATCTCGCGCAACTCGGCCTCGGCGCGGCCCAGTTGGGCCGAGTGGTAGTAGGCGCGTGCCAGCAGCAGCCGGGGTCCGGTCTGCTCCGGCACCTCCTCGACCAGCCCGGCGAGCACCCGCGCGGCGCCCGCGTAGTCCTTGGCGTCGAAGAACAGCTGGGCGCGGTCCCAGCGTTCGGCGAGAGTTCCCTGGTCGTAGTACGTGGTGTCCACTCGTGACCTCCTTCGAGGCCGTCAACGAACCCTGGTAGTTGAATATTCCACCACTTGGTCGATCGGATCCGGCCGCCCGTGCCGTGGTCCGTACCTGTCTTGTTCGACCCTACGAACTTTCTGCGTGACGGGTACACATCACCGACTGGCTCTGATAGGAAACCTTCCTATCAGTGGATCCCAGTCCACCCCCCACCACCTTCTGGAGCCCACGTGAGGCACCCGAACAACCCCACGACCACCCCTGCCCCGACCTCCCGGCGCACCCTGCTCGCCCTGCTCGGCGCGTCCGCGGCCGGCGTCGTACTGCTGCGTCCCGCACACGCCTCGGCCGCCTCCGCCGCCGCGAGCTGTGTGGGCCTCGACGACCCGGCGAAGAAGGAGATCGCCATGAAGCTGGTGTCGAGCGCGGAGAACTCTTCGCTCGACTGGAAGGCGCAGTACAAGTACATCGAGGACATCGGCGACGGCCGCGGCTACACCGCCGGGATCATCGGGTTCTGCTCCGGCACCGGCGACATGCTCGACCTCGTGCAGCTCTACACCGACCGCAAGCCCGGCAACGTCCTCGCCAAGTACCTCCCGGCGCTGCGCCGGGTCAACGGAACCGACTCGCACTCCGGCCTCGACCCGAACTTCCCCGCGGACTGGCGCAAGGCCGCCCAGGACACCGCCTTCCAGCAGGCGCAGAACGACGAGCGCGACCGGGTGTACTTCAACCCCGCCGTACAGCAGGGCAAGACGGACGGGCTCGGCACGCTGGGGCAGTTCGCCTACTACGACGCCATCGTCATGCACGGCGACGGCGACGACTCCACCAGCTTCCGCAACATACGCAAGCGCGCCCTCGGCAACGCCAAGCCGCCGGCGCAGGGCGGTAACGAGGTGACGTACCTCAACGCCTTCCTCGACGCGCGGGTCTGGGCCATGAAGCAGGAGGAGGCCCACAGCGACACCACCCGGGTCGACACCGAGCAGCGGGTCTTCCTGCGCAACGGCAACCTGTGCCTGAACACCCCGCTGGACTGGAAGGTGTACGGGGACAGCTACCACATCGGCTGACCTGTTCCCGGGGCTGTTCCGGGCTGTCGTACCGCCATGTCACCGTGCGGTACGACAGCCCGTCCGTGCTACGGCTTGATGCCCACCCCGGTCCACAGGCTGACCTCCGCGTCGGTGGCGGTCGAATCGGAGTCCGGGCGCCAGTGGTGGCCGACCGTGACCCCGGGGTCGAGCAGTTCGAGCCCGTCGAAGAAGCGCGCCACGTCCTCGCGTGAGCGGAACTGCACCGGCGTGCCGGCACCGTTGTAGATGTCCGTGACCTTCTGCCAGGTGGCCGGGTCGAAGTCGGGCGTGCAGTGACTCAGGGCGAGTGCGCTGCCCGAGGGGACCACGTCCAGCAGGCGGCTGACGATGCCGTACGGGTCCTGGGCGTCCGTGACGAAGTGCATCAGGGCGTTCAGGGACAGTGCCACCGGCTGGCCCAGGTCCAGGACGTTGGACAACTCGGGGGCGTCGAGCAGCGTCTGCGGGTCGTTGACGTCGGCCTCGATGTAGGTGGTGCGGCCCTCCGCGGTACTGCGCATCAGGCGCTCGGCGTACTTGAGCACGAGCGGGTCGTTGTCCGCGTACACCACCCGTGCCTCGGGGACCACGGACTGGGCCACCTGGTGCAGATTCGGCTCGGTGGGAATGCCGGTGCCGATGTCGAGCCACTGCCGGATGCCGTGCTCCCGGGCGAGCACCCGGGTGGCGCGGTGCATGAAGGCGCGGTTCTCACGGGCGCAGACGAAGATGCCGGGGTAGGCGGACGCCACGGTCTCGGCCGCCTGCTTGTCGACGTCGAAGTGGTCCTTGCCGCCGAGGTAGTAGTCGTACATACGGGCGGAGTGGGGCCTGCTGGTGTCGATGTCCCGCGCCGCTTGCGAGTTGGTCATCCTGAACCTTTCGGAGGGGGTGCCTGGGGGGAGGGGGAGGTCAGCCAGTGGTCAGATGGTCGGCGAGGCCCCGTTTGACCCCGGCGACGAACGCCGTGATCTCTTCGGGGGTGTAGATCAGCGCGGGGCCGGCGGGGTCGGTCGACTGGCGCAGCGCCACCCGGCCGTCGGCGAGTTGCTTCGTCTGCACGCACTGGCCTCCGTTGGGACCGCTCCAGGGCGACTCCCAGCCCTGCTCACCGAGGTCCGAGGCGGGCATGCCGTTGTACACGTCGCGGGCACTGCCGTCGATGATGGTCATGCGTACTCCTTGCGCATGCGGTTCAGGAGCGCCCTGCTCTGCGCGTCGGAGGTCAGCAGGGACATGCGGTTGTGCGCCTCCAGGTGGGCGACGACGTCGGAGCGCTGGTCCAGGTACATCGCGCCGGAGAGGATCTCGCTGTAGACGACGTCGGGAAGCTCGGGCTCCTCGAAACGGAAGTAGGTGAACGGGGCGCACGCGCCCACATGGGCGCCGGCGGTGAACGGCACGACGTCGACGCTGACGTGCTCCAGCTCCGAGACCTCCAGGAGCCGTTCGATCTGCGTCCGCATCACCTGGGGACTGCCGACCACCCGGTGCAGGACGGCCTCCTCCATGACCACCCACAGGGTGGGCGCGTCGGCCCGCTCCAGCAGGCCCTGCCGGCGCAGCCGGAGGTTCACGCGCCGTTCCAGGTCCTCGTCGCGGTCGTTCGGGAAGCCGCCGCTCAGCACCGAACGCGCGTACTCGGGAGTCTGCAGCAGCCCCGTGGCGTAGTGCGGCTCGTAGGTGCGCAGGGTCTTCGCGCCCGTCTCCAGGCTCACGTAGGCGCTGAACCAGGTGGGCAGCACATCACGGTAGGTGTGCCACCAGCCGGGCTCGTTGGCCCGCTCGGCGAAGGCGACGAACTCGTCGGTCTCCTGTCGGTCGGCGCCGTAGGTCTCGAGGAGTTTCTCGACGTAGAGAGGCTTCAGCGCCACCTCCGCCTTCTCCAGGCGGCGGATGGTCAGGGGAGCGACCCGCAGCGCCCGCGCCGCTTCGTCCAGTGACACGCCCGCTTCCTGGCGCCGGTCCTGGAGCCTGCGGCCCAGGATCATGCGCAGCACGGTGGGCGCACTGGCGCTGCTCGCGTTCGACCGGCCTTCGCTCACGCCCTACCTCCTGAGGGAACGTCACCGGTACGAGTCTGACAGGCACTTGATGAGGCGACCACACCGACATCGACATACTGAAATTATCAGGGAGTCGGTTGCAGGGTGAACCCGACTGCGCGCATAGTTACTTGGGTAAATCGCGGTCACGCTCACGGGCAACGTACGGCTCCCGTGCGGACGTTGCTCAGCTCTGCCTGCTTCCCGCCGCAGTCGCCTCACGGAAGGCAACCACGTGTCCCCCCACACGACCTCCCCGCTCGACCTGTTAGACGTCGTCGACCCCGACCAGGCGCACTGGATCGAGCTGCCCGCGCACCGCTCCAGCGTCAGAGTCGCCCGCCGCTCCATGAGAGAGCGCCTGAGCGCGTGGGGGATGCCCGGCGAGCTGTGCGAGGACGCGGTGCTGCTCGTGTCCGAGCTGGTCACCAACGCCATCCGCCACACGTTCAGCGTCCGCATCCTGTGTGGCATGGGCATGATCACCGACGGATGTGTGCGGCTGGAGGTGCACGATCACGACTACTCGCGGCGAGGTCTGCTCCGGCGCGAGCCGGGGCCCGACGACGAGGGCGGCCGGGGACTGCTGCTCGTCGGGGAACTCGCCGACTCCTGGGGCGTCGACCGGTCCCGGCTCACCAGCGGCCACGCCGTGTGGGCCACACTGACGCCCTGACACAGGCGCCGGGCACCCAGGGGGGACGGGCGGGTGCCGGGTGGGCCAGGGGGGACTCGCCCGATCCGACTCTGCGGAGAACCGGCAGAGCCGGCGCCGGCCCCGGTGAGCACGCTCGCCTCTTGTAGGGGGAGGGCGACCGTGCTCACCGGGGCACTTCCACATCCGCCGGCTACGGAAGCGGCCGGCTGCGATCCGGCTCCGCCGTTGTCAGCAGGGCCTGCGCCACACCCCCAGCTCCAGCTTCTTCTGCATCGACGACAGGCCCAGCCGCCGGGACTCGGCGCAGAAGGCGCTGGGCGGTTCCTCGTATTCCACATGGAAGACCGCCTTGCCCGCCTTGACGAACGGGGTGAGCCGCGCGCACTCGTCGTACTGGGCGCACTCCTCGTTGACCGCGAAGTCGAAGTCGGCGAGCAGGTGCGGGATCTGCGGGAGGTCGTTCTTCAGGCCCACGGACAGGCCGCGTTCATGGGCGATGTCCGCGATCATGCGGTTGTAGCGGAGCTGGTCGGCGGCGGTGAGGCGGAACCCGGTGTCGTTGCCGTACCCCTCCACCAGATCGGGCTCGACCGCGTCGAAGCCCTTGGCACGGCACATGTCGAAGCGCCGCTCCATGATCGGGCGCAGCACGGACAGCTTGCGGATGTCGAGCCAGCGTTCGCCCGCCCAGCCGTTGGTACTGCCGAGCACCGAGCGCGGGAAGTCGTCCTTGTCGGGCCGGAAGTTCTCCCAGGCGCCGACGTTGACGTAACAGATGACCTTCCGGCCGGCGGCGTGCAGCCGGGCCACGTCCGCCATGGAGTTCTCGAAGCCGTCGATGTCGTAGACGGGCACGTCCACCGTCGGCTTGACCTCTCCGTCCAGTTGCCACTGCCAGGACAGGCCGGGCTTGGGTTTCCACAGGGCCCTGGCGGGGAGTGCCGTGGAGGAGCTCGTCGGCGAGGCCGGGTGGGCGGTGGCGGACTCGGACGGCGCGGGGGTGGGGGACCAGGTCGGCGTGGCGGGGAAGCTCCCGCGCGCGGTCGGGGAGTCCTCGGGTCTGGAGGGGTCCTGCGAGTGCGCGGAGGGCGAGTCCCGGTGTGCGGAGCAGGCCGCCAGGAGCCCCGCCATGACGGCCGCGGTCAGCACCGCCCGTGCCCTCATCACTGCGCCCATGTCAGAGCCGGAGTCAACTGGGCCCAGGGATTGGGTGGTGCGCCCGTCACCGGGCCGCACACCGCAGCGCCCCGCTCGTGCGCGGTGCGTACCGCGAGCGGGACGAGGGCCTCGGGCACACCGTAGACGAGATGGCAGAGCCGCTCGGGCGGCTGCCGGGCGGCCCACGCCGGTCTGCTGAACGCCGAGACGTACGTCGACCAGTGCCCCTCGAAGGTGACGGTCAGGTCGGCGAGACGGACATAGCCCGGCGCCGGATGGACGCCCGGGTTGAGCACGACCGTCCCGGCGCCCGACCTCCGTACGGCACGCACCAGCCGGCGGCAGGCCGGCAGCGCCTCCGCAGTCGCCGTCACCCGGTCGAGAAAGCAGCCGTCGGCCGCATACCACTCCTCGTGCCGGCGCACGTCCTCGGTGACCTCGGCCGGTCCGCGCATCCCGTAGTCGGTGTCGACGTACCCCAGCAGGAGCGCCCCGGCCGACCGCAGGGCGTCGGCCGCGGCGGCGAACGCCGGGTCGGGGCGTGCGCCGGGGCCGTTCGCCGGGTTGAGGACCACACCGTAGGTGCCCTTCGCGGCGGTGATCAGGCGGTGCCAGGCACCCGGATCCTCGGCCGGGTGCACATACAGCGGAATCAGCAGGCTCACCGCGTACCGTCGCTCTCCCACAGCGCGGCCAGCGCGTCCTGAAGCGTGTGCGCCGGGCGCCAGCCCAGGGCCCGCTCGGCGGCGGAGATGTCGGAGCACTGCCACGACACCCGCGCCGACCGCGCCGAGCCGCCCGCGCTCTCCTCGATCCGGCCACGGAAGCCGGCCCGGGCGGCCAGCGCGTGCACCAGCTCACGCACCGGGACGGCCCGGCCGCCGCCGACGTTGAGGACGGGCGGCGGCGGACCGGCAGCGGTGGCCGCGAGGACCACCGCACGGGCCACGTCCCGGACGTCCACGAAGTCGCGGTACGCCGACAGGTCGCCGAGCCGCAGCACGGCCTCCGGGTCCGGACCCGCCTCGCACAGCAGCGCGGTGATCCGGCCGGGCAGCGAGGCGGCCGGCGCCCCGGGCCCCACCGGATTGCCGACCCGCAGCACCACCGCGTCCAGGCCGGACGCGGTCACCGCGACCGTGCCCGCCAGCTTGGTCGCGCCGTACGGGGCCGCCGGGCTGGTCGGCGCCGACTCGGTGACCGGGGCGTCCGGGGTGCCGGGGCCGTACTCGGCGGCCGAACCGAGGTGCACCAGACGGGCCGCCGGGGCCGCGTCGCGCAGCGCGGCACAGAGCACCGCCGGGCCGCGGGCGTTGACCTCGGCGAGCCCCACCGCGTCGCCGCCGGTCGCGCCCGCGCAGTTGACCACGGTGTCGGGCGCGACGGCCGCCAGGGTCTTGGCCAGCTGCTCCGGACGGACGGAGGCGAGGTCGACGCGGTGGTCCGCGCCGGCCGAGCGGCCGCCGCCGAGGACCTGCGCGCCGGGCACGGCCCGCAGTCCCGCGGCGACATGGGTGCCCAGATAGCCGGAGTGGCCCAGGACGAGAATGCGCATGACGAGCTCAGGCTCCCTTGAGCAGCAGCGACTTGCGGGTGGTGAACTCGGCGTTGGCCCGGTCGTAGTCGTCCGGGCGTCCGATGTCCAGCCAGTACCCCTCGAACTCGTAGGCGTGCGGGGGAGTTTCCGCCCTGAGCAGATCCAGCACCAACTCGTCGAAGCCGAGCGGGAGTCCGGGCGTGTACTCGTCCAGCGTCGCACGGGACAGCCCGTACACGCCCATGGAGACGTGGTAGTCCATGCTCGGTTTCTCGGTGAACGCCACGACCTTGCTGTCATCGGTGGTCAGCACCCCGAAGTCGATGTGCACCTTGCGGGCGTAGGTGGCGATGGTCAGCGGCGCGCCGGAGCCTCTGTGCCGCTCCAGGACGTCGGCGTAGTCGAGGTCGGTGAGGATGTCGCCGTTCATCACCAGGAACGTCTCGGGCAGCCGGTGACGCAGGTTGAGCAGTGGGCCCATGGTGCCCAGCGGGCTCTCCTCGGTGGCGTAGTCGACGGTCACGCCCCACTGGGAGCCGTCGCCGACATAGGCGCGGATGATCTCGCCGAGGTGGCCGATGGCCAGGGTGACGCTGGTGAAGCCGGCGGTGGCGAGCTGGCGCAGCACGATCTCCAGGATCGCGTGCTGGTCGCCGATGGGGACGAGCGGCTTGGGCAGCGCGGTCGTGTAGGGCCGCAGCCGGACGCCCTTGCCTCCGGCCAGGATCACTGCGTGCATGGGGCTCCTCCTTCGTGTACGTGCGCAGACGTGCCGGACGAGGTCAGATGTTGTAGATGCCGGTCTTGTACCGGGCGAGGTTGGCCGGCTCGCGGAAGAACTCCACGGTGTGCGCGAGGCCTTCCTCCAGGGAGTGGCCGGGCCGCCAGCCGGTCGCCGCGGTGAGCCGGCTCGCGTCGGCGACCAGCCGCATCACCTCGGAGCCCGCGGGCCGGATCCGGGCCTCGTCCTCGCGGACGTCGACGGCGGTGTCCATGACCTTGCCGATCAGCGCGACCAGGTCGCCGATCGAGATCTCCCCGCCGGTGCCGGCGTTGAAGGTACGGCCCACCACCTGCTCGGCGGGCGCGGTGCCGACCGTCAGGAACGCCTGGGCGGTGTCCTTGACGAACATGAAGTCCCGGGTGGGACGCAGGTCGCCGAGCGTGATGGTGCGCTCCCCGGCCGCCAGCTGACCGATCACGGTGGGGATCACCGCACGCATCGACTGGCGCGGCCCGAAGGTGTTGAACGGCCGCAGCGTCACCACCGGGGTGTCGAAGCTGGCGTGGTAGCTGTCGGCGAGCCGGTCCCCGCCGGCCTTCGAAGCGGCGTACGGGGACTGGGTGTTGATCGGATGGTCCTCGGTGATCGGCACGGTCTGGGCGGTGCCGTACGTCTCACTGGTCGAGGTGTGCACCAGCCGGGGCGTGCCGAGCGCGCGGACCGCCTCCAGCACGTTGAGCGTGCCGGTGACGTTGGTGTCCACGTAGCTGTGCGGGGCCCGGTAGGAGTACGGGATCGCGATCAGCGCGGCCAGGTGGTAGGCGGTGTCGGCGCCTTCGAGGAGGCCGCGGACGGATCCGGGATCCCGGACGTCGCCGAGGACGATCTCCACCTGGTCCAGGACGTCGGGGGAGAGGGTCTCCAGCCACCCGTAGGAGGAGAAGGAGTTGTACTGGGCCATGGCCCGCACCCGGTGCCCGGAGGCGACCAGCGCCTCGGTGAGGTGCGAGCCGATGAAACCCTCGGCCCCGGTGACGGCGGCGAGCGGTACGGAGGTCAACTGCGGTGTCCTTCCGGTCGGTTGTGCATGGGGGGAAGTGGTGACTCATCCGTGCGGGGCGGGGCGGCCGAGCAGCACCAGCGCGCCGGCCGCGAGACACAGCGCGGCGGCGCCACAGCACAGCGGCAGCGCGAGACCGGCCCCGGGGAGGTGGAACAGGGAGAACGCGCCGGCGACGGTGGCGGCGGTGAGACAGAGCGCGGCCGACGGCCAGGCCGCGCCGAACGCCTGTAGCAGCAGCGCGGTCCACAGGGTGGCCGCGAGCAGCAGCAGGGCGGCCGGAGCGGCGCCCGTGAGCAGGGCGGCGGGCAGCAGCGGCGCCAGGTAGAGCAGCAGACAGAGGGCGAGGATGCCGGCGGAACGCAGCAGGAACGCGGCGGGCGTGGCGGTGGCGCGCAGCGCGCCGACCGACAGCCCCCGGTAGCGGTACAGCAGCCACTCCGCGGGCCCCATGCTCACGGTGAGCACGATCACCGCGTACGGCGCGTTCGGTTCCTGGCGTCCCTCGAGGAGCACCAGGACCCCGGCGGCCAGCCCGAACAGGCCGTACGGCAGGGACCACAGCGCCCTGGGCCGGTGGCCGCCGGTGACGGCCGGGGCGGAAAGGGTCCTCCACAGGACCCACCCGGTGACCGCGAGCGTCGCGGTGAGGGCCAGCAGCGGCAGCCCGGTCCGCAGCGGACGTCCCGGCTCCCACCAGGGCAGCACGGCCGCACCCGCGATCAGCGGGCTGAGCGCGGCCAGCAGCAGCCGTTCCCGGGCCAGCACCAGCAGTACGCCCGCCGCCGCCAGGTACAGCGACTGGGCCGCGGCGGCCAGGACGACCCGGCCGCCCCCGGAGACCAGGGCGGCAGCACCCGTGGCCAGCACCGCCCCGACCGGCGCGCCCAGCAGCAGGGTGCGGCCCGTCTCGTGCCGTCCGGTCGCCAATCGCAGATGGGCGCGGTGGCCGAGGGCCTGCCCCCACGCCCAGGAGACCAGTCCGGCCACGATCAGCGCGGCCGCCTCCCCGGCCGCGTTCCACAGCGGAGCGGTGAGCAGATACGCCAGTCCGGGCAGGGCGAACAGCACGCCCCGCAGCAGACAGCGCACGGTGTCCGGGCGCCACGGGTCGGCCGCGGGCGCGGGTTCAGGGAAGGTCCTGGGCACCCGTTCGTAGAGCGCCGCGGCGAGCGAGAACAGGTTCGGGTGGCCGTACCGCTCGTTGATCAGGGCGGCGGACAGGCCCTCCGACTCCAGCAGCGCGGCCACCTCGTAGGGGTGAACGGCGGGGCCTATCCGGTCGGCGAGTTCGGCGGCGAGTTCGCTGACCGCGTCCTCGTCCGGGCCGCGCCGGGGCAGCCGTATGGTCAGCGTGGTGTCGTCGAGGGCCCAGCGCGGCCGGCGGCGGGGCGCCGGCCGGGGCTCGGCCAGCCGCAGGGCCAGGGTGTCCTGTTCCGAGCCGCCGGGTTCGAGGGACATCGGTCCGCTCACAGGGCCACGCCCTCGGTGACGGACGCCGCCGGCAGCTCGGCCGGGGCCGCCGGCCCGGGCACCGACCGTCGTGCGCGCTCGGGGAGTTCGACGTAGATGGCGCGGAAGGTGTCGATGGTCTGCCGGAGTGTGAACTGCTCGATCACCCGCAGCCGGGCCGCCTCGCCCATCGCCCGGCGGCGCGCCGGGTCGCCGAGCAGCTCGAGGGCGGCCGCGGCCATCGCCGCCGGGTCGCGGGGCGCGACGACCAGCCCGGTGTCGCCGACCGCCTCCCGGACCCCGCCGACGTCCGTGGAGACCGTGGCGCGCCCGCAGGACATGGCCTCGATCAGGGTGAACGGGAAGCCCTCGCTGATGCTGGAGAGCATCACCACGTTCCCTGCCGCGTACGCGTCCTTGATGTCGTCGACGCGGCCCTCGAAGGTCACGGCCTCGCCATGGCCCAGTTCGGCGGCCAGGGCCTCGCAGCGCTCCCGGTAGGCCTCGCCGCCCCGTGGTGTCCCGCCGAACAGCCGCAGCCGCACCTCGGGGACCTGGGCACGGACCAGGACGAAGGCCCGGATCAGCGTCTCCAGGTCCTTGATGGGGTCGACCCGTCCGGCCCAGCTGAGGGTGGGCACCTCCGGCTCCGGTCCGGCCGCCGGGAACGCCGCCGGGTCCACGCCGTTGTAGACGGTACGGATGGCCTCCGGATCGGCGCCGCCCTCCTCCTCCCAGAGCCGGTTGTAGCGGTTGCCCGGGGTGATCAGGGCCGCCTTGCGGTAGGACTCGCGGGCCAGCAGCCGGAAGAACCCGAGCACGACCGCCTTCACCGGCCAGCGGTAGGGCGCGGTCCGATACCCGAGATAGCGTTCCCGCAGATAGACGCCGTGCTCGGTCAGCAGCAGCGGCACCCCGTGCCGTTCCAGTGCGGCCAGGCCGGGCAGCGCGGCGACGCCACCGCTCACCGCGTGCGCGACCCCACTCTCGGGCAGGGGCGCGGTCAGCGGGCGCAGGGCGTGTTCCAGGAGCGCGGTCGCGGTGAGCGCGTCGTGCAGGGTGGGCCGGGCCTCGCGCACGGCCAGCCCCGGCCGGTTCCACAGCGAGGTCAGCACGGTGATCGCGGTGTCGGCGCGCAGGAACGGGCTGAGCGTGCCGTCCGCCGCGGCCTCCGCCATGGCGTACAGGGCGGGCGGGAAGCCGTCCTCCGCCCCTGGGTCGAGGAGTGCGGTGAGGAACCGGCCGTAGGCGTCGGCGAGTTCACGGCGGGCCCGGCCGCGGGGCGCGCGGCCCGCCGGCGGGTCGCCCCACATCGGCACGGACCGCACGTTGGAGACATGCGCGGGCAGGTCCCACACGACGGGTTCGCGTCCGGTGCCGGTGACGGCGACGATGTCGAAGTCGATGTCGGTCATGCCCTGCACGAGTTGGTCGCACCAGACGCTGACGCCGCCGTGACTGTGCGGGTAGGTGCCTTCGGTGAGCAGGGTGACGCGCGTAGTTCGAGTGGGGGGCGCGCCATGGGGAAGGGGCATCGTGTGCTCCACGGCCGAGTTGTGGGGTGGTCGTGCCGGTTCCGGCCGCCGGCGGGCGGCCGGAACCGCGGATCTGTTCTTGCTTCGGTCGTCGGTGCGGCGGAGCGCTGTTCAGTTGGTGACGGGGACCGGATCTGTCACCCCTGCCGGGGCCCGGGTGTCGGGCGCGGGATCCGTTGCCGGGGCGGGGGAGCCGTCCGCCGTCACCGCCGCGGCGGCGGTGGTGGCGGGCAGGGTGATGCTGAGCGGGTCGCCCGCCGAGGGGGTCCAGCCGGAGACGGCGCCCGCGTACGCCGAACCGAACGCGCTGCCGGCGACGGTGGTGCCGGTGGGCAGGGTCGCGGTGACCTCCAGGCCGGCGGGCGCCTGGACGGTCACGGCGTCGCCGATGCGGTAGGCGGTGACCTGGCCGGCCTGGAGCGCGGTCTGCCAGTCGGCCCGGCGCTCCAGCTCGGTCCCGATGTCCTTCATCCGCAGGTTCACGACGGGCGTGTTGTCCGCGAAGAGGGCCTGGTAGCCGTCGAGTACGCCGTTCAGCACCGGGTAGGCGATGCGGTCCTCGGCCAGGTTCGACTGGTGGATGTAGTGCGGTCTGGGGTCGTTGGACAGCACATGTCCGAGGTCGATCCGGGTCTCCAGCGGCACGATCTGGTCGGTGTAGCCGGTGCTGGTGTCCAGTGGCTCCGACAGACAGCTGGTGGTGGCCGGGTTGTCCTCGCAGATGCCGCTGCCGCCCTGGGCGCGGCTGGTGTACAGCCAGTTGTACTCGTCGACCTCCTCGGAGGCCTTGCCCGCGTTGTAGAAGACGTTCATCGGGTAGCGGGGCACGGTCTCGGCCGCTCCGACCTGACGCTGCTGCGGGTCACGGGAGTTGTCGGAGCCGAGCCAGTCGATGCCGTTGGCGGTGAGGGCGGCCGCCAGGTTCGGGTTGTCGTCGGGCTGCTGCGGCAGGATCCGCATCCCGGAGTGCTCGCCGGTGACCAACTCGTCGTTCTCCAGGGGAAGTCCATTGGTCTCGGCCCAGACCCGGTTGGTGGCGATCTCGTCGGAGATGTCGCTCTCGCTCACCCACTGGGTGCCGCCGTCGGCGTTGGTCTCGCACGTCCAGGGCACCACGGTGGTGTCCTGCACGCAGCCGAGGAAGGCGTGCGTGTAGGTGTGGTTGATCCAGCGGAAGTCGCTCCTGTCCGCGACCAGTTTGTCGGCGAGCTGGTCGACGCCGTCGTTGTCCTCGCGCTGGTCGACGCTGCCGGAGCCGTTGAAGGCGAGGTCGAAGGTGAAGTTCCTGCTCTGTTCCCAGGCCACCGCGTAGTCGACGTCGTCGGGGGTCATCCGGATCGGATCGGGCGTGGCGTCCGAGTCGGTGCAGTCGACGTCGCCGGGCGTGCAGTTGAGCTCGCTGTTCCAGCGGTCGTCGGCGGCGAACACGTCGTCCACGTGCACGGCGAAGTAGTTGCGGGAGGCGCCGAGGTGCACTCCGCCGGTCATCCACTCGACGATGCCGCGGGCCAGCAGCCGGAACTGCTCCTGGTACTCGTTGTAGACGAAGGTCACGACGAGTTCACGGCGGTTGTCGTGCCGGTACTCGCCGACCAGGGAGCCCTTGGTGGAGGTTCCCGGGATCGTCGCCTCGACGTAGGGCGTGAAGTCGGCGCCGGCCGCCGGCGGCGCGAGGTAGGCGTAACTCTCGGCGACGGAGGGGTCGTTGTCCTCGAAGGGGACCGTGCCGTCGAGGTAGCCGAAGGGGCCCGACGTGCCCGCGGCGGTCACGTCGGCCTGGGTGCCGTCGATGCTGCCCGAGTAGCCGGTGCTGCCGACCGGATACTGCAAGCCGGCTTCTGGACGTGCGTAAGTATAGGCATCGACCTGGGGTATCTGATAAACCTGTTCGTACGCTGTGAGTGCCGCCATCTCGCTCGAACCGGTCGCGAACGGGTTGTCGTTGGGCAGCACCACGGCCTGGAACTTCGCGCGCGCCTGTCCGTCGACGGTGTCCGCGAGAAAGCCCGCGTCGATGACCTGCCGTCCGGACTGCGTCAGGTCGATTTCGGTGAACGGCGTTCCGGCGTCGGTCAGTTCGGCAGCGATGGCGGCGGTCGACGGTCCGCCGTCGCTGACCACCAACACCCGCAGGTCGATTCTGGGTGCGTCGTCGGCATGGGCCGCGCCGGTCGGCAGGCCGAGCGTGGCTATGAGCGCACCGACCGTGAGCGCGGCCGTGCGTATGGTCCGCTTCATGCGGTGAATGTCCCCTCCCCGGGCAGGGGTGAGTACGGCTCCGTAGAGCGGACGCACCCCCTGCGCCGACGCCGGCCTCCTTCTGAGAGGCCAGTTCGTCGACGCATCCGTCGCGTCACATAGTGGTGTCTGTGTGTAGCTTTCGTGGTCGCGTTGCGAAACGTGACGGAAAAGAGCAGGCGACCAACAGGCCACCGATGGAACCGAGTTGCCCGATTTTCCGTCCGCGGTGCAGGCCGGGACCTCTGTGTGGGAGAGCGCGCCCGGCCACGGACCTTTGGCTGATCGCAGAGCTTTTCAGGTCATCCGCGACAGGTCGTCAGGCGCACAGGACGCGCGTCTCGGGCGTGTAGACCGGGCCGCCGCTCGTGTTCGTGGAGTCGCTGAACTCGGCGTAGAAGTACGAGTAGAAGCCGATGTTGCCGTTGCAGCCGGAGTCGGCGGCGACGCTCAGTGTCAGCGTGACGGTGCGGCTCTGCCCGGGCGGGACGGTGGCGCCGTAGTCGGTGCCGAGGTTGGTGGGCCCGGTGCCGGAGCAGGCGGTGCTGGTGCCGTCGGTCGCGGCAAGGCTGCAGCCGGTGAAGCTGTACTTCAGGTCGGGGCGCTGCGTGGTCAGATAGGTCGGGTCGATCGTCTGGTACACGAACCAGATGTCGTACGTGTTGTTGTTGGTGATCGTCATCGACAGGTTCACCGTGCCGCCGGGCGTGGTGGTCGCGGCGTTCGCGGCGAAGGTGAGCTCGGCCGGTGCCGGGTCGGCGCTCGCGCTGGGGGCCAGCCCGAAGACGGCGAGGGCGAGGGCGAGGACGGCGCCGAGGCCGAAGCGTCTCATCAGTGGTGATCGCATGGGCGGGAGGCTAGGCAGGCGGAACGCGGGACGTCTCCTTCCGGCGATCGAACAAGCACGCTAGGTGACTGAAAGCGTGCACATCGTGAAGAACATGTGCCCGGTGCGTGAAAGCGTCGGCGTCGGATCGAACGGGCACGTGACCGGCGTGCGCCGGAGCTGCCGCCCGGTCCGGCGCCGAGCACCGTCCGTGCCCTCCGGGCGGTTGTTATTGGCGTGTACCGGACGCACCGAACGACCCTCCCGTCCCTCCGCCTCCTGGGGAATCTCGGCCATTCGCCGATTTCCGGCCCCGCCCGCCCTCGCGCCGGTGGTGCACCGCCCGAAAGTCCGGCGCGGGAGCCGGACTGGGGCGCGTCAGCCGTCGCGACCGGCCGGATCGATGCCGAAACGATGTGTACACGCAAGAGTCGCGCCCGCATGACCCGGCCCGGTACGGGGCATTCGGCAATCATGAAAGACGCGCCTGTGGTGGTGCAGCCGCCGGGCCCCGACGGTGGCAGGCGGGTGACCATCCGCGGAGAGTACGTCGGTACCGCGTATCACCTGCTCGACGTGGTCGAGTTCCTGCGCCGGGCCGGGCTGCCCGAGGCCAATACGACGGTCGACGACCCGGACCTGATCGAGTGGCGCGGCATCGGGCCGAAGGCCTGGACGGCCGCCGGCTGATCCGGGGCGTGGCCCGGTGCCGGGAAGTGGCCCGGTGCCGGTAAGTGGCGTGCGCGCAGCCGTGGCCCGGCGCGCCGACGTGGCCGCACGGCCGCTGTGACCCGTTTCCCGATGCGGTCCCGGTTCGAGTGGTGTGCGCTGCCGGTTGGGGGACCGCCATGTGGGTGAACCGCGTAGGGCCCGTCGCGGCCTGAATCCCCGGTGATACGGCCTGGCGAATCATTCTTTCCGAGCAGTTAAATCCATGGCAAAAGTGGCAGACATAGATCTCTCTGGACAAACTGAATCCGCCGGTTCGTGATCAGGAACATCCACGTTCTCCAGGAGATCGCATGGTGGAACAGTCCTCCGAGGTCGTTTCGGAGCCGGATGAATCCGTCGTCGCGCTGAGCGACACCGGCCGCAGGGGGGCGGAGACCGAGCGGCGGCTCGCGCGGGCACTGGCCGACCTCCTGGGCGCCGAGAGCGTTCCGGTCGACGGCCACTTCTTCACCGACCTCGGCGCCAACTCCCTGGTCATGGCCCAGTTCTGCGCACGAATACGCAAGACGGCGGATCTGCCCTCCCCGTCCATGAAGGACATCTACCGGCACCCCACGATCCAGAGTCTGGCCACGGCGCTCGGGGATGCCACGCCCGCCCCCGCCGGTCCGGCGGACGCACCGTCCCCGGCGGCGCCCCCGCCTCCGCCGGCCCCGGTGACGCGCGGAAAGCGGCGCACTCACCTGCTCTGCGGAACCGTCCAGCTGCTGGTCTTCCTGGGCTACTCACTGGTCTCCGGATTCGTCACCGCCGCGGGTTACGAGTGGGTCGCCGCCGGTTCGGGCCTGGCCGAGATCTATCTGCGGTCGGTGCTGTTCGGAGGCATCGCGTTCGTGGCGCTGTGCGCCTTCCCGATCGTCGCCAAATGGCTGCTCGTCGGCCGCTGGCGGCCCGGCGAGTTCCCCGTCTGGGGCCTGGCGTATCTGCGCTTCTGGTTCGTCAAGGTGCTGATCCACGCCAATCCGATGGTCTTCCTCGCCGGGACCCCGCTGTACGTGCTGTACCTGCGGGCCCTCGGCGCCCGGATCGGCAAGGGGGTCACGATCTTCTCCCGCACCGTCCCGGTCTGCACCGACCTCCTGACGATCGGCGCGGGCACGGTGATCCGCAAGGACGCCTTCCTCCTCTGCTACCGGGCCAGCGCGGGACACATCCAGACCGGCCGGATCACCCTCGGCGACGACGTCCTCGTCGGCGAGAAGACCGTCGTGGACATCGACACCGCCATGGGCGACGGTGCCCAGCTCGGCCACTCGTCCGCCCTGTACCGCGGCCAGGCGGTCCCGGACGGCGAGCACTGGCACGGATCCCCGGCGGAACCCACCCGGGTCGACTACGCCAGGGTCGCTCCTGCCCGGTGCGGCTCCCTGCGCCGGGCCTGGTTCGGCCTCGGCACGCTGACGCAGATGTTCCTCGTGTACATCCCGCTGGCCGTCGGCGGTGTGTACATGCTCTTCACCGAGGTACCGGCGATCGGCAGGCGGCTCGACCCGCAGTCGGCCGCGCTCAGCCCCTCGGAACTGCTCCCCGACGCCCTTGTGCTCTCCCTCGTCCTGTTCTTCGGGTTCGTCGTCCTGGGACTGCTGGTCCTGTGCACCGTTCCGCGCCTGGTGGGTCTGGTCCTCAAGCCCGACAAGGTCTATCCGCTCTACGGATTCCACTACGTGCTGCAACGGGCCACGGCCCGGATGACGAACATCAAGTTCTTCGCGTGGCTCTTCGGCGACAGCTCGTACATCGTCCACTATCTCCGCGGCATCGGATACGACCTGTCACGCGTCGAGCAGACCGGCTCGAACTTCGGCACCGAAGTGCAGCATGAGTCGCCCCTGCTGGTCACCGTCGGCAGCGGCACGATGGTCGCCGACGGCCTCTCCGTCCTCAACGCGGACTTCTCCAGCACCTCCTTCCGGCTGTCCAGGGTGGCGATCGGGCCGCACAACTTCCTGGGCAACAACATCGCCTATCCGGCGGGCGGCAGGACGGGCGAAAACTGCCTGCTGGCGACGAAGGTGATGGTTCCCCTCGACGGCGAGATCCGGCAAGGCGTGGGCCTCCTCGGCTCACCGTGCTTCGAGATCCCCCGCACGGTGGACCGCGACACCCGGTTCGACCACCTCAGAACGGGCGACACACTGCGCCGCCGGCTCGCCGCGAAGAACCGCTACAACCTCCGCTCCATGGCGGGCATGCTGCTCGTGCGATGGCTGCACACCTTCGCGCTCACCCTGTTCGGACTCGCCTCCGTGGACCTGTACGGCGCGGCCGGACACGTGGTGATCGGCGGATACCTGGCCTTCACGCTCGTCTTCTCCACCGCGTACTTCGTCCTGGTGGAGCGCTGCATCGCATCGTTCCGAGCGCTGCGCCCCCGGTTGTGCTCGATCTACGACCCGTACTTCTGGTGGCACGAGCGGCTGTGGAAGGTTCCGGACCACTACCTCAACCTCTTCAACGGCACCCCGTTCAAGACCCTGGTCTGGCGGCTGCTGGGGGTCCGCATCGGCAGCAGGGTGTTCGACGACGGCGTCTACATGACCGAGCGGACGCTCACCACCATCGGCGACGACTGCACCCTCAACGCCGGCAGCAAGATCCAGTGCCACTCGCAGGAGGACGGCACCTTCAAGTCCGACGTCACCACGCTCGGCACCGGCTGCACCCTCGGCGTGGCCGCCCACGTGCACTACGGCGTGACCATGGGCGACGGCTCGGTGCTGGCGCCCGACTCCTTCCTCATGAAGGGCGAGGAAGTCCCTCCGAACGCACAGTGGGGCGGCAATCCCGCGGTCGACATGCCGGAGAGCGGCAGCCGGCCCGGTGCCACCGGCCGGACCACGTCAGCAGCCAACGCCACCACGGCGAACGTGAGTTGAGGAAGGCCATTCGATGGGAACGCGCGTGGAATCGGACCGGGAGTTCTGGAGCCGGGTACTGACCGCCGGCGGTGCCACCGCCGTGCCGCGGTGGGCTCCGCAACCGGTCCAGGGTGCGGCCGAGCACGAGATACCCGTGCCGGACGACACGACGGAGGCGGTGCGGGAACTGGCTGGGCAACGGCGCCTGCCGGTCGGCGTGCTGATGCTGGCCGCGCACCTCAAGGTGCTGGCCGCGCTCTCCGGCGAACCCGAGGTGGTCACGGGCTACACCACCGGCGCGGACGGCGAGCCGCTGCCGTGCCGGGCGTCCGTCCCCTCCGGCCCCTGGCCGGCCCTGTTCACGGCCGCTCGCGACGCCGAGGCGGAGGTGCTCGCCCACCGCGATTTCCCGGTGGCCGAGCTTAGGCGGGAACTCGGGCTGACAGAGCCGCAGTACGAGGTCGTCTTCGGGCCGGCGGAAGCCGACCGGACCCATGCCGACGACGGTGTCCTGCACGTGCGCTGGTCCGACCGGGACGGACGGCTGACGCTGCTCCTGCGGTACCGCACGGACGTCCTCGACGCCCGGGCTGCCGCCCGTGTCGGCGGCTACCACCTGACCGCGCTGCGGCTGATGACCGCGGAGCCGGACGCCGACCACTCCCGGCAGAACCTGCTGTCCGCCGAGGAGGAACGCGAGCAGCTGGACGGCCTGGCCGGGCCCGACCGTCCGCTGCCGGACGCGCGGGCACACGAACTGTTCGAGCAGCGCGCCCGGACGCATCCACAGGCGGTGGCCGCCGTACACGGCGAGCAGCAGTGGACGTACGGCGAACTCGACCGGCGTGCCAACCGGCTGGCGCGCGCCCTGCTGGCCAGGGGCCTGGGCCGGGAGGACGTCGTCGCCGTCGTCACCGAACGCAACCTCGACTGGCTGGCGGCCGTGCTGGCGGTGTTCAAGGCGGGCGGCGGGTATCTGCCGATCGAACCGCACTTCCCGGCCGGCCGGATCGCCGCGACGCTCTCCCGGGCGGAATGCCGGCTGGTCCTGACCGAGTCCGGCAGCACCCGCACCCTCGACGAGGCGCTGGCCACCCTGGAGGGCGTCGGGAAGCTCCTGGTGGAGACGGCCTACGCCGAGTCGCACGCCGACGACGACCTCGGCATCCGGGTCGACGCCGGTCAACTCGCCTACATCTACTTCACGTCCGGCTCCACCGGCGAGCCCAAGGGCGCGATGTGCGAGCACGCGGGCATGCTCAACCATCTCCACGCCAAGATCGACGACCTGGCGATCGGCGAGGGATCGGTGGTCGCGCAGACCGCCCCGCAGTGCTTCGACATCTCCCTGTGGCAGCTGCTGGCCCCGCTGCTGGTGGGCGGGCGGACCCTGCTCGTCGAGCAGGACGTGATCACCGACGTGGAGCGGTTCGTCGGCACCCTGGAGCGCGGCCGGGTCGCGGTGGCGCAGCTCGTGCCGTCGTATCTGGAGGTCGTCGTCTCCTGTCTGGAGCGGCACCCGCGGATGCTCCCGGACCTGCGCTGTGTGTCGGTGACCGGCGAGGCGCTCAAACGGGAGCTGGTCCAGCGCTGGTTCGCGGTCCAGCCCGGCATCGAGCTGCTCAACGCCTACGGCCTGACCGAGACTTCGGACGACACCAACCACGAGGTCCTCCGGGAGGTACCCGAACGGGTGCTGCTGGGGCGGCCCGTCAACAACGTACGCGTCCATGTCGTGGACGAGCACCTGGCGTTGGTACCGCTGGGCGCCCCCGGACTGATCGCGTTCTCCGGTGTCTGCGTGGGCCGTGGGTACGTCAACGATCCCGAACGCACCCGGGAGGCGTACCGGACCGACCCGTACCGGGCCGGTGAACGGCTCTACCTGGGCGGGGACTGGGGCCGCTGGCACCCCGGCGGCAAGCTGGAGTTCCTCGGCCGCCGGGACAACCAGGTCAAGATCCGCGGCTTCCGGATCGAGATCGGCGAGATCGAGAACTCCCTGCTGCGGGTGGACGGGGTACGGGACGGCGCGGTGGTCGTCGCCGAACGGACCGGCGGCGGCAAGCAGTTGATCGCCTACTACTCCGGCGCCGAGCAGGAACCGGAGATCCTGCGCAAGGCACTCGGCGCGGCCCTGCCCGGCTACATGGTGCCGTCTGCCTTCCACTGGCAGGCCGGTCTGCCGCTGACCGCCAACGGCAAGATCGACCGAAAGGCCCTGACCGCCCTGGCCGAGCAGTCGGCACCGGACACGGAGACCGCGGACGCCGCCCCGCTCAGCCCGACCGAACGGCGGCTGGCCGCGGCCTGGGCCGAACTGCTGGGGGTGCCCGAGCGGCGGATCGGCCGCGCGGACCACTTCTTCGACGCCGGCGGCACCTCCCTCACCGCGGTCAAGCTCAGCCTCGCCCTCGACCGTGCGGTGTCCCTGAAGGACATCACCCGGCACCCGGTCCTGGCCGACCTGGCCGCCCTCCTCGACGGCACCGCCCGGCAGCGCCCCGAGCTGCTGCTGCCCCTGACGGGCGGGAGCCGCGCCTCGGAGTGTGCGCTGGTCTGCTTCCCGTACGCGGGCGGCAACGCCGTCAACTACCAGCCGATGGCGAGCGCGCTGGCGGGCAGCGGCCTGCCGGTCCTCGCCGTGGACCTGCCCGGCCACAACCTGGCCGCGCCCCCCGAGCCGTTCGCGTCGATCGAGCAGGTGGCCGAGCGGACCGTCGCTGAGATCACGGCCCGCGGTCTGACCCGGGTCGTACTGTGGGGCCACTCCTCGGGGACCGCGGCGGCCGTCGAGACCGCCCGAAGGCTCCAGCAGCGGGGCGTGCACGTGGCCCGGGTCTTCCTCGCCGCCCAACTGCTCGGCACCGCCGCCGACCGGTTCACCGCCATCGTCGAACTGACCGCCGCCGGCGACGCCGAGATCGCCGAGCGGCTGACCGCGGACGGCGGCTACGCGGAACTCGTGGAACTCAACGCGCCGCACGCCGAACACATCGCCGCCGCCTACCGGCACGACTGCGTCGCCGCGCACCGCTACTTCCACCAAGCCCTCGAGGCCCCGCCGCCGGTCAAACTGACCGCGCCGGTCTCGGTGGTCGTCGCCGCCGACGACCCGCACACCGCCGGCCACGCCCAGCGCCACCGGGACTGGCGGCTCCTGGCCGACCATGTCGATCTCCACGAACTCGCCGACGGGGGCCACCACTTCCTGCGCACCCGTCCGGCTCAGACGGCTCAGGCCGTCCTGAACACCGTCCTCCCCCTCGCCTCCTCCTGACCCCCGTCACACCCCAGGCGGTCGACCGAAAGGAAACCGAGATGCCGTTCTCATCCCTGGCATCACCCCTCGACGTGGAGCTGCGGCCGGACAAACCGGCACTGCTGTGCGTCGATCCCCCCGACGACGCCCCGAGGTGGACGGCCGAGCACCGCGAGGCGCTGCGCGCACAGGTCACCGAGCACGGGGCACTGGTCGTGCGAGGCCTCGGACTGCGCGACGCCGGCCAGACCGGTGCCGTCTTCGCCCGGCTGGCCGGTGACCTCATGACGGAGCGGGAGGCCTTCGCCCCCCGCGAGGCCCACGGCCGGGGGCTCTACTCCTCCACGCCCTGGCCGGACAACCAACCGATGTGCATGCACCACGAGCTGAGTTACCAACAGCAGGTGCCCGGCCTCATGTTGTTCGCCTGTCTCACCGCGCCCCAGCAGGGCGGAGCGACGGCGGTGGCCGACGCCGAAGAGGTACTGCGGGCGCTGCCCACCGGGCTCACCGAACGGTTCGAGCGGGAGGGCTGGATCCTGACCCGCAGCTACAACGACGAGATCGGGGCGAGCCTCGCGGAGTCGTTCGGCACCGCCGACCGCGCCGAGATCGAGCACTACTGCCGGACGAACGCCATCAGTTGCACCTGGCAGCCCGACGGGACCCTGCGCACCGAGCAGCGCCGCCCCGCCATCGTCCGGCACCCGGTCACCGGCCGGCGCTGCTGGTTCAACCAGATCGCCTTCCTCAACGAGTGGACGCTGGACCCGGAGGTACGCGAGTACCTGCTCGACGTCTACGGCCCGGAGGGACTGCCGTTCAACACCCGCCATGGCGACGGCACCCCGATCGACGAGGACGTCGTCCGGATCATCAACAGCACCTACGAGGCGCACACCAGGCGCGAACCCTGGCAGGCCGGTGACCTGCTGCTCGTGGACAACATCAGCACCGCGCACAGCAGAGAGGCGTTCACCGGAGAGCGCCAGGTGCTGGTCGGCCTGAGCGACCCGCTGCGGCCCACCGACGACTGCCCGGCCCTGGAGGCGAGCGAGCGATGACCGACACCCTGTCGACCGCCACCCGGGCCGCCGTGCCCGACGGGCCCGCCGTGCCGACCTTCGCGGTGATCACCGGCGAGCAGGTGCAGCAGGCGCTGAGCGGGCGCGAGAAACAGCTCGTGGAGCTGGTCGAGACCGTCTACCGGCTGCACGACGCAGGGGACTCGGTCAACCCGCCGTCGTACTTCCTGCGCTTCGCCGACCGCCCCACCTCGCGGATCATCGCGCTGCCGGCCTCCCTCGGCGGGCCGGTCCAGGTGGACGGCCTGAAGTGGGTCTCCAGCTTCCCGGAGAACGTGAGTGCCGGGCTGCCGCGGGCGTCCGCGGTGCTCATCCTCAACGACCCGGCCACCGGCTACCCGTTCGCCTGCCTGGAGAGCTCGATCATCAGCGCCACCAGGACGGCGGCCTCCGCGGCGTTGGCCGCCGACTGGCTCAGCCGCAACCGGACCCGCCCCACCCGGGTCGGATTCTTCGGTACGGGTCTGATCGCCCGTTACATCCACACCTTCCTGGCCGGCACGGGCTGGGACTTCGACGAGATCGGCGTGCACGACGTGTCCGCCGACAGCTCCGCCGGGTTCTGCGGTTACCTGCGGGAGACCGGCAGCACCGCGCACATCACCGTCCACGACACCGCCGAGGACCTGGTCCGCGCCAGCGACCTCGTGGTCTTCGCCACCATCGCCGGCCGGCCGCACGTGACCGACCAGGCCCTGTTCGCCCACAACCCGCTGGTCCTGCACGTCTCCCTGCGCGACCTCGCCCCGGAGATCCTGCTGGGTTCGGCCAACTTCGTCGACGACGTCGAACACTGCCTCAAGGCCGACACGTCGCCCCACCTGGCCGAACAGCTCAGCGGCAACCGTGACTTCCTGAACGGAACCCTCGGCGACGTCATGGCCGGACGGGCCGCGCCGCCGGCCGACCGACCGGTGATCTTCTCGCCCTTCGGACTCGGCGTCCTCGACCTCGCCGTCGGCAAGCACGTCTACGACGAGGTGTCCCGGGTGGGAGACCTGCGTCTCATCGATGACTTCTTCCACGAACTGCGTCGGTACGGCTGAGGCCGTGGTCCTCGGCCCGGCACCAGGAGGCCCGCCGTGCCCGTCATATCCGCTCCCCACGCCTTCAACGAGGGCGACCTCTTCGTCGATCTCGCATCGATCTGCGGATACCCGCTCTACCTGAAGTGCGAGGCCTTCAACTTCGCTGGTTCCATCAAGTTGAAGGCCGCGAACGAGATGGTGGAGAGTGCCGAGCGGGACGGAATCCTGACAGCGGATTCCGTCCTCGTGGAGTCCTCCTCCGGAAACCTCGGCGTCGCGCTCAGCATGATCGCCGCAAGCAAGGGCTACCGGTTTCTGTGTGTGACGGACTCCCGGTGCAACCTGTCGACCAGACTCCTCATGGAGGCGCTCGGCAGCGAGGTGCACATCGTGGCCGACCAGGACTCCAACGGCGGGTTCCTGGGCAAGCGGATCGACTACGTCCGCTCGCTGTGCGCCTCCGACGACCGATACGTCTGGCTCAGCCAGTACACCAACGCCGGCAACTGGCTGGCCCACTACCGTACGACGGCCCCGGAGATCGCCCGCCGGTTCCCGGAGCTGGACGTGCTCTTCGTCGGGGCCGGCACCACCGGAACCCTGATGGGCTGTGCGCGCTACTTCCGCGAGTGGCCCCGGCCGGTGCGGATCGTCGCCGTGGACGCGGCCGGCTCGGTGGCGTTCGGCGGCGAGCCGGGCCGCCGGATGATCCCGGGCCTCGGCATGAGCATGCGGCCGCCGTTGCTCGACGAGTCCCTCGTCGACGAGGTGATCCGGGTGGACGAGCCGGACACCATCCGGATGTGTCACCGCATGGCCAGAAACGGCTTCCTGTTCGGCGGCTCCACCGGCACCGTGGTCAGCGGTGCGACGGACTGGCTGTCCCGGCACGACGCCCGTGACCTCACCACGGTGGCCATCGCCCCGGACCTGGGCGAGCGCTACCTCGACACCATCTACCAGACCAACTGGCTGCAGGATCTGTACGGCGATCAGGTGCTCGACACCGACGTCACCAAGGTCACCGACGTCACCGAAGTCACCGACGACGCCGTACAGACGAACACCCCACCCAGGGAACCCAAGTCCGCGTCACGTGCACCGGCCCGCCGTCGCAGCACCTGACACCTGACACCCGCCCGGGCAGTCCCTCGGACGCCACCGCACCGGCAGCGTCCGAGGGCCGCGCCGGGAGGCTCATGTCAGCAGCAGGCCGACGCCGCTCGGCAGAGCCGCGCACGCCGGCGCGGCAACCAGCACAATCGTGCGCCGGTTCGCGCCGCGTGGGTGGTGGTCAGCCGATCGAGGCCATGAAGTCCAGCATCCTGCGGTTGATCTCCTCCGCGTGGTCGATCTGCGGCCCGTGGCCCGTGCCGGAGATGATGTCGGCTCGGGCGCCGGGAACCAGGCGCGGTACACGCTCGGCCTGCCGCTGCGGGTGCACGAGGAGGCTTCGCTTGCCGAGTACCAGATAGAGCGGAGTCCGGATGGTGGACAGTTCCTCCTCGGACAGGGGGAGCGGAACGGGGCGGCGTATGCGGTAGGCGCGGGTGGCCGTTCTGATCATCGTGCGCAGTTCCGGCACGACGAGGACCGGCTGTTCCAGCCAGGCCGCCAGCCGCGGGCGGAGTGCCTTGGGCGCGAAGGTCGCGAAGAGGCTGGCGAAGATCCAGACGAAGAAGCGCAACCCCACTTTCTCCAGGCCGCCGGGGTCGAGCAGCGTGACCGAGGCGAGGCGACCGGGCCTGCGGTGTACCAGGTTCAGGGCGAGCCATCCGCCGTACGAGGTGCCCACGAGATGTACGCGGTCGAGGCCTAGTCCGGCGAGAGTCTCGTCCAGCCACTGCGCGGCGCGTTCGGGTTGGTGGATCGGCTCGCCCTGCACACTGCGGCCGGGATCCCCCAGGGTGTCGATCGCGTAGACCGGGCGGTCCGCGCTGAGGGCGGGGGTGTTCGGATACCACATGGCGGAGCAGGAGCCCGCCCCGTGCACCAGAACCACGGGAGTGCGGGACCGGGCGGCTTCGTCCGTGGGGCCGTGGCGAAAGACGTGCGTGGTACCGAAGGACGTCTCCACGTCCTCTTCGGCGCACGCGGGCGCTCCCAGCGCGTAGACCGCATCGCAGGCAGCGAAGTAGCGCGCCCGCCAGGCTTCGCTCACATAGCGGCCGACGTCGGCCTGAGGTCGGGCAACGGTCTCGGGCATGGCCCCTCCGATCTCGGTTTTTGTGATACGAACGTACCACGATGTTGGTACGGCCGTATCATCAAAGGTCCAGAGGGAACCAGGGCGGCAACGACGAGCGGAGAACCGGCCGATGCCCAGACGCGTGGACCACGCAGAACGGCGCACCGAGATCGCGGAGGCGCTGGTCCGGGTCGCTGGACGACGTGGGCTGCATGCCGTGGGGATGCGCGACGTGGCAGCGGAGGCGGGCGTATCACTGCGACTGGTGCAGTACTACTTCCAGACCAAGGAGAAGTTGCTGCTCTTCGGGCTGGAGTATCTGGCGAAGGGATTCGGGGAGCGGGTCTCCGCCCGCGTACGAGCCGCCGGGGACGGGTCGGGGCCGCGGGCGATGGTCGAGGCGCTGCTGACGGCGGCGCTGCCGACGGACGACGAGAGCCGCACCTTCCACTACATCTACACTTCGTACGCCGTTCTGGCCGTGAGTGACCGGGCTCTCGCAGCCCAGCCCTTCATCAGGAACCCTGATGCCGCCGAAGCGGCCCTCACCGAACTCCTCCGGCAGGCGCAGGACGCGGGGCTGCTTGAGCCGGGCGTGGATGCGCAGTTGGAGGCAGCCGGCCTGCTCGCCATGTCTGCGGGACTCGGCACCGGCGTTCTGGTCGGCCAACGCAGCCCGGAGTCCGCCGCAGCGGTCCTGGACCACCATCTGAACCGGCTCTTCCGCACCGGTGAGGCGGTCGGCTGACGGACAGCCGCCTTACCGCGCGGGGGAGTACGCACGTACCCGCGGGCGCCGACGCCGACCTGCGCCGACGACCGATCGGGCACCCGGCGGGACCATGGCGAGAAGGTAACCCGCCTGGCCCTGAACTCCTCTGCGCGGGCAGGGCGGTGGGCCGGTGCCGGTGCCGGTGCCGGTGCTCGGACGGACGACCCGTCCCGCTCTGACCGCGCCACGTGAGGAGCTTGACCCGGCGGAACCCCCATGGGCATCGGCATCCCGCGGTCTGCCGACTGCCGGTTGACAGGGTGCGTCCGTGACCACCGCGTGTCTCGCCCCGTTCCGCTCGGCGGACCGGCGCATCGCCGGCCGGATACGGGACCGGCTCGTTGCGTCGAGCATCGGTGTGACGTGATCGTGACGGGCGGTTCGCCACGCTGCGCGGTGTCGCGCCCCACGCGGACGAGGGCGCACCGACCCGGGCGGTGACCATGACACCTGAACGTTCCCACGAGCCTGCGCCCACGACTCGGCCGGCACAGGCCGCGGACGTGCCGGACCGTCTGCCGGATCGACCGCCGGATTCCGGGTGGGTGAACCGGATCCCCCTCTGGAGCCTCGCCGGAACCGAGGCGAGCCGGTCTGCGGGCGGTTCCGCGGACGCGGAGGACCGCGCCGCGCCGATCGCGGCCGTCGGTCAACCCGCGGACCGGCGACCGGGCCGGCCACTCGATCCTGTGACGCGTACGGAGATGGAGTCCCTCTTCGCCACCGACCTCGGCGGCGTGCGCGTGCACACCGACGCGCAGGCCGACGACTCCGCCCGTGCCCTGGACGCGAACGCCTGGACCAGCGGCGACGACATCTCGTTCGCGCGCGGCCAGTACGCGCCCGGCTCGGACGCGGGAAATCGGCTGCTCAGACACGAGTTGACCCATGTCGTGCAGCAGCGGGGCCGCCCGCCGGCCACACCGACGAGGGTCAGCGCGCCCTACGAGCCCACCGAGCGGGTGGCGGACGCGATCGCGGCGGGTACCCACTCGGGCGCGTCGCTCGCCGGTACGGCGGACCCGCATGTCGTACACCGGCAGGCGCGTTCGGCCGAGAACCACGTGGCGGCCGACAGCACGGAGGGCCACGCGGCGGCCGACGACGCGCAGGACCACGCGACGGCCGACACGACGAACGGCGGCCGCGTGGCCGCCGACAGGCCGGATCCGCGAGTCGTCCTCGTCAAGAAGGAGCACTTCACCGGCCGGGAGAGCTACGAGACTCTCGTGAAGAAGGCCAGGGAGACGCCCGGGTGGCACTTCGACCCGGCCGTCACGCCGCAGAACTACCAAAGTCGGTACCGGCCCGGCCCTGGAGTCCAGGGCGAGGGCGGCTCCTGGCGTGTCCTCGTGAGGGACCGCGCGTCCACGGATGCCCCGAGCCGGAGTGAGGGCGGGGGAGCCGTCACGACGTGGGACTCCCGCCACCGCGGCCGGTACGTCGAGCAGAACAAGGCCATGTCCAAGCAGGCTGTGGAGGCCATCGCGCAGGCGGCCGGGGAGAAGGACGCGGCCAAGGCGATGAAGATCGCCGAGGAGGTCTCCACCGAGCGGGCCCGGGCGCGTACCGCGACCCAGAAGAAGCTCAGCCCGGGGGGTCGCGCCCTGTCGGAAGCGGTCGACACCAAACAGGACTTCGCGAAGTCGGCCGAGAAGTACCGCGGCCGGCTGCCCTCGGCCGAAGGCGGAGCCAGGATTCCCCCGGAATCCGAGATCGAGCTCGCCCGACGGATCGCGGTCGGCGCGGGGGAGACCCAGGCGACGATCAAGACACTGGCCAAGGTGGGCCGCGTGATCGGCCCGATCATGATCGCCGTGGGTGTGGTGCTGGGGGTCCGGGCCGTTGTCCAGGCGCCGGAGGGACAGCGGGGCCGGGTCGCCGCACGGGAGGTCGGTGCCTTCGCCGGGGGAGCGATCGGCGCGTCCCTGGGCACGAGCGCCGGCGTCGCGGTCGCGACGTTCCTCTCCGCGTTCCTGCTCGCCCTCGGAATCATCGGCGGCCCCGTCGCATGGGTGATGGCGACCGTCCTCGGGGTTCTCGGCGGTCTGATCGGCGCCTGGTGGTTCAGCAAGCGCGGCGGGCAGCTCGGCGAGGCGGTCTACGACGCCGCTGCCGAGCCGTCGGCCGAGGGGGAGAACCCGTGGGACGGGTCGGCGCAGGACTGACGGTGTCTTGAGCGACGCACCACACCCGGAAAGCGAATGCCAGTTGACGGTGACGCGCTCGTGACGGCGTGGTCACGGGGGGTCTGTCACGGTCCGTGGGACGAGAGAACGGAGGGACGACGCGGTGGCGAACTACCAGTCGATCGGATCGGTGGCCGAGGCCGTTGCCCGGCTGCTTCGGCAGGCGTGGCAGCCGGCGCTGCTCGGCGGGATCGAGCCGCAGTTCGACGTGTACCAGGGCAAGGACTTCTCCACCCCGATGGCCCAGGGCGTCTCGGTCTTCGTCTACCAGGTGAACGTCGACCAGGTACAGCGCACTCTGCCACCGGCGGTGTCCGACCACCGTCGCCCGCTGCCGGTGCGGATCTCGTTCCTCCTCACGGCCTGGGGGCAGGACGCGTCCACCGAGCACGACCTGCTCGGCTGGGCGATGCGCACGATCGCCGACACCCCGGTGCTGTCGTCCGGCTTCCTCAACGCCGCCGTACCGGGGGTGTTCCGGCCCGAGGAGACCGTCGAGCTGGTACCCATGGAAATGAGCGACAACGACGTCTTCCAGCTCTGGCAGGTACTCCCGGGCAGCCTCCAGCTGTCGGTGCCGTACATCGCCCGCGTCGTGCGCGTCGAGTCCGACCTCACCGTGCCGCAGGGTGCTCCGGTCCAGGTGCGCGAACTGGCCGTGGGAACGGCGGCCGGCTGATGGGCGTCCCCGGAGAGCGCGAGCGGATCGGGTACCGGGCCCCGCTGGCGGTGCGCTGCTTCGACGCGGCCGGTGCCGCGTTCGCCCGGGACGGCCTGAGCGCCGTCGCCTGGCCCGAGAGCGATCCGGCGACGACGGTCCGCGCGACCCCGTCACCGTTCTCGGACCTGCTGGGCTTCGGCAGCCTGCCGGGCCGACGCGCCCACCAGCGGGCCCGTTCCACCGACGGCGAGCAGCTGAACTGGCCGGTCCCGGTGGCTCCCGAGCCGTTCGCGGTCCGGGTGACCGACCGCGCTCGCCGGTATCTGCCGACGACGCTCCTGGCCGAGGTACCGGTCGGCAGGCCCGTCGCCGTACCGCTGTACCCGGCCCCCGGGCGGCAGGGGCCGTCCGGCTGGGCGGTCGTCCGGGGTGAACTCCACGGCGCCCCGGACGGGGGCCCCCTCGGGTGGGGGGTGGTCGAGGTGACGACCGACGCCGGCCGCTACACCACCGTGAGCGACGCCGACGGCCGCTTCCTGCTCTGTCTTCCCTACCCCGAGGCCCTGCCGGAGCTGCCCGGCGTATCGGAGGCAGACCCCGCACCCGGACTCGGGGGCCTTGCCTCCCTCACCTGGCCGGTCACCGTCGCGACCCGCTGCCAGCCCGGTGCCCTGCGCCGGCCGGTGGGTTCGGCCCCGCAGGACCCGCCGTACCTGGACTCGATCCTCGGGCAGGCGCCCGCGCCGATCGACCTCGGCGGCGGACCCCAGCCGGCCGTCACCGAGACGCTCACCTTCGGTACCCCCCTGGTACTGCCGCTCACGGTGGTGCCCTCGTGAACCCCGGCTCACTTCCCGAGCCCCGGCCCGGCCCGGCGAAGCCCACCCGAGCGAAGCCCACCCGAGCGAATCCCACCCCGACCAAGCCCAGCCCCAGCCCAGTCGAACGAGCCGCGGAGGCGACCCGACGATGCCCCAATACCTAGCACCCGGTGTCTATGTCGAAGAGGTCGCTGGCCCCCGAACGATCCAGGGAGTCAGCACCAGCACGGCGGCCTTCATCGGGCCCACCCGTTCCGGCCCCACCAGCGGCCGGCCCGAACTGCTCACCTCCTACGCCGACTTCACCCGTGTCTATGGCGACGCGGTCGATCTCGAGTTCGAGGACGCCGGCCGCTTCCCCAACTACCTCGGGCTCGGCGTCAAGGGCTTCTTCGACGAGGGCGGCAGCAGCCTGTACGTGATGCGGACGTTCGCCCGCACCGACGCGGACGCCCCCGAGGACGACCACGGTGTCGGTTCCGTGCCCCGCGACACCGACGCGGTCCGGCTGAGCCTGCGGGCGCGCTTCCCCGGACAGGCCGGGAACCTGCGCGTCACCCTCACGCTCCGCGCCGGCACCAACGCGCTCACCGCCGCCGGGGACCTGACCCGGGTACGGGAGTTCGACACCGTCTGGGCCACCAGGACCGCGTCCGACGACAAGGGGGTGTTCACCGTGCGCCGGGACACCACCACCGGGGCCTGGACCCTGACCGGTGGCGCGTTCGGGCTGGCGCTGGACGAGGCCAGTGGCGTCTATCCGCTCACCGCCCTGGTCGAGGTACAGCACCCGACCGTCGACGCCCAGGGCCTGCCCGCCTTCGGCCCGCCCCAGTCGGTCGGCGAGTTCGGGTTCGACCCCCGGGCGGTCGGCACCGGCATCACCACCGTCCTCACGGCGAATCCGCCCACCCGCCGCGCCGCGCTCAGTGTTCCGATCGCGGTGGAGGGCGTGGCCGGGCTGGGCCAGGTGTTGCCCGACGACCTGCCCCGGGTGATCGCCTCGGCGCTCTTCGACACCACCATCCTGGGGACCAGCCCCGTGACGACGACCCCACTGCAACTGCGGCAGCGCGTGGTCACCCTCACCGGCGGCTCGGACGGCAACGCCCCCGACGTCACCGAGTACGAGGGCGACCCGACCGGCTTCGCCGACTACCAGAACAACCCCACCGCGCTGCCGTTCAACGGGCTGCCGGCCTTCGAGTCGGTCGACGACATCTCGATCGTCGCCGCGCCCGGCTCCTCCACCGGCTGGAACCGTACGCCCGCCGCCCAGGGCAAGGCGCGGGCGATCGCCAACGCGGTGATCAACCACAGCGAGCGGATGGTCTACCGGGTGGCCGCGCTGGACACGCCGCCGGGCTTCCTGCCCGACGAGGCGCTGGACCACCGTAACCAGCGGTCCTCGACACACGCCGCGCTGTACTACCCGTGGATCACCGTCAGCAGCCCGCTCGACGGGACCCGGGTCGACGTTCCGCCCGCCGCCTACATGGCCGGGATCTGGGCGCGCAGCGACACCGCCCGCGGCGTGATCAAGGCACCGGCCAACGAGGTCGTCCGCTCCGCGCTCGACTTCGAGACCCGGCTGAACAAGGCCCAGCAGGAACTGCTCAACCCGCAGGGCGTCAACTGCCTGCGCTTCTTCCCCGGTCCCGGGTTCCTCGTCTGGGGTGCCCGCACGATCTCCGACGACCCGGAGTGGAAGTACCTCAGCATCCGCCGGTACTTCAACTTCCTGGAGAAGTCGATCGACCAGGGCACCCAGTGGGTCGTCTTCGAGGTCAACGGGCCCGCCCTGTGGGACGCCGTACGGCACACGGTCGAGGGGTTCCTGTTCAACGAGTGGAAGAGCGGTGCCCTGCTGGGCGCCAAGCCCGAGCAGGCGTACTTCGTGCGCTGCGACGCCTCCACGATGACCGCCGACGACCTCGACAACGGCCGGCTGATCTGCGTCGTCGGCGTCGCGGCGGCCAAGCCCGCCGAGTTCGTCGTCTTCCGGATCAGCCAGTGGACGGCCACGCAGACGGCCTGAGAGACGGCGACACCTACGGCTGACAGCGGCCAACCGATGAGGAGCGGCAATGGCAACCCAACGTGACAACCCCTACGGCGGTTTCAACTTCCTGGTCGACTTCGCGACCGGCGACGCGAGCACGGTGCGCGGCGGTTTCCAGGAGGTCAGCGGCATGAACATCGAGGTGACCTCGGCGGACTACCGCGCCGGGAACTCGCCGGTCAACCATCCGGTCAAGGTGAACGGCGTCTACAAGATCGGCGACGTGACCTTCAAACGCGGGCTGATCGGCGCGCTCGACCTCTTCCAGTGGGTGGACGCGATCCGCACCGGCGACCAGTCCGCGCTGCGCACCGTGCACGTGTCGCTGCAGGACGAGGCGCACAGCGGCCCCGTGATGACCTGGACCCTGCTGAACGCACGGCCGCTGCGCTACACCGCGCCGTCGCTCAACGCCAAGGCGGGCTCCGAGGTCGCGATCGAGGAACTCGTCCTGTCCGTCGAAGACATGAGCGTGGAGTAGCCCCCATGGCCGCCTCGACCCTCACGTTCTCGGGACGCCTGCCGGGCGTCGACGTCGCCGCCGCACCGCCCGCGGCCGACCTGCCGCTACGGCTGGACGTCGCGGCCTTCGTGGGATTCGCCCCGCTCGGTCCGCTCGACCTGCCGGTCGCGGTCGAGGACGTCAACCAGTTCGCCGCCGTCTTCGGGGGCGAACTGGTGCTGGCCACCGACGCCGGCGTGCCGGTGTACGCGCGCCTGGCCGGGGCGGTCAGGGCGTTCTTCGACAACGGCGGGCGGCGCTGCCACGTGGTGCGGGTGGCCGGTCCCGGCGCCCGCCCGGCCCGGTGGACGGTGCCGGGGCTGCGGATCTGGCAGCCGGACGGCACCGTGACCGGGGCCGTCGTCGAGGCGGCCTGGCCGGGCGCCTGGTCCGCGGGCATCCAGCTGGCCACCCAGCTGCTGCCCCGGCCGCTGGCCCTCGCGGGCAGCTACCGACGGTCCACCGCGACAACCCCGGGACAGTTCCTGCCCGCGACGGGCGCCCCGGTCCCGGTCCAGCCGGGCGACCTGCTGCGGTTCACCTTCGGCCCGGCCCGGCCCGCCCTGTACACCCGGGTGCGGGGCCTCCTGCCGGGCACCGCCACGGTGGCCATGGACGCCGAGATGCCGTACGCGGCCGCGTCGGACACGGTGGGCGAGGACCGCCCCGATCCGGGCGCTCTGGCGGGGCTCCCCGCCGAACTCCCGGTGATCTCGGCGGAGTTGCTGCGGATGGACCTGGTGATCCGGCAACTCGGGCCCGACGGTTCCCGGTTGCTCGACCGGCAGACGGACCTCGCCTTCAACGCCGCCGTGTCCCCGGCCGGTTCGGCGACGGCCCGGCCGGTCCCGACGGTCCGGCCGGTCTGGACGGAGGTCCTGCAACCCGCCGACGACCAGGTGCCCGACGGCGGCCGGTCGATGGTGCTACGCGCGGACCCCGACTCCCTGTCGGCCGCCACGGCCGGCCTCGTGGTGCCGGTCGGCATGAGCCCGCCCGGCGCCGCCACCGACGCCGCCGACCCCGACGTCACCGGCTCCGACGACCTCGGCACCTTCCCCGTACGGTCCTTCACCGACCCGGCGCTGGCCACTTCGACCGTGTACACCCTGACCGAGGACGCGGCCCAACTGACCGGGCTGGCCCGGCCCCCCGGCCGGCTCACCGGCGTCCACTGCCTGCTGGCCGTCGACGAGGTCGCCCTGGTGGCCGTCCCCGACGCCACTCACCTCGGCTGGTTCCCGGCGCCCGCGGGCCCGGACACGGCTCCCGGGCCGCCGGTCCTCGACGACCCGGCCGGTTACGACGAGGCCGCGCTGATCGACGTGCAGAGCGCGCTGGTGACGATGTGCGCGGCTCGCGGCGACCTGGTGGCGCTGCTCGGCGTCCCGGCGCACTACGACGCCGAGCTGGTACTCGGCTGGCAGCAACGGCTCACCGCCCGCGGGCCGCTGTCCGACGCCGGCACCTCCGGTACGTCGCCGCTGAGCTACGCCGCCTACTGGCACCCGTGGCTGCGGGTCCTGGAGAACGATCCCCGTTCCACGGCGCCGCTGCGCACCGTGCCGCCCGACGGCATGGTGGCCGGCACGATCGCCGCCCGCGAACGGGCCCGCGGGGCCTGGATCGCCCCGGCCAACCTGCCGCTGCGCGGCCCCGTACAGCTGGTCCCGGCACTGACCGACGCCGAGACCGCCAAGCTGTTCGACGCGCACGCCAACCTGCTGTGCCGGCGCCCCGGCACCATCACCGCACTCAGCGCGCACACCCTGTCGGCCGATCCGGTACTGCTCCAGCTCTCCGTACGACGGCTGCTGATCCTGCTGCGCAGGACCGCGCTGGCACAGGGCGCCCGCTACACCTTCGAGACCGACAACGACCGCTTCCGGCAGCTGGTGCGGGCACGGTTCGAGCGGGTCCTCGCCGCGCTGGCCGCCCAGGGCGCGTTCGCGGACTACCGGGTGACCACCGCCGAGGGGGACGACGGCACTGTGATCATCACACTTCAGGTCGCCCCGACCAGTCCGGTCGAGTTCATCACCATCAGCCTGGTCCGCTCCGGCGAGGGCCTGCTCGACGTACGGGAGGGCTGACGATGCCGGCCAACGATCCGCCCTTCACCGCATTCCGCTTCGACGTGACCCTCGACCTGGACATCGCCACCCCCGGTTTCACCGGCCCGCTGTGCGACGCGGCCTTCGCCGAGTGCGAGGGCCTGGAGATGACGATGCAGCCCAGGACCGTCGTGGTCGGCGGGCTCAACGACGGCCAGGTCCACCTCGTCGGACCGGTCACCCACGGACAGCTCACCCTGCGGCGCGGCATGACCGGCAACCTCCAGCTCTGGCAGTGGTTCACCCGGGGGACCCGGCCCGGCAGTGTCCGCACGGCGCACGGCACGATCACCCTGCGGTCGGCCGACGGCACCCCCACGCTGCGGTTCACCCTGACCCGCTGTCTGCCGGTACGCATGCGCGCACCGGCCCTGCACGCCCGTGACGGGCTGATCGCCGTCGAGGAACTCGGGCTCGTCTACGAGCACCTCGACATCGCCCTGCCCGACGACACCACGCCCTCCGCCGCGCCCGGCGCCCCGGCCACGGCCTCACTGGGCGGGGGGTCCCTCTGATGGGCACGGCGACCATCACCGAATGGGACCTGGTCAAGCACACCCAGGTCGACCCGGGCGTCCTCCTCGTCGTCGACTTCGATCCGAAGAGTCTGCGGCTCACCTACAGCCCGACGGGCGTCACCGGCGCCGACGCGGCCACCAAGTCGGGCGCCCTGAGCAAGTTCGCGTCCCAGCAGACCGGCCAGTCGACCACGCTGAGCGTCGAACTGCTCTTCGACACCAGCGCGGAGAACACCACGGTCCAGGCCAAGACCGAGCAGATCGTCCAGTTCACCAAGCCGGACACCTCCAACCCGAGCGCCCCGGCACGGCGCGGGATGCGGTTCGCCTGGGGCTCGTTCCTGTTCGAGGGTGTGGTGCAGAGCCTCGGCCAGACCATCGACTTCTTCTCCGACACCGGGATCCCGCTGCGGGCCACCGTGGAGATGACGCTCACCGAGGTGCGGCCGCCCGACCAGAGCGCGGCCCCGCCGCCGCCCGCTCCGCCCGTGAGCTTCGGCGCGGGAACCGGCGCGGCCACCGGCCTCGCCGCCCCGGTCGGGACCACACCGCTGACGCTCAGCCAGTCCGGGGACACCGTGCAGTCGATCGCGGCACGGTCCGGCGCCGGGGTCTCGTGGAAGACCATCGCCGCCGCGAACGGCATCGACAACCCGAGGCTGCTGCCACCGGGCACCGTCCTGGACCCCAGTGCCCGCATCTCGTGACCCGGAAGGACTGAATCACCCGTGCGCATCGACATCAACGAGCTGGAGATCCTCGAACCGGACACCCCGGCGGGACCGGACGCGGACACCGCCGCGGACGGGGGCCCGTCGCGCCGGCCGGCCACGGACCTGGGCGAGCAACTGCGCCGCTGGGAGCGCGAGACCCGCACCCGCGAACAGCGGCTGCTGGCGGACTGAGCCATGAGCCCCCTGCTCGCGGCCTACGTGTCCACTCCGGCCATCGCCCTGAACGGGACGGTCGACCGCGGCGCGGCCGGCGACCTGATGGCGCTGACGGTCGAGGAGACGACTGTCGGCCTGTCCTGGTGCGAGGCCACCTTCAGCAACTGGGGAGCCCGCGCCGCGGTCCCCGGCTACCGCTACCTCAGCGGCGACCCGATCGACCTCGGCACCCGGCTGGGCGTGTCCTTCGCGACCGACGGAACGGACAGCCCGGTCTTCGACGGAAAGATCAGCGCCCTCCAGGCCGACTACCCCGCCGACCGTCCGGCGCGGGCGCTGGTGTTCGCCGAGGACCGGCTCCAGGACCTCCGGCTCACCCGGCGCACCCGCACCTTCGACGACGCCACCACCGCCGACATCGCCGACCGGCTCGCCCGGGACCACGGCCTGACCGCGGACGTGAGCCTCGACGGCCCGGCCCGCAAGGTCACCGCCCAGCTCAACCAGAGCGACCTCGCCTTCCTGCGCGGCCTCGCCCGCAGCGACGACGGCGAGGTCCAGCTCGACGGCGACACGCTGCGCGTCCGGCGCCGCCCCGACCGGGACGGGGACACGCTGAGCCTGGACTACGGCGGCGACCTGCTGTCGTTCTCCGTCCGCGCGGACCTGGCGCACCAGGTCACGGAGATCGCGGTGACCGGCTGGTCGGTCGCGGACAAGGCGGCCGTCCTGGAGACCGCGGACGCCGCCGACCTGGCCGCCGAGCTGGCACCCGGCCAGCGCGGCGGATCGTCGCTCCTGGCGGCCGCGTTCGCCGACCGCCGGGAACGGATCGTCCGGTCCACCCCGCTCGCCGGTGACGACGCGCGGGCCCTGGCGAGGGCCGCCTACCTGGAGCGGGCCCGCCGCTTCGTGTCCGGTACGGGCCTCACCGCGGGCAACCCCGCCCTGCGCGTCGGCACCCGGGTGCGCCTGACCGGCCTCGGCACCGTCTTCGACGGCGAGTACTACGTCTGCCGGGTCCGGCACAGCTACGACCTCGCACAGGGATACCGCACCGAGTTCGACGTCGAGCGGCCCGGACTGGAGAGTGCCCGATGACGACCACGCCGCGCGCACCGTACTTCGGGATGTATCCCGCGGTGGTCTGCGACAACCAGGACCCCGAACGGCAGGGCCGGGTGAAGGTGCGGCTGCCCTGGTCGCCCGACTCCGGCGGCGACGAGTACGCCGTATGGGCCCGCCTGGCGACCACGATGGCCGGCGGCGGCCGGGGCACCTGGTTCGTGCCGGAGACCGGCGACGAGGTGCTGATCGGCTTCGGCGGCGGCGACCCCAACTGGCCCTATGTCATCGGCGCGTTGTGGAACGGGCAGGACGAGCCGCCGGAGTCGATGGACGACGGCAACAACCTCAGGTCGATCGTCTCCCGGACCGGGATCCGCATCACCCTCGACGACACCGACGGAGCCGTCACGCTGTCGCTGCGCACCCCGGGCGGCCAGCAGCTGACCCTGGAGGACGGCGGCAGCACGATCCGGCTCGCCGACTCCGGCGGCAACTCGCTGGAGATGGCACCGGCCGGCATCACCCTCACGGCCGCGAGCACCCTCACGATCAAGGCCCAGGCCCTCCAGATCGACGCGGGTTCGGCCAGGTCGAGCCCGGCGATGTGGGCCCACGACGGAGCGCTCCAGTGCGACACACTCATCGCCAACAACGTGTTGGGCAAGATCTACACCGGCGGCCCCGGGAACCTCCAGTGAGCGCCGGACCGGAGCGGCTCCAGTGGACCGCCCCCGCACCACTGTGGACCGCGGACACCGTCGGCACCGCGAGCCCGGCGTTCCTGCGCCCGCTGATCGCCGAACTGGACACCGACGCCTTCCTCGACGTGTTCCTGGCGATGGTCGGCGGCACCGGCGGCCGATCGCCCTCGGACCTCACCGGCCTCCCGCCGGACCAGGCCCCCGACGGCACGTATCCGTTGTACTGGCCGACGGCCCACCGGTACTACCTCGTCGCGGCGAGCCTCGTCTGCCGCCGGCCGGGCATCCCCGACCACGCCGTACAACCGGCGCTCGGCGAACGGCCGTTCTTCGTCATACGCCCGGCCGCGGCGGCCGGACCCGACGACGCGCTGCTGCCCGGCGAGCGCCGACTGCCGCTGCACGCCACCCCGGTCGCCGCCTTCGCACCGCCCGGATCCACGGCGGCCACGCTCGGCATGGCGGCCGGCGGCCGGTCGACCCGCACCCTCTTCTACGGGTTCGTCCCGGTGTCCGACGGGGACCCCGACGTGCGCGACCCCACCGCCCACGCCATCCGGACCGTGCTCGCCTGCGACCCCTGCCCGCCGGTGCTCGGCGCGCCGAGCCACCCCTTCACCTTCGCCGGTCCGCTCCCGCCCCCCATCGGCCTGCGACCCGGCCTCCTCCCAACGGGCTCCCCGAAAGGACCGACACCATGACATCGCCGGCAGTGCTCTACGGACAGGGCATCTCGTTCCCGCCCCGCGTCGGCCCCGACGGCGGCATCGTCCGGTCCGCGGGCGAGACCAACGTGCGCGAGTCCGTCGTCACGATCCTGCGCACCCGCCCCGGGGAACGCGTCGAACGCCCGGCCTTCGGCTGTGGCCTGGACCGGTACCTGTTCGAACCCAACACGGTGGCCACGCTCCGGCTGATCGTCGAGGACGTCCAGCGCGCGGTGACCCGGTGGGAGCCGCGCATCCGGCTGGAGGACGTCAGCGCCGACGTCAACGGCACCGACCCGCGCGACGTGGACCTCACCCTCGTCTACTCCCTGATCGCCACCGGAGTCCGCGAACGACTGCGGATGACCCTCGGCGCGGAAGGCCAGGACCAGCCGTGACCCTGCCGATTCCGGTCCTCGACGACCGTTCCTTCGACCAGCTCGTCCAGGAGGCGCTGGCCCGCGTACCGGTGCACACACCGGAGTGGTCCAACCTCAACGAGTCCGACCCCGGTGTCACTCTCCTCGAACTGTTCGCGTTCCTCACCGAGAACCTGCTCTACCGCAGCAACCGGATCCCCGAGGCCAACCGGCTCAAGTTCCTCAGCATGCTGGGCATCGCCCTCCGGCCGCCCAGCCCCGGTACCGGCCTGGTCACGATCGGCAACGACAAGGGGCCGCTCGCCCCACCGCTGCCACTGCCGGCCGGCACCGAACTGCGGGCCGGGCAGGTCCCGTTCACCACGAGCACCCCGCTGGCCGTACTGCCCGTGACGTCGGCGCTGTACTACAAGCAGCCGCAGAGCGCCCTGGACGCCGCCACCCGCAGCCGCTACCAGCTCATCTACCAGACGTTCCTGGAGACCGACTCCGACGTCCTCACCTTCTACAAGCCGGTGGCGCTCGACCCGCCGGCCACCGGCAAGCCGGATCCGGTCGTCGACCTCGGCGACCCGGTGAACGGCACCGTCGACCGCTCGCTCTGGGTCGCGCTGCTCGCGCCGAAGAACGCCGACCTCGACGCGGTACGGCGGGCGATCGCCGGCCAGAGCCTGTCGATCGGTGTCTACCCGGCGACCCGGGTCGCCGGTCAGGTGCTGCCGCCGCGACAGACCGGCACCCAGGCCGTCGACCCCGGGCTGGTGTTCGAGATCGCCGCACCGGAACCCGACCCGTCCGGCCGGTCCGGCCCCGGCTTCGGGGTCGGCCCGGCCCGCTACACCCGGCTGCCGGTGACCTACGCCGAGCCGGTCCTCGACCGGCCCGGCCTGGTCCAGGTCACCCTGCCGCCCTACGAACAACTGCTGCTGTGGGACTTCGACCCCGAGGAGGAGGGCACCGGCGACTTCCCGCCCCGGGTCGACGACGCGGCGGTCGCCGCCCGCCTGGTGACCTGGGTCCGACTGCGGTACGAGCCCACGGCGGCCGGTACCGGCACCGGTACCGGCACGGGCACCGGCTCGGACTGCGGGTGCGGCTGCGGGAGTTCGGCCACCGGCGCCTCCACCACGACCTCTTCCACCACGACCCTGGCGGCACTGTCGGCCGCGACCGGCGGGCCCACCGGCCGGATCACCTGGGCCGGAGTCAACGCCACTCGTGCGGTGCAGTCCGTGACCATCCCGGCCGAGCGCGTCGGCACCGGCACCGGCACCCCCTTCCAGGCCTTCACCCTGGCCCGCACCCCGGTCCTGGGCGACGACGCGCCGGGCGGCCTCACCGTCGAGGTCCAGGACACCGACGACACCTGGCACGCCTGGTCCGAGATCGACGACATCTACGCCGCGGGCCCCGACGACACCGTCTTCACCCTCGAACGCGCCACCGGCAAGCTCCTGTTCGGCAATGGTCTGTCCGGGCGCCGCCCCCCGCGCGGGGCGGCGATCCGCGCCTCCTACTCCTCCGGCGGCGGACTCCAGGGACAGGTCGCGATCGGCGGGATCAACCGCAGCGCCGCCCTGCCCGGCGGCTTCGGCCTCACCAACCCGGTGCCGACATGGGGCGCGGGCGACGGGGAGTCCACCGCCGACGGCGAAAGCGCCGTGACCCGCTGGCTGCGCCACCGCGACCGGCTCGTCACCGCCGACGACTTCCGCGACCTCACCCGGCGCACCCCGGGCGTCGACCTCGGCCGGGTGGAGGCGCTGCCCCTGTTCAACCCCGACCGGCCCGGCGAACCGCGGGACTGGGCCGGGATGGTGACCGTCCTGGTCATTCCCCGCTCCGACCCGCTGCGCCCCACGGCCCCGCTGCCGGACCGGCAGTTCCTGGGCGCGGTCTGCGGCTGGCTGGACCCGCGCCGGCTGATCACCACCGAACTGCACGTGCGCGGACCGGAGTACCAGCCGATCCGGGTCTCCGTCGGGATCGTCGCGCTGCCCGGCCAGGTGCCGTCGATCGTCGAACAGGCCGTCACCCGGGCCGTGGATACCTACCTCTCCCCGCTGACCGGCGGACTGCCGGCCACGGCAGCCGACGGCGACGGCCTGATCGCACCTGCGGCGACCGGCACCGGCTGGCCCCTGGGCGTCGACGTCCGGCCGCAGGACATCGAGGCGATCGCCACCCGCGTCCCGGGGGTGCGCTACGTCGACTCCGTCCTGATCGCCATGACAGACGCCGACGGAAGCGTGGTCTCACCGGTGGACGCGGTGCCGATCAGCGGCCTGCGCCTGCCGGCCGCGACCGTGACCGTCGTCTCCGGGCCCGCGCCCGACCCGGCCGCCCTGACCGGAGGCAGCCAGCCCGCACCGCCGACCCAGGTGCCGGTCCCGGTCGTACCCGACACCTGCTGACCGGCGACCGCCGCCCGGGGATCACCACGCCAAGGAGCTGTGAACGATGGACGTACAGGGTTCCCAGTACCACGTCGTCAACGGGATGGACGACTGGGGCCGTTGCACCGACGCGGCCTCGGGACGCACCCTCAGCGACGCGTGGTCCGACACCGCACCCGCGACCGACGGCACCGCCTGGGAGTACGACCCGGACCTCGGCGTGCTCCGGCTGCGCCGGGACACACCGCTGTTCCGCCGGGCGGGCCGCACGCCGCCCCTCGCCCCGGACATCCGCCGCGGCTCCGGCCGCGACGCCTACGGCAACTGGTACTGGATCGACGCCGACCGGCGCACCATTGGCGGCCGTGCCGGGTCCGCCCGGGCGGCGTCCACCTGGTGGACCGTCGGCGACCTGGCGGACAGCTGCGCCTGCCGGAGCGCCGAACCGGGCACGTTCACGCACACGGGGGCCTGCCCGCCGGTGGACATCCTGCTCCAGGGGCTCGCGGTCACCACCCACCAGTACCTGCTCGTCGGCTACCGCGGCCGGCAGACGCCGTGCGAGGCCGGGCTGCTCGTGTTCGACCTGCGCGGCGGCGGCGCACCCCTGCGGCTGCCGTGGCCGGACGGCGACGCGTTCGACCCGTGGGACCTCGCCGACACCGCAGACGGCGGCGTTCTCGTCCTCGACGCCACCCACTCCGCGTACTGGCGGCTCGACGAGCACTTCCGGCTCCGCGGCCGACAGGCTCAACAGGCCGCCCCTGCCGCGCTGTTCGGGCCCGCCGACGGCACCCCGGCACCGCCGACGACCGGTCCCGCCATGCCCGAGCCCTGGCCGCTGGCCGACGCGGAGGGCAACCCCCTGCACGCCGTCGCCATCGAACCCGGGCCCGACGGCAGCGTGCTGGTCCTGGACGCCGACCCCGGCCGCGGCCACTCCACGCTGTACCGCTTCGACGGCAGGCAACTGCGCTGGACGACGCCTCTCCAGGACGTCGTCGAGGTCGTCGACCCCCGCGACCCGACGAACACCCCGACCCTGTACTCGCTGCTCGGCCACGACTTCTGCTACCTGGCGGGGCCGCCCGCGACGGGCCCGCTGACACCACCGGTCCTGTACGTGGCCGACGCCGAGGGTGCCCAGGTGATCGCCTTCGACCTGGACCCCGACACCGGCGTGGTGCGGGCGCACGACGACTTCCTGCCGATGCGCCGGTGGGCCGGGCGGGCGCTGGTCCGCTCCGGAGCGGGCGCCTGGTACGACTTCGGGGAACGCTGGATCTCCCTGGAGGTGTTCACCGAGTGCCGGTTCGCCACCACGGCGACACTCGTCACCGCCGTCGACACCGCCGGCACGGTACCGGGCGACACCTTCGACAGCAGGCTGCCGGGATGCGTATGGCACCGGCTCTTCCTGGACGCCCAGGTGCCGACCGGCACCGGCGTGACGATCCGGGCGCGCGCCGACGACGACCCCGCCCTGCTGTCGCTGCGGCCATGGCTCGACCAGCCGGTCCCGTACCGGCGCTCCGACGGCCCGGAACTGCCGTGGACCGACGTCTGGGCCGACCGCCGGCAGCAGGGCGGCGCCCTCCCCGACGCCACCGGCACCTGGGAGCTGCTGTTCCAGGGGGTCACCGGTCGCTACGTCCAACTGGAGATCACCCTCACCGGCACCGGCCGGTCCTCGCCGCTGCTGCGCTCGCTGCGCGCCTGGTACCCGCGGTTCTCCTACCCAGAGCACTACCTGCCCGAGGTCTACACGGGCACCCAGGGCCCCGACCGCTTCCTGGAGCGGTTCCTCGCCAACCCCGAGGGCCTCTACACCGCGATCGAGGAACGCATCGAGCACACGCACCTGCTGCTCGACGCGCGTACCGCGCCGACCGCCGATCTGCCGTGGCTGGCGGCCTGGTTCGGGCTCGCCCTCGACCCGCTGTGGGACACCGAACGGCGGCGCTTCCTGATCCGGCACGTCGACACGTTCTACCGCCGCCGGGGCACGGTCCCCGGTCTCGTCGCGACGCTGCGGGTGTTCCTCGATCCGGTCGTGGACGAACGCGTCTTCGACCCGGTGGGGGAGTGCGGCTGGGCGGCGGCCACGACGGGGATCCGGGTCGTGGAGCGGTTCCTGACCCGGGACGCCGCCGCCCCGGCACCGGGCACCGCCGACGACGACCCGCGGACCCGGGCCCGCCGCTTCGCCCACCGGTTCGACGTGCTGGTACCCGGTGACCTGTCGGCGGACGCCGCCGCCATGGTGACGCGCATCGTGGATGCGGCGAAGCCGGGCCACACCGCGTTCGAGGTCAGCCGCTTCGAGGACCTGTTCGTGATCGGCCGGGCCCGGCTCGGCATCGACACCCAGGTCGTGGCCGGCCCGGCGTTCGCGCCGATCGTGACCGGCAGCGGCGTGCTCGCCTCCGGCTACCTCGGCTACGCCCACCCCTTCGACATCACCGACCGCGTCGTGAGCGACCGCGACCGGCTCGGCGCCCTGCACGCCCTGTAGACGCCGCACGATGCCTTCTTGAGATCAGGAGAAGTCCGCGATGACCACCACGGAGCCCACCACCGGGCCCTGCGTCTCCCTGTCCATGGGAACGCTGAGCCCCGACCTGCGGGTCAACTATTCGTACGGGATGGTGCTCGGCCTCGACGAGTTCGTCCAGGAACAGCTGTACCAGCAGGAGAAGACCTACCGGCACCGGCGCCTGCTGCACGGATACGGCACCAGTTACGGCTTGCAGGTGTCCGTCGACCCGGCCCCCGACAGCGGCGGGGACTACGTCATCGCCGTCAGCCGCGGATCGGGCATCGACCAGTGGGGGCGGGAGTTCACCGTCCCCGAGTCCCAGTGCCTGCGGCTCCAGGACTGGCTGACGGCGCAGGAACAGGCATATCCGGGCATCGTCGGGGAGCACAGCGATGGCTCCGGGGCCGGGACGATCTATGTCGTCGCGAGCTATGCCGAGTGCCTGGACGGCCTGGTGCCGCTGCCCGGCCGGCCGTGCGGCACCGGCGAGCAGACCCAGGTGGCGTCCCGTATCCGCGACTCCTGGACCATCGAACTGCGCTGGGACCCCCCGGAGATGCCGCGCTGGGACAGCGACCGACGGCTGGGACGGCTCCTCGCCTCGGTCGCGGTCGTCGAGCAGCCGCAGGGGACCTTCCCGGACGAGAACGCGCTGTTCGCCGCGGTCCGTGGCCTTGCCGACATCGCGCCGAACGGTCCCGGTGACATGGACGAGTTCGGTACGCCGCTCGTGGCCTACGAGATCGCCAGATGGCGGGCGGCGCGCATCTGGGACGAGATCTTCGCCATCTGGGTCAGCGAGGTCAGGCCCCGGCTCGAACCGGACCTGATCACCCCGTCGCGGTCCTCGGACCCCGCGATCCTCCTCGGGGCCCTCCAGATGTACGGGCTCAGCGCAGACGTCAACACCATCTACGACATGCATGCCGAAGACCCCGGCCGGCCCAGTGTCCTGAACACCCAGCTGATCCAGGAGCTGCCCCCGCCGGAGCGGATCGACAGGGAACCGGTCGAGCTGGTGACGCTGGTCCCCTCTCCGCCCACGGCCGGTGCCTTCACCATCGACGCCTGGTTCCACCTGGTGGACTACGCGGTCACCCTGACCGGTCCGATCCAGGTCACCACGGAGGCCGGCGCCACCTTCGCGTTCACGGCGACCGGCAAGCCGTTCGCCCAGGGGGAATCCTCGACCTACGCGAACGTATGGACGCTGACCCCTCCGACCGGGTTCAAGCCCACCGCCGGTCAGCAACTGAGCGCCCGGTTCGCGTCCGACGCGGTGGTCGTCGGGGGCGGTTGGACGCTGAACCAATGGCGCGACCAGCGGGGCGTCCGCTTCCTCAACACGGCCGCGAGCGGGGGAGCCGTTCTGGCCTACACGACGGCGAACGGGACGACGAGCACCCTGCTGTCCGACGACGCACAGAACGAGCAGACCGCACAGGACCCGCCGACCGCCGCGGCCGAGGTCGCCCCGTCGGCCGCCACCAACGCCACCCCCACTCCCTTCGTGACGATCACTGACACCGGTGCGACGGCGGAACAGCTGGACTTCGAGCTGTGGTTCCACCCCGAACCCTGGGGCACCCGGCACGACATGGTCGTCCAGACCCCGCAGGTGCGGGCGTACGACGAGACCACCGGCGACCCGCTGACGGTCACCGGCCCGACCCAGGACCCGCGGCACGGCAACGTCTGGCACGTCACGACGAACGCGCCTGCCGGCAAGAGCCCGTTCCCGGCCTACGTGCGCTTCGTCTTCCCCGCCGAGGACTTCACCCTCACCGGTGCCGCCTCCGGCAGCACCGCGCTGGCGAGCTGGATCGACAGCGGTGCCGTCGAGTTCACCGGCTGGGACCGGGGTGCGGCGAGCATCGTGGTCTTCCACCGGGTCTCGGCGCCTGGCGGCGAGAATCCGGACCCCGCCCCGGCCGTCGGCAGGACCACCCGGGCCAGGACCGCCACGCCGAAGACGACCAGCGGGCGGGGACAGAAGCGATGAGCAGCCAGACGATCGGGTCGGACTTCACCGGCGGCGCGCTGCTGCCGAACTACGTCAACGGGCGGCTGCTCGCCGCCGAGGACCTGGCGACCGGCCAGGCGAGCCTGCTCGCCCGGGACACCCGCATCGGCCGGGCGGCCGGTGCCGGGGTCGTCCAGGGTCTCTGGGTGACCTCGGGCGCCACCACCCTCACGGTGGCCGCGGGCACCGGCATCACCCCGTCCGGGCAGCCGGTCGCCGCCGCGCGGACGATCACGCTGCCGCTGGCCCTGTCGGCCACCACCACCGTCGACACCGCGGTCTTCTCGCGTTGCTCGGGCGGCGGCACGGGCTCCGGCGTCGCCGCGGGCGCGTACCTGCTCACGGCCCGCCCGGTCCAGCAGCGACAGGGGCAGGTGCCGCTGGCCACGTCGCCGGACAGCACCCTGTCACCGGGGTGCGCGGCCCGCTGGACCGCGGAAGGGGTGGAGATCCGGGCGATCGCGCTACCCGCCCTCACCACGGTCTTCGGAGTCGACACCACCACGGACAACCTGCGCAATCTGACGGCCCACTGGTGCTTCGGAGCCGAGCAGTTGGTGAACCTGCCCAGCTACCCCTTCACCTTCGATCCGGCGTACTCGGGATTCGACCGTCTGGCCCCCGCGGACCTCACCGACCTGGATCTGCCCCTGGCGGTCTTCCGCTGGGACGGCCAGAGCGTGGCCGACCTCGACAACTGGTCGGCCCGGCGCCGGATCACCACCCCCGATCCAGTCACCTCGGGCTGGTCGGCGACGGTGGCCGACCGGCGCGACGCCGACGGTCAGGCGCGGTTCCTGCAGTTCCAGGAGCAGATCGACCTGATCGCCGCCGGCGGGAACGCCCGCCACACGGAGGCCACGCAGCACTTCGGGCTGCTGCCACCGGTGGGGTTCCTGCCCGCCGCCTTCCAGAACGGGACCATCGCCGCGAGCAAGGACGTCGCCTCGGCCGCATCGGCGGGCAGGAAGCTGTCGGCCTCTTTCACCGGGTCCTTGTTCGACCCGTGGACCTTCTTCGGCGGTGCGGCGACCTTCGGCGGTGTCATCGACTGGTCGGTGGCCGACTTCGCGCTCCGTCAGTCCTGGCAACTGCCGCCGGAACTCACCTCGTTCAACTCCGACGAGCGGGGCATCCGGCTGACGTTCTACTGGGTCCGGGAGAACCTCGACGCCCCCGAAACCATCCCGACCTACGTGGTGTTCATGACCGACCTGCCCTGGCGGCAGGGCTACGGCGGGACGGTCACCAAGGCCCCCGAGGCCGCGGACACGCCCAAGGACACCGCCACGTGAGCGACGCCGTACGCATCGCCAGGATGCGCCTGCACCGGCCCCGGCACGGCACGTCCGACGCGTACGCCGCCGTCCGCGCGCTCGACCTCGCCCCGCCCGCACCGGACCGGTCCGTGCTGGTGATCCGGCGGCTGAGCGTGCCCGCCGCACAGCCCCGCACGGTACGGGACCGGGTCGCCGCCCTGCGCGGGAGCGCGGCGCGGCCCGCGCTGGGCCCGACGCCGTCCGACTGCACGGCGGTGGTGTTCAGCGACGAGGTCGAGGCCATGACCTGCCTGACGGCCGATCTGGTCGCGGGCCGCGCCGCGGACCGCTGGTACTGGCCGGCGGAGGTCCGCAGGGAGGTTCGCTCGGCGGGCACGGGCACGACACTGGCCCGGATCTGGCTGGACCGGCCGGCCTGGGTACCCGCGACGCTGGCCCGACTGGTGCGGTCCTCCACGGGTTTACCGGAGGGCGCCATACGCGCGATCAGCCTGTTGTCGGACGCCCAGGCGCGGGCTGTGATCGGCGCGGTCCTGACGGCATTTCACGCGACCCAGGCGCGAACTGGGCCTGCGCGGGGGCGAATCGGGGCCTCGGCGGAGCCGGTCGAGGCAGGGGCGGGGGCGGTGTCGACCGGGGCCGGGGCCGGGGCCGGGGCCGGGGCAAGGGCAGGGACGGCCTCGGCCGGGGTCATGACCGCGGCGGATCGGCTGCCCGCCCCCGCACCGGATCGGCCGCTCGCCCTGGCGTCGTACCGGCCGGAGGCCGGCGCCGCGCTCCGGCCCGCCGGACGGGCGCTGCTGTCCCTCGGACTGACCCTCGCGGCCACGCCGTGGGTGGCCCGCGACGGCCGCCTCGCCGGGGAGATCGGCGACCTGCTGCGGCCTGTGGACCCGGCGGCCCCGGACCCCGCCGGACCGTACGCGTACGCCACGCCGGACCGGGCCGGAGCCCGTGCGACGAGCCCCTGCGCCCGTCAACGGGCGGACGTGCCGGCCGACTTCGGGCCCACCGCGGCCGACCGGCCGCCGAGCGCCCGGTCGGCGGCCCATGCCGTGCGTCGTCCGGACCCGGCCGGAACGCGTCCCACGACCGGCACCGCGCGGCGACCGGTGGAGACGCCCGCCGACGACCGGCCGGACTCGTACCCGGCCGGCGCTGCCGGCCCACCCGATGCGACGGGAACGCCGACTCCCGCCCGCCCGGCCGCCGGGGAGGTCGTCGAGACCCGCTTCGCCACCCTCTTCTACGCGGTCAACCTCATGACCTGGCTGGACCTGCCGCGAACCGACGCCCACGAGCCCGTCTCCGGCTGGGCGACCCTCGAAGCGCTCGGCGCCTGGCTGCTCCCCGACGCGTCCGCCACCGGACCTCGAACCGGAGACCGGGAGGGCCGGGACCCGATCTGGCGGATCCTCGCCGAACTCGACGGCCGGGACCCGCACGCCCCCACACCGCTGCGGCTCGACGGGATCACCGACCGGCTGCGGGACCTCCTGGACCGGCACCGGCTCACCCCGGAGGTGTTCGCGCGGCCCGGAACCCTCGTGATCGGCCGGACCCATGTCGACGTGGTCCTCGGCCTGCACCAGATCGACCTCGCCGCCCGGTCCAGCGGCCTGGACCAGGATCCGGGCTGGGTCCCGGCCCTCGGCCGGATCATCGCCTTCCACTACGAAGGTTTCGACCACGAAGGTTTCGACCACGGGTTAGACCACGGCGGGTTAGACCACGGCGGGTTAGACCACGGCGGGTTAGACCACGACGGGTTCGCCCACGACGGCTTCGACGGCGGGAACTGAGATGCCGACCATCACTGCGACGACCGACCTTACCGGCCGTGATCTGCTCGACCGGATCCTGCGCAGGCTGGCCGAGGCGCCGCACACGGCGTCCGACCCCCTGGCGAACCCGCCGTGGCTCGACGAGTACCGGACCGCGGCGCATTCCGACGCCCTCACGACACCCCCCGTACAGCCGCCGTCGCCGCATCGACTCGACGCCCCCGACCGGCTGCTCATCATGGCGGCCGGGCTGATCGAGGAAGACGTCAGGTTCGGCGCGCTCTTCGCTCATCTCCAGGCTCCGCTCCCGTCGCGCCGGCCCTGCGTCGGCCTGCTCGGCTGGCTGCTCGCCGACGCCTCCCACACCGCGTACGGCCTCACCGGCCGGGTGCAGAGCCTCGTACGCCGTGGATTGCTGGAGGTCGACAATCCGGCCGACCCGCGCTCGGAGTGGGTGGTGCGGGTGCCGGTGCCGGTGTGGGATCTGCTGCGGACCGGCCGGATCGGTCCCGACACGCTGCCGGCCGGGCTGACCCACCGGCCGCGGGCGGAGTTTCCGCGGCCGGAAGCGGTCGTGCTCTCCGCCGACGCGGCCGCGGTGGTCCCGAGGCTGCCCGCGCTGCTGCGGGACGGATGGGTCTCCGCCCTGATCGTCCGCGGAATGGCAGGCTCCGGCCGGAGCACCCTGCTCGGTTCGCTGGCCGCCACGCTGGACCGGGATCTGCTGGTGTACGAGGGACAGCCCGGCGGCGACGCCTGGCGGCTGTTCGGCGCCCTCGCCTCGATCGGCGAGGTGTTCCCTGTCGTTCGGTGCGCACTCGGGCCGGGCGAGACCCTGACGCTGCCCCGCCCGCCCGGCGTCGACCAGCCGCTCGGCGTCGTGATCGGCCGCACCGGCGGGGTGACCGGCGAGGCCGTGGATCCGGCGCTGACCGTGACCCTCGGCGCGTGCGGCCCGGCGGACCGCCGCGGACTGTGGACCGCCCTCGGTGTGACGGGTGACGCGGCCGACCTCGACACCATCGTGGAGCGGTTCCTGCTGACCCCGGGCAGCATCCACCGGGCGGCTCCGCTGGCCGTCGCGGGAGCGCGCACGGCGGGTCGTACGGCGGTCACGCCGGCCGATGTCGCCGCCGCCACCCGGACGCTCGACCGGCAGAGCCTGGAGGTGCTGGCCCGCCCCCTGGACCCGTTGCCGGTCGGCGGCCCGCCGGTGCTCACCCCCGCCGCCGCGGCGGAACTGCGCACCCTGGCCATGCGGTGCCGCCACCGGGAGCGCCTGACGACGGCCACCGGGGGCGGGCGCGGTGGTCTCAACCGCGGCGTACGCGCCCTGTTCGGCGGGCCGAGCGGCACCGGCAAGACCCTGGCGGCGCGGCACCTCGCCGCGACGCTCGGTCTTGACGTGTTCCGGGTGGACCTCGCCGCGGTCGTCAACAAGTACATCGGGGAGACCGAACGCAACCTCGACCAACTCCTGGGCCGTGCCGAGGAGTTGGACGTCATGCTGCTGCTCGACGAGGGGGACGCGCTGATGACCCGGCGCACCGACGTCGCGAACGCCAACGACCGGTACGCGAACCTGGAGACCAACTTCCTGCTGCAACGGCTGGAGACCTTCGAGGGCATCGTCGTGGTCACCACGAACGCGGGCAACCGCATCGATCCGGCCTTCCTGCGCCGGATGGACGTGACCGTCGACTTCGTGCCGCCCGACGCCGGTCTGCGCCGCCGACTGTGGTCCGCACACCTGCCCGACGACCACCGGGTCAGCCCCGAGGTGCTGGCCGACACCGCCCGCCGGTGCGACCTGACCGGCGGCCAGATCCGCAACGCCGCGCTGCACGCGGTCCTCCGCGGCCTGGAGAGCGGCGCGCCCGTCGGCGACGAGGACCTCATTGCGGCGGTACGGCGGGAGTACCGCCGCACCGGGGCCTCCTGCCCGCTGCCGAACCACACCCCGGCCCGCGCATGAGCACGCTCCCGAGTGTGAACACGCTCCCGCTCGTGAGCTGCGTCATGCCGACGCACAACCGGCGACGATTCGTACCCCGTGCGATCGCCTACTTCCTGCGCCAGGACCACCCCCGCAAAGAACTGGTGATCGTCGACGACGGAACGGACCCCGTCGAAGACCTGGTGCCGGAACTGCCGAGCATCCGCTACCACCGGCTCACCCGGCGCGTCACACTGGGCGCCGCGCGCAATCTCGCCTGCGAGGCGGCCACGGGCAGCGTCATCGCGCACTGGGACGACGACGACTGGCAGGCCCCCGACCGGCTGAGCCGGCAGGTGCGGCAGCTGACATCGGGACGGGCCGACCTGTGCGGCATGACAAGCGTGCTCTACTACGATCCCGCCGCCGACGTAGCCTGGCGCTTCACCCGGCCGTCCCGGCTGCCCCGCTGGCTCGCGGGCCAGAGCCTCTGCTTCCGCCGCGACCTCTGGGTCCGCTCACCCTTCCCGGACCAGGCGGTGGCGGAGGACTCGGTGTTCGTCCGCCGCCTGATCAACCGGACTCCCACCCGGACCACCCCCGGCGACGCCCTCGTGGCCCTGGTGCACCCGGCCAACACGGTCGCGAAGTCGAGCCGCAACGTCCATGCCTCGCCCGCGACGATGAACGAGGTCCGGGCGCTGCTCGGCCCGGACCTCGACTTCTACCGCACCCCGTGGACCTGAGCGGCCGGGCCGTCCGCTCCGGCACCCCGGACGGACGGCCCGGCCGTCACCGCCGTCCCGTTCCCTGCTTGGTGTACTTGGCGGTCAGCTCCTCGATCCTCCGGAGGACCTCGGCATACGCCCGCGCCTCGCGTGCCCGTACGGCGTCGACGTCGGACGCGCTGTACCCGAACTTCTGCGCCTTTGCGTAGGGGATGTCCGCCCAGCTCTTGTTGGACTTCAGGCTGCTGCCGTTGGCGTCCGCCCGCATGCGCAGGAGGTTGTCCGGCAGGTCGCCGAGAGCGGCCAGCTCGTTCCTGAGCACCGCCTGCACCTCCGCGGGCGCCTGCGCGTAGAACGCCAGCAGCCTGTGGAGTTCGGGCAGTTTGGTGATGCGGTCCAGCGACACGAGGTGATCCGTGGCGAGCTCCGGCTTGGTGGCCTGGGCGTTCCACGCGGCGAGGGACATCACCTGGTCGACCTGGATCTCGCCGGCGGCGGTGTAGTTCGGGCCGTTGCTCCGCATGAGGTCGTTCAGGTTCTTGCTCGCCTGGTTCAGAGCCTTCTGCGCGGCGTCCCGTTCCCGGGTCACGGCGGGCAACTGGATGTCCGTGACCGCCGTGGCCGCGCCCCCGGCGTCCTGGACCTCGTGCTGCAGGGCGTAGTTGCGGCTCAGCCAGTCCAGGTACGCCCTCTCCTCGGCCGTCCGCCCGGCCTCCCGGCGCAGTTTCCGGACCGCCTCGACCTTGTCGTCGTAGGTCGGCAACCGGTTGATCCGATCGAGGCGGGCCTTCAGCGAGGCGGGCTTCGCCGGTCGCTCTCCCGCCTGTTTCAGCAGTCTGCCCTGGGCGCTCCGCTGGTCCGCCCGGTGTGACGGGACCGACGCGTCGGCGGCGGCGACCGCCTGCTGTCTGGCCTCCAGCTTCTCGGCGGCCCGCTGCCGGCCCGCGGCGTCGAAACCGGCTGCGGCCACCTTCGGGGCCGTCGTCGACGTGGTCGGGGAGGCTTTGGCGGGGGCCTCGGGCGGGGCGGTGCGCGCGGTCGTTTCGGCGGTGGGCCTCGCAACGGCGGTGGGCGGTGCGACGGTGCTCTGCTGCGGGCGTACGGTCGCGGTCGGCCGTTCGGCGACGGCCGACGGTCCGCCCGCCGGCGACGGGCTCAGCCCCGCCGGCCGCAGCGGTTCGGTGACGGCGGCCCGCGGGGGACCCCCGGCCGCCGGCCCCTGGGTCACGGGTTCCGCCCTGGCCATTCCGATCATCTGGGCGGTCAGTACGTTCCGGATGAACCCGGCGAAGCCTGTTCCGCCTTGCGGACCGGCAGGCGGACCACCGGCCGTGAGCGGCTCGGCGGCGAGGACTTCGGGGACACGAGCGGGTCCTGTTCGCGGGCCGCTCCCCATCGCCAGGACCCCCATGACGAGGGGCTCCATCCACGTCTGGAACCACGCTTGGGCACGAGCCGATTCCAGCGCCTTGGCGTTCACCTGGTCGAAGGTCACCGGCTCGTGCATCACCTGACGGGCTTCGAGCCAGTCGAGGACCTTGTCCATCTGAGACGTGATCGCTTGACACGCGTCCAACTCGTCGGCTGCCGCCTGGTACTCCGGTCCGAGTGCGGACCGGAGCCCAAGGGTGAACTTGTCCATGTCATCCGCGTATTTGACGTTGTCCTTGCTCCAGATCCTGGTTCTGACCTCGTCCTCGTGTGTGACTGCTCTGGTGAGCCGCGTGTTCCAGTAGCGCTGCCAGATCCGGAACATCTCGCGGGCGGTCAGTGTGTTGTGCGGGTTCTGCGGATCACGCGAATCCCCGTGCGTCGCACGGTCCTCCACCCCGACGACCTGCCGATGGACAACCCCCGCCTCCCCCGTCTCCACGAGCGCGGCCCCGGGCGCGGCCCCCGCCGCGACGGCGTCGGCGGCCCGTTCGGCGGCCTCACCGGGGGAGCTGAGCCTGGTCGGCGCCGTCGGTGTCCGGCCGCCCTGCTGGACGACATGGCTCAACTCGTGCCGGAGCAGCCGCAATCCCGTTCCGGTGCCCGGCGCGTAGTGGCCCGCGGCGAAGGCTATGTGGTTCCCCACCGTCCACGCGCTCGCGTCGACGGACCGGGCGGACGCCGCCGCCTCGGCGTCCGTATGCACGCGTACGTCACCCAGACCCCGGTCGAAGTCGGCCTCCAGCCGTGTCCGGACCACAGGGTCGAGCGGCTGTCCCGGCTGCCGGGCGACGACGTCCGCGACGGCCTTGATCGTGGCCGTACGACCGCCCCGCGCATCGCCCGCGTCGCCCGCGCCGTCAGGCACGGCCCACAGCGGGATCGTCCGTCCTGCCCCGTCTGCCCCGTCTGCCCCGCTGTGGGCCGTGCCTGCCCGTGGCGCGGCGCGAAGCCCGCAACCGGCGTCGTCGGTCCGGCCCCAGGTCTTCTCCGACCCGGGCTCAGGGGAATGCTCACTGCCCACGTCCGCCTCCGTCGAGTCGCGTCAAGTCGGTTCGCCTCAGCTGTCGTCGGTCCGGCTCAGCTTGCCCAACGGCCCGTCACCCTTCCGTCACGGAGAACGGGGAGTCGAAGGCCTCGGGGCAGGCGAGGGCCCATCCGCGGACCGCGGACAGGCCCTGTTCACGAGCCGGCGACCGGTCCTCGGCCAGCGAACCGTTTGCTCCGCCAGGGGTCGAACGCCTTCGGTGCCCAGTTCCCCGGACTCGGGCCGCGACTGACGCACGGCGCGAACAGCAGGACACAGAAGGCGCACCTCGGCCGGTGACCGCGCGGCGGCCAGGGGGCCGCACGGCCCGCACTCGTGCCCGGATCCTGGAGGCCACGTTGCACCTCGTCGCGCGGGACGGCATCGCCGCCCTGCGCTACGAGGAAGTCGCCGAGCTGGCCGGAGTGCACAAGACGAGCGTCTACCGCAACTGGCCCGACCGCGACGAGCTCGTGACCGCGGCACTGCTCCGGTACTCCGGCACGGTGGAACTGGAAGACACCGGAGACCTGCGCCACGATCTGGTCAACTACCTGGTGGCGCTGGCCGACCTGCTGTCCACCACGACCGGCCGTGCCATGCAGCGCGCCATCCAGTCCGCACGGGAGCACCCCGAGGTCGCGCTGCCCGTCAACCGGATCTTCGAGCAGCGTGTGGCCGCCCTCCAGCAGGTCGTGGACCATGCCGTGGTACGCGGTGAACTGCCCCCGGTCGACGGCTGCTTCCTCGCCGAGATGCTGACCGGCCCGGTTCACCTGTACGTCAGCCGCGGCCTGCACCCCTTCACCCGCGCCGAGGCGGAAAGGATCGCGGACGTCGTCCTGGCCGGACTGCGGCACACAGCTGGATAGCTTCCGCTGCCGACGACACTCATTGAGACCGGGCGCCGAGGTCCCACCACATATCGAGCCCCATCGCTCTTCCTGCTGGTCAGCGCGGATCGAGCCCCCTGCTGGTCAGCAAAAGGTCGGCATCGGTCGTGGGAAGTCGTTCGGCATGGCGCAGAGCTCGTTGCCCAGGGGCATGGGGTCGATCTTCAAGGAGTGCGGACATCCGCAGTCGCGGTGGCGAAGTGCCCCCATCCATACCGGATTCGGTACCAGTCGGCGGCCGCACTAGCGCCGCATCAGAGAACCTTTGCCCTGTGGTCATGTGACGTGCAGTTCGGACGCTGCACGTGGTGTACAACTCGGTGTCACTCACCGCGCATCCTTCGGGCTTCAAAACCGTGTGCGAGCGACCGGGACTGGTCCTTACCCTCCGGTCATGGATCTTCGCGAAGAACTTCCGAGCGACAGAGAGTCTGTGCGGGAAATCCACCTGCGGGCGTTCGGTGACCACGGCCTTGTCGTGGCCGACCTGGTCGATACGCTGCGGGGCACGATCACGCCCGCGGACGGTCTCTCACTGGTCGCTGAGCTCGACAGGCAGATCGTCGGGCACATCATGTTCACCCGCAGTCTGCTCGATGCCCCTCGGCGACTGGTTGAGGTGCATGTGCTCAGCCCGTTGGCCGTCATGCCCGAGCATCACAAGCACGGTATCGGCTCGGCTCTGGTCCGACACGGGCTGAAGACTCTCGCTGAGCGGGCCGTTCCCCTGGTCTTCCTGGAGGGCGATCCGGGCTACTACTCCCGCTTCGGCTTCGCGCCCGGTGACGACCAGGGCTTCCGAAAGCCATCCCTGCGCATTCCAGATGGCGCCTTCCAGGCCCTCAGACTCCCGGAGTACGAGCCATGGATGACGGGGACACTGGTCTACGCGGAGCCGTTCTGGCGGCACGACGCAGTCGGCCTCCGCGACCCCAGCGCATAGTGCCGCGAGAACCTCTACCCCTGTCGTGACGTGATGCGCCGTGCGGATGCTGGAAGACGAGACGTTCGCGCTTGACGGCCCTGGAGAAGGACGAAGACGAAGGAGTGAACCACTGAAGTGCAGCAGGTCTCAGGACCACGTCATCATGGTGCTGGTATGCAGCTGGTGCTGAGAACATGGCGCGGTTTCTGAGATCCCACAGGATGCGTGGGGAGTGTCGCCGCCGATGACATGTCGATCTTCTGTGACTTGCTGGTTCTCTGTTGTCTCACCGCGATGTCACCCGAGATCAGTCTCAGATCGATGCCGTTTCCTCGGCGGAACGATGAGTATGCGGCTGAGCCACCGAGCACGAGGACTACATGCGAGCTCAGACCGCGCACCGATGAGTTTCCCGCGCCGCGCCGGTCTGTACGCGTGAGACCGACTCACGGAAAGCTGGCGCCATGCGGAAACTGATCTACGGCATGAACCTGAGCCTGGACGGCTACATCGCCGCGCCCGGTGACGACATCGGCTGGAGCGTGCCGAGCGACGAGCTGTTCCAGTTCTGGTCCGACCAGTTGCAGGCGACCGACCTGTCGCTGTACGGGCGCAAGCTGTGGGAGACGATGAGCTCCCACTGGCCGACCGGCGACCAGCAGCCGGGCGCCACCCCGGCGGGGATCGAGTTCGCGCGCCGCTGGCGGGACATGTCGAAGGTGGTGTTCTCCTCGACGATCGACAAGGTCGACTGGAACACCCGCCTGGTCACCGGCGACGCGGTCGCCGAGATCACCCGGCTCAAGGCCGAGGACGACGGCCCGATGGACATCGGCGGCGCGACGCTCGCCGGGGCGGCCATGCGGGCCGGGCTGATTGACGAGTACGTGCTGGCCACCGCGCCGGTCCTGGTGGGCGGCGGCACGCCGTTCTTCACCGCGCTGGACAGCTGGGTGAACCTGAACCTGGTGGAGACGCGCACGCTTCCCTGCGGCGTGATCCTGACCAGGTACGAGACGAGGCGCTGAGCGCCCGTCACGCGATTCGACCGTGTGCCGGGCGTCGTGGTCGGCGGCCAGAGCCCGGTGCAGGGCGGCGGCGAGGGCGAAGCAGCCGAGGTGGCTGTTGGCGACCTGTTTCTATCGGCGCTGGTCGGCGTACTGCTTGGGTTGGTCGGGGCACGACGTCAAAGGCGGTCAGACCCCGCGCCGAACGCCGCGAGACGGGCGATCTCCCTCCGACGGTCCCAGCTCTCGGCTCGGGAACCGCCGCTGCTTCTTACTGCCCGGGGTCGGCCGCTGTTCCGTCCTTGGGTGCCGCATCGAACAGTGCTGCAGCTGCAGTGCGGGCGGTGGTCGCTGCAGAGGGGTCCCGGTCCATGCGGGCCGATATTCCGGCGCCGTCGTACAGGAGGTGCAGTTGGCGTGCCAGTTCTTCGGGGTCGGTGGTGCCGGCCTGCCGGGCCAGTTCTGTGAAGAGCGCCCTTACCCAGAGCCGGTACCGGTCTGTGGCGCCTTCGACGGGGCTGCCTGGTAGTGCTTCTGCGCTGGCCGTCATGTGTGCGCAGCCGTTGAAGTCGGGTTCGGTGAACAGCTGGCCCTGTGCGTCGAAGACGCCCAGCAGTCGCTCGCGGGGTGTGCGGAACCGGGTCAGGGCGCGTTCGACCTGCTCACGGGTGTCGGCGTGGCGGGCGTCGAGATACGCCTCGACCAGTTGTTCTTTGCTGCCGAAGAGGTTGTAGAGCGATGCCTTGGCAACACCTGCCTTCTGCACGATGCGCTCGATGCCGACGGTCTGTACGCCTTCCTGGTAGAACAGCTCGTCGGCGGCGGCCAGGAGACGCTCACGTACGGTCGGTTTCGAGGCGTTGACCTTGCTGGGCATGGCGCTTTCCTTCTTTCAGACTAGTGGTTCAGTTTACAGCTCCGCTCAGGGCTTCTTCGGCTGCTGTCCATGGCTGACAAGGTTAGACCGACCTGTCTTCCCAATCTGCGAACGGAGGTGGGCACCGCGATGCGGTGACCACCTCCGTTTTGCTGCGCGTCGGCTGCCGGGTGGCGTCGGCCGCTCGTGGTTCAGCGGTCGAGGAAGAACGTGGTGTGGGTGACGAACCGCTCGGGGTACTGGAAGTGGGCGCCGTGGTTGGCGTCCGGGTAGAGGATCAGCTCGGCGTTGGGGAGGAACTGCTGCAGGATGTAGGAGTTGATCGTGGGGATGATGATGTCGTCGGTGCCGTTGACCACCAGGACCGGGATCCTGATGTTCTTCAGGACCGCGTACGCGGGGTCCTTCGTGGCGCCGTAGGTGTGGATGGCAGTGCCCTGGCCGGCGTAGACCTGCTCGCCGAACGCGGAGTCGTCGCGGTCCTTGCGGGCCACGATCCTCTCGACGTATGCGCGGCCCGCCTGCTGGCTGGTCTCGGTCGGGGCGAAGAGGACCGGCAGCCACATGTCTTCCTGCCGGGGCAGCTTGACGGTGAACAGTGCGGCGGTCTGTGCCGGTGTCTCGCCGATGCCCACGCCGCCGCGCGGGCCGGTGCCCACCAGGACCAGTTTGCGGGCCAGGTCGGGGCGCTGGATGGCGACCTGCTGGGCGACGAGGCCGCCCATGGAATGGCCGACCAGGTCCACGCTCGTCAGCCCGAGGGCGTCGATGAAGCTGCCCGCGTCGGTGGCCATCTGCTCGATGGTGTCCGGGACGACGCCGCTGGTGGAGGCCACCCCGGTGTTGTTGAACAGGATGACCTCGCGGTCGGCGGCGAGCCCGTCGCTGATCGCCGGGTCGTGGTCGTCGAGGTTGCCGATGAAGTGCTGGAAGAACACGACCGGCGTCCGGTCGGCGGCCGCGTTGCCGAAGCGGCGGTAGGCGAAGCGGATGCCGTCGGCCTCGATGAACCGGGTCGGGGCGGTGTCGTGGGTGTGGTCGGTCACGGTGGCGCTTCTCCTTGAATCAGCGTCTTGAGATGGTGGGGCAGCCGCACGTCGACTGCCCGGCCGGGCGAGCTGCGTGCCCGGTGCAGGTCAGTTGGCGCTGTGGCCGCCGTCGGCGTTGAGGATGTGGCCGGTGATGAACGACGCCTGGTCCGATGCGATGAACACGATCGCGTCGGCGACCTCCTCCGAGAGGCCGAGGCGGGCCAGCGGAACCTCGCTCACCAGGGCCGCCTTGTTCTGCGGTGTGCCGGTGAAGCGGGTCAGCATGCCGGTGTCCGTGGGGCCGGGGGCCACGCCGTTCACGCGGATACCCGAGGCGGCGACCTCCAGGGCCACCGACTTGGTGATGCCTTCGACGGCGTGCTTGCTGCCGACGTAGACGGAGGCTCCGGCGGCGCCCTCGTGGCCGTAGGTCGAGGAGATGTTGACGATGCTGCCGCTGCCCTGTTCCTGCATGACGCGGACCTGGTGCTTCATGCTCAGGAGCACACCGAGGACGTTCGTGTCGAACGTCGCGTTGTAGGTCTGCGCACTCTGGTCGGTGATCGGACTGGGACGGCCCTCGGTGCCGGCGTTGTTCACCGCGACATCGAGACGGCCGAAGCGGGTGACGGTCTCGTCGACCATGGCACGCACCTCGTCCTCGTTACGGACGTCGGCGTTGATGAACTCGGCCCACGAGCCGAGCCCGCGCAGTTCCTCGACCAGGGCCTTGCCGGCCTCGTCACGGCGTCCGGTGACGACCACGTTCGCGCCCTGCTTGGCGAAGGCGACGGCGGCGGCGCGGCCGATGCCGGTCAGCGCACCGGTGATCAGTACGACGGGGGTATCCATTGCTGTGCTCGGTTTCTGTAGGTGTGGTGGCGGTCAGACGGCGGTGCGTCCGCCGTCGGCGGGGATGACGGCGCCGGTGATGTACCGGGCGGCGCGCGAGGCGAGGAACGCGACGACGTCGGCGATCTCCTCGGCCTCCGCCGCACGGGCCAGGAGCGTGGTCTCGCCCAGGGCCGTGAGGCGCTCCCTGGAGGAGCCGCCGGTGTAGACCGGTCCGGGGGCGATCGTGTTCACTCGCACGCCCCGCGGGCTGTACTCGGCGGCCCAGGACCGGGTCAGCGAGGTGAGCGCGGCCTTGGTGGCGCTGTAGGCGGCGCCGCCCGCAAGTCCGATCTGCCCGGCCATGCTGCCCAGGTTGATGACGACGCCCTCGCCTCGCTCGGCCATCGCCGGCGCGATGACGGCCGTGAGGTAGTAGGCGCTGCGCACGTTGGCGTCGAACAGTGCGTCGTAGGTGTCGGGCTCCAGGTCGGCGGTGGGGCCGAACCAGGAGAACCCGGCGTTGTTGACGAGGACGTCGACGTTCTTGGCCGCTTCTGCGAGCTGCTTGAGGGCGGTGATGTCGGTGAGGTCGGCGGCGATGAACTCCGCCCGGCCGCCGAGGCCCTCGATTCCCTTGACCACTGCGGCTCCGCGGCCGGCGTCGCGCCCGTGCACCAGGACCTTGAACCCGTCCCGGGCGAGCTTCTCCGCAGTCGCCCGGCCGATCCCGGACGTCGCGCCTGTCACCAGGGCTGTGTGCGCCTCGGACATGGCACGCCTCCTTCCGATTGACCAGACTGGTCTGTCTGGTCTTGCTATCCAGCTAAACACCGGGACCTGGTCTCGTCAAACGGAGGCCGACATTAGGCGCTCTACCTGGTGTTTGACAGCCCTAGATGCGGGATCTACGGTTGAAGAACAATTTAGACAGACTGGTCTGGCCAGTATTCGGAACGGGAGACAGCGCATGAGCACCACCTTCTTCGGCGCCTCGTTCGACGCCACCGACGCCGCACGTGCCGCGGCGTTCTGGGCCGCCGTCCTTGGCCGCCGGGTCGCCGACGGGGCCGACGAACACGACGCCGTGGTGGAGGCCGGCGATCCCGGCAGCGGGCCACGGCTGGCGTTCCACCGGGTCCCCGAGGCCAAAACCACCAAGAACCGCTTCCACCCGGATCTGATCACCAGCGACTACGAGGGCGAGAGAGGACGGCTGCTCGCGCTCGGGGCGACCAGGCTCCACGAAGTCGTGCGCGACGGCGCCCGGTGGACCACGTTCGCCGACGTCGAGGGCAACGAGTTCGACCTCATCGCCGGCTAGAGCACCCGCCACCAGGAATCGAGGAGAAGACCATGACGACGACAAGGCAGCCCAGGATCCCCGGCCCCGACCATCCGATCACCGTCGAGCCCACCGGCGCCCGCGTCGTGGCCCGTATCGGCGGACAGATCATCGCCGACACCACCCGGGCCCTGACCCTGCGCGAGGCCGGCTACCCGCCCGTCCAGTACATCCCGCTCGACAACGTCGACCAGTCGCTGCTCACCCCCAGCGACACCCAGACGTACTGCCCCTACAAGGGCGACGCGTCCTACTACGGCCTCGCCCTCGCCGACGGCGCGCGGACCGACGCCGTGTGGTTCTACCCCGCGCCGTACGACGCCGTCGCGGACATCGCCGGCCACGTCGCCTTCTACACCGACCAGGTCGACGTAGTCGTCGGGGCCTGAGAGCCCAGAGGATTACCCGGTTCCGCCCCTGGCGGGGAGGTGGTCGTTCACCGGTGTTCCGTGAGTCCCGGCCGGACCGGAACCGAGTTCTTCATCTCAGCGAACGCCGGGGGCGGCCGGGACAGGACCCGGCGGGGCGGAGGGGGACACCGGCGTTACGCAGAGCGAGGCGGACAGTGGCGGGGGGACAAGCCCCTGGCAGTTCGCCAAGCTCCAGCACGCCGCCGACCCCTCCGGCTGCACCGCTTCGTGACCATGCAGTGGGCAACAGGGTCATGCAGAACCAGTACAACCTCCTGCGCCGCCAGGACGAGCTGGAGCTGATGGCCACGTGCGGCGACATGGGCGCGGGACTGGTGCCCTACTCGCCGAACGGGAAGGGCCGCCTGGCGCGCCCCGCGGGCGAGCAGAGCCTCCGTTCCCGTAGCGATCACGTCGTGCAGTCCTTCGACAGCCCGCACGACGAACCGGTCATCGAGGCGGTCCAGCAGGTCGCCGACGGCCGGGGCGTCGGCGGTGCAGCAGGTCGCCGGCGGCCGGGGCGTCCGCATGGCGTGAAGGAGCCGTACATCAACGCCGGACCCTCCCTGTTCTGACCACCGGACCCCTCGCGGACACCGCGCCGACGGCCAAGACGCCCCAGGGCCGGTCCCGTCCGCAGGCTGAGAGGGCCGAGCGGTTGGTCACAGCCCTGGGAGACGAGGCAGGCGGTCAGCGCAGCTGCTCGGTGGGCTCAGACTCCTGGGACCGGGTGGCCGCCAGGCTTGCCAGGAGCTTGAGGCGCTCTTCGGACGGGGTGCCGGGTTCGGCGGTGCAGAGGGCAGGTCGTGCACGGTCCGGTTCGGTGTGGGCAGGTCCAGGGACTGAGAGGTCAGTTCCAGGCGGCCGACGTCCGGGTGTTCCAGGCGCTTGACCCCGTCGACCCGGACGCGGACGTCGTGCGCGGCCCACATCGTGCGGAACTCGGGGCTGAGCGTGGACAGCTCCCCGACGAGTTCGCGCAGGGCCCGGTCGTGGGGCTCACGTCCGGCCTCTGCCCGCAGCAGCGCGACGGTGGCATTGGCGGCGGCGTCCCAGTCGACGAAGATCCGGGGAACTTCCAGGCCGCAGATGCGGGGCTGCGCGAACCCGCGTATGCCGCGTTGCCGGGCCGGGCTGCGTGCGGACGCAGGCCTGGCCCGGTCGGTTGGGTTTCCGCGGCTGTGCTGTGCTCAGCTGCCGATCTCGTACTGGCCGACGGTGCGGAAGTAGCGGAGGGCTTCTGGGCTGCCGTCGTCGAGGACCGCCTGGATCGCGTCGTACATGGCGTCGCTGATGTTCGGGTCCGTGAGCATGTGGGTGATGTACACGCGGTCGTCCTCGGCCTGCGCGAGCCGGTATCCGGTCCACCGGAAGTGGCTCAGGGCTTCGGCGGTACCGGCGTCGAGGGCGGCGTTGGCCTCCGCTATCACCCTCTTGTCACCGCTCTGCGTGGCCACATACAGGATGTGTGCCACGGCCACGGAGTCGTCCTCGACCTGGGCCTGGGCGTACCCCGTCTCCAGGAAGGCACGCAGCGCTTCGGGGGTGTTGGCGTCGAGGGCGGCGTTGGCCGCCTTGATCACTCGCTTGTCACCGTTCTGGGTCGCCACGGCGAGGACATGGGCGACCGCGACGGAGTCGTCCTCGGCCTGGGCGAGGCGGCATCCCGTCTCCAGGAAGGCACGCATGTCCTCCGCCGTACCGCTCAGCGCCTTGTTGGCCTCGCGCAGCACGCCCGCCCCGGCGTCGTCGTCCGTGAGGATGTCCTGGATCTCGGCCCTGACTTGGTCGTCCGTCAGCTCGTCGACCGGGGTCCCGGTGCCGGTCGAGACGTCCGGGCAGGCCGTGGCAGGCGTGGTGGTGACGGGCGTGGTCGGCGTGGACGTGTCGGCGGCGAAGGCCGGTGCGGTGAAGAGAAGGGCGGGCGTCAGAACGGTCGCGGCGACCAGCATCGCGGCGCGGGTCGGTCTCATGGATGTGCCTCCGTATTCGGTGGTTGATCGGTATGAAGCATCTACATGCCAGGTGCATGGGTCAACACGCTTCCCGGCGGCGGAGAACGGTCCTGATCTCGGGCGGGAGGCTGCGGTCTTGATCACCCGTCATGTCATCGGTCGATGCTGTCGCATCTGGGTCATTGAACCCAACCCGGCCAGCCGGGTTGTTCATGTCAAACAGCCGTTCGCGGCGGCGCGGCCCGAAGGGCACATCAGCCCCCAGCGTCATCTCCGGTGCGGTACGTTCTCGTGGCTCGTGGCTCGTGGTCGGCGACGGCGTCCGCGAGGGCCGCAGCCAGGTCTCCGTTGTATGTAGTGTGCGGAAATGAAAAGAAGCGAGCGGCTCGCGGAGCAGCTGGACTGGTACTGGCACAAGAACCTGCGGCCGCGGCTGCACGGTCTTACCGATGAGGAGTACTTCTGGGAGCCGGTGCGCGGCTGCTGGAGCATCCGCCCACGTGGCACGTCGGCCGCACCGATGTCGGCAGGTTCGGGAGAGTGGACGATGGACTGCGCGTCCCCTGCTCCGGTGCCGGCGCCGGTGACCACGATCGCCTGGCGGCTGGCGCACATCATCGTCTCCTGCCTGGGCTATCGGGTCGGATGGCACTTCGGCGGCCAGGACGTCGACTCCCAGACATTCGCCTACGCGGGGACCGCTGACGAGGCGCTGAAACAGCTCGATGAGATGTATGGGAGATGGAACGCGGGGGTCCGCGAACTCTCGGACGCCGACCTGGAGAATCCGCCCGCGGTGGGTCCCGAGCGGTTTCCCATGGAGAACAGGGTCCTGCACGTCAACAGGGAGCTGATCCATCACGGCGCCGAGATTTCCCTGCTGCGCGACCTCTACCGCTGGCAGGACGGAGCCGTACCGCGCCGAATATGACTTTCCGGTCATCGGCGATCGAGCTTCGGAAAACTACGTGGACTCCGTGACGCTCCGTGGCTGCGACCTTCTGTGTAGCCGCGCCCTCTTGAAGTAGCTGGTCAGGGTGGTGGCGTGAGGGTCGTTCGGGGTGGTCATGCTGGTGTTGGGCATGTCTCGGGTGTAGATCATCTGTCAGCGGGCTCCTTCGAGGTTCATCAGGACGAACTGGGACGCCCTGTACGTCCCGGTTCGGCTGCTGGGCGGGACGGGCCGGGCTCGAGAAGCCGATCGCGCCGTCCAGCACCTCGGTCCGGACGATCACTACGCGCACCAGATCGTCGCCCGCTTTGGATCGCCACCGAGTGCCGGGGTGGCTTCGCAGAAGACGGTGATGATGCCGCTCCTCTTGTCGCAGGGATGCATCGGGAGCGAAGCCGGTGTTGAGACGGTCGGGCGTCTCTCGAAGTGTCAGGCCAGGCCGCGCCCGCACGAGCGTGATGCCGGCCTCGGCACGTCGGGTCGAGCCCGGCGCAGTCGCGCCGCCGGCAGCCGAGTTCCGTCGGCGCCGGCGGTGGTTATGGTCGCCGATCAGAGCGCGGTACACATCACTGTGGCGAAGAGCGCTCCTTCGGCATACCCCGTGTTCGTGGCCCGAACGGTCCAGCCGGTCGCCGTCGGGCTCGATTCGTTGAAGAGGACCGCGGGGCCGCCGGACGCGCCGCCGCCGGTGGGTACCTGACCGGCGGGACACTCCGCGTGAGCCGTGGCCACGGCTCCGGCTGCCGGCCTCAGGGTGCTGCTGGAGCCGTAGGTGGGCTGTGTGTCGGAGCAGCTGACGAGCGCCCGCACGTACGACAGCGGGGCGTCCGGGTCGTACACCGCGTACTTCGCCCGTGCCTGCCACTATCTGACCATCGGCCAGGCGGGGACATCCAGCATGCTGAGGAATGCCATGGTGCCGGCCTGGCCACCGCCACCCACCGTGAACTGAGAGCCGCAGCCCGCAGTGCTGTACTCGGCGCTCTCTCCTGGCTGAAGGGCCACATCCGGTCCCGCGCGATGGGTGATGGTGATGTCCGTCGTGCAGATCACCCGGGGATGCAGTGTCTGCACCTTGTTCGCGCTGTTGTAGGCCCGCACCCGCCAACTGTTCCCCACCGGGGCCGATTCACTGAGGTAGACGGCGCTGACCGGGTCGGACTGGACCGTCGCGCCACCTCCTGTGGGCGCCGTTCCCTGCGGGCAGTACGCCGCTGCCGTTCCTTCCCGGCCGGGGTTCAGGATGGTGGGGTGGCCCGGATACTGGGTGACGGTGGCGCGGTGGTTGAGGGCACGCCGTCTGCCCGGGCGGACGGAGCGGTGACGGGCAGCGCGGCGGCGAGCAACGCTCCGGTCGTCAGTGCGGTGGTTCGAAAGCGTCTCATTCCGAACTCCTCGTGGTTCAGGGTCGGAAGATGACCTGCCCCGCCAGGCGATTCCCGCGGGTGTTGATCGCCCGGCTGCGGCCGGCCATTCACCTGGACGGAGAATGGCCGCGCCGCAGGGGCGTCACCGGCCAGGCGCGGGGACAGGCCACTCCGGGGACCGGCACATGAGCGGACAGGGCTCATGTGCCGGAGTGTCAGGACCGGGCGGGGACGCAGAACTCGTTGTCCTCGGGGTCGGCGCGGACCGTCCACGGCACGTCGCCCTGGCCCGCGTCGGCGGGCGTCGCGCCGAGGGCCTGGAGGCGCGCGAGCCAGCTCCGCCTGATGGGCGGCAGAGGTGGCAGCAAGACCGAGGTGTGTACGGCTCTTTGTTGTCGTCCGGGTTCCGGGACGGTGACGACGTCGATGCCGACGGTGATGCACACAAGGGGCCTCGGGGTGATCTTGAAGCCTTGAGTGGCTTACCCACCACTGAACGCGGGTTCTCCGCCCGGCGAGGCTTTGGCTTGGACTTGGGCGAACCGGAGTCCGGGGCGATGAGCGGCGGGAGCGGCGGGGCAGGTCCCGTTCCTTCCCGGGGCGGCTGCGCTCGGGACTCGGCGGAGCTCGTCCCGATCGATCGAGTGGGCCTCGCTGTCGTCGTCGAACACCGTCACCCCGTCTATGCCGGGAACACCGACAGCTCACCGTCGAAGCGTTCGACGGCCTCGGCATGGCCGAAGAGTCCGGCGAGGCCGCCGGTGTGCCAGAAGACGGTCGTCTGGCCGGGTGTGATGGTGCCGTCCTTGACCGCGGCCAGGAGTCCGGCCATGGCCCGTCCTGTGTAGACAGGATCGAGTGCGATGCCTTCGGTGCGGGCCACGAGTTTCAGAGCCGCGGCGGTGGACTCGGTGAGTCGGCCGTAGCCGGAACCTACCTGGTCCGCGCGGATACGGAGCCGGTCCCGCACCGCGGAACCGCAAGGGACAGAGGCGGGGCCGGGGTCACGCGAGTTCCTCCCACAGGAGATTTCCAACTGATCACTCATCGTCAGTTGTCTTGCACCTCTTTGTCTACCGTGACCAGAGCCGTGACCAGAGCCGTGACCAGAGCCGTGACCAGAGCCGTCACCAGGGCCGTCACCAGAACCGTCACCCGACCGCGCGATCGCGGGGGATTCAGCTCTCTCACTCTCCTTGCCAGCCGTAGCGGCGCTCGGGCCGGCCGGCCGTGCCGTAGCGCAGGGAGACGTCGGCGGCGCCGGTGGTGTGGAAGTGCTCCAGGTAGCGGCGGGCGCTGACCCGGGAGATGCCGGTGGCGGTCGCGCACTCGGCGGCCGACAGGGTGCCGTCCGAGTCGCGCAGGGCGCCTCTGACTAGGTCGGCGGTCTCCACACTCAGGCCTTTAGGGAGCGTGGTGCCCGCCGTGGGGGCAGGCCCGCCCGACAACAGGCGGTCGATGTCGGCCTGGCCGCGAACCACCGTGGTGAGCAGGCGGCCGCGTCGGGCGGCGTACCGCTCCAGGCGGGGCTGCAGGTCCTCGTAGTCGAAGGGTTTGAGCAGGTAGTCGACCACGCCGTGGCGGAGGGCGCCGCGCACCGTGTCGGCCTCGCGGGCGGCGCTGATGACGATGACGTCGCAGTCGTGGCCGGCGGTGCGCAGCCTCGGGATGACGTCCAGGCCGAAGAGGTCGGGCAGATAGAGGTCGAGGAGGACGAGGTCCGGGCGCAACTCGTCGACCGCGGTGACGGCCTGCTCGCCGGTGCCTGCCGTGCCGACGACTCTGAAAGGCGGCACCCGTTCGACGAAGGTCCGGTGGACCCTGGCCACCATGAAGTCGTCGTCGACGACGAGAACGTCGATCGTGCCGGTCATCGGGTTGCTCCTTGCTGCATTGCTTCGGCGGGTCGGCTCACTGACATGCGGGCCGTGAACCGGGCGCCGTCGGCGGTGTTGGTCACGGTGATCTCCCCGCCGCGCCGCTCGCAGACGAGCTGGGTGAGAGCGAGGCCGATGCCCCGCTCGCCTTCGGCGGCGGCTTTGGTCGTGAAGCCGTGGCGGAAGACCTCCTGGGCCAGAGCGGGGGCGATCCCGGGGCCGGAGTCGCACACCACGATCTCCACGCTGGACGTGTCCTGCCTGAGCTCGACCTCGACCCAGGGCTCCTGGGCGCCGGAGTCGCTCCCGGCGGCCGCGTCGATGGCGTTGTCGAGAAGGTTGCCGACCACGGTCGCCACGTCGGCGGAGTCCTCGGGGTCAAGCCGGCCGAGAGACGTGTGGTCCGAGATTCTGAGCGTGATCTTCCGTTCGGCTGCGAGGGAGTACTTCGCCATGAGGAGGGCGGCGACCGTGGGTTCGTGCACGCGGCGGCTGAGCGTCATGTCCAGGGACTGGCGGCGGCGGGTGAGCGCGCGAACGTAATGCACGACTTCGTCCTGCTCGCCGATCTGGATCAGGCCGGAGATGGTGTGCAGCTGGTTCGCGAATTCGTGGGCCTGGGCCCTCAGCGACTCCGACGTGCTGCGGAAGGAGCCGATCTCGCGCTCCAGCCGGGCCAGCTCGGTGCGGTCCCGCAGTGTGGTGACCGAGCCGAGCAGGCGGTCGTTCTTCGTGACGGTCATCCTGTTCATCACGAGCACGCGTTCGCGTCGTATGACTACTTCGTCGGGTCTGTTCTCCGGTGCGGACCCTGCACCGGAGAGCACGTCCCGCAGGCGGCCGTCGATGCCCAGCTCGTCCAGCGTCCTGCCCACGCACTCCTCGGGCAGGTCGAGCAGTTGTCTGCCCACCTCGTTCACGAGGGTGAGACGCTGCTGCGGGTCCAGAGCGACGACGCCTTCGGCGATCCCGTACAGCATGGCCTCGCGGTGTTCGGCGAGCCCGGTGATCTCACGCGGCTCCAGCCCCAGCGTCTGCCGCTTGACCCGGCGAGCCAGCAGCCAGGAGCCGGCCAGGCCGAGCCCGCTGGCGATGCCGAGGTAGGCGAGAAGATACGAGGACGCCCCGCTGAGCCGCTGCCACACGGTCGGAGACGCCTCCCCGATCATGACCGTGCCCAGTGTCTGCCCCAGATCGCCGCTCGCCGCACCGAGCACCGGCACCTGGGCCACCAACTCGTGACTGCCGTCCCAGGTGAGGGAACCGGACCAGCCGCGGCCACGGGCCACACCCGGTCCCTGGGCCAGCCGGTCGCCTATGACCGTGGGATTGGTGGAGCTGACGATGCGCCCGGAGCCGTCGGCGACGGTCACGGAGGTGACCCCGGACTGCACCAGAGTGGAATGCGTCAACGGAGCCAGTGCTTCTCCCGACGCCGGCCGGGGGAGCTCGTTGCGTACCAGCGGATTGGCGGCCAGCTGCTCGGCCAGCGCGCCGACACGCCGGCCCTCGACCCGGTTGAAGGTGGCCTCCGACTGGGCGAGCGAGACCGCCGCGACCGCCAGCAGCACCACCACGACGATGGCGAGCTGCAGCACAAGCATCTCGCCCGCGAGGGTATGGCGACGAAAACTGGTGACCACAACGAACTCAATCTCTACTGCTGACACAAACTGTGCGGCTCGCACCACGGGCCGCACAATCATGACGTCCATCCCGACGGCTGCGAAAGAGAGGTGCCATGAGAGGTCGCTCGCACGCCCACCGAGGCACCCTCCTCGCGTTGTCGCTGTTCCTCAGCACCGCGTGCCAGGCGCTGCCCGGCGGCGGGGAGCCGACCGACACCGGACTGCGGATCATGGTCCCGAACACTCCCGGTGGTGGATACGACACCACTGCTCGCACGGCGGCCAAGGTGATGCAGGAGATCGGTGTGGACTCCGACGTGCAGGTCTTCAACCTGCCGGGGGCCGGCGGCACGGTCGGCCTGCAACGCGTCGTGAACGAGCGGGGCAACGGTCGGCTCGCCCTGCAGATGGGCCTGGGCGTGGTCGGCGCGTCGCACGTGGCGCATGCGAGGGTGACCGTCACGCAGACCACGCCTCTCGCCCGGCTGGTCGACGAGCCCGGTGCGGTCGTCGTGCGCGGGGACTCGCCCTACCGGTCGATCGACGACCTGGTCACCACCTGGAAGAGGAGCCCGGCACGGCTGACCGTCGGCGGCGGATCCTCGCCCGGAGGACCGGACGACCTGCTGTCCCTGGAGCTGGCGAGGGCCGTCGGCGTCAGCCCACAGCGGGTCGACTACGTCGCCCACCAAGGCGGCGGAGGTGACCTGCTGCCCGCTCTCCTCGACGGGAAGGTCGACTTCGCCACCACTGGGATCGGTGAGTTCCTCGACCAGATCGACGCCGGCCAGCTCAGGGTCCTCGCGGTGACGAGCGAGAAACCGATCGACGCCCTGCCCGGAGTTCCGACGCTGAAAGCCAAGGGCATCGACGTGGTTTTCAGCAACTGGCGCGGAATCGTGGCCCCGCCCGGCATCACCGCCGCCGACAGGAAGCGTTGGATCGACGCGCTGACCTCGATGCACGCGTCCAAGCAGTGGAAAGCGGCCGTCCGCCGGCACGGCTGGACCGACGCGTTCGCCGTCGGCGGCGCCTTCGGAACGTTCCTGTCCCAACAGGACACGTCGGTCGGTCGTCTCGTCACGGATCTCGGACTGAACCGACCGGTCCACTGACCGGTCGTCCCTGACCGCCGGCCGCAGGGCGCGCCGCCACGCGATCACCCCTGCCCCGCACCTCAACTCGCCGTGCCCCTCACCTTCCCCGTCGAAAGGCATCCGCATGACCTCGCACACCTGGTGGCTGCTGCTCATCCTGACCGTAGCGATCGCTGCCTTGATCTACCTCATCAACTCCCGCCTGCGCGTCCACCCGTTCGTCGCGCTGATCGTCGTCACCGTGGGTACCGGTCTGGCGGCCGGTGAGCCTGTCGACAAACTGACCGGATCCATCGAGGACGGCGCCGGCGGCACCCTCGGCGACGTGGGGATCACCCTCGCCCTGGGCGCCATGCTCGGCCGTCTGCTGTCCGACTCCGGCGCCACCGACGCCATCGCCCGTGCTCTGGTCGACCGTTCCAGCACCCGCAGGTTGCCCTGGCTGGTCGCGGCCGCCGCGTTCGTCATCGGTGTCCCGATGTTCTTCGAGGTCGGCCTGATCGTGATGTTGCCGCTGATCTTCAGTGTGGCGCGCAGGCTGGAGGCCCAGGGCGGTACGAAGGGTTCCCCGTACGTGCTGCTCGGCGTGCCGGCCATCGCCGCCCTGTCGACGCTGCACGGCATGCTGCCGCCGCACCCCGGACCGCTCACCGCTGTGACGGGTCTGCACGCCGACCTCGGCCTCACCATGGTCGTCGGCTTCGTCTGCGCCGTCCCGACCGTGATCCTGGCCGGTCCCGTCTACGCCCGGTGGATCGCTCCCCGTCTCCCCGACGTCCGCCCGGACGCCGCGCTCGTCGCGCAGTTCACCGGCACCGGGCGGCGTCCCGAGAAGGAGCCGGCGGCCACCACGACGGCCGGCGGCCCTGGAGCACAACTGCGTAACGACATCGAAGCGCGGCCCCACGTGCCGACCACCCTGGCCGTCACCGCGGTGCTCGTCCCCGTCGCCCTCATGCTGCTGCGCACCCTCGCCGAAACGGTGCTCGACGAGACCGACCCGGCGCGCTCCGTGCTGACTTTCGGCGGCGAACCCGTCGTCGCCATGCTCGCGGGACTCCTCTTCGCCCTTGCCCTGACCGCCCTCGGCACCGGGCGGCCCGGCGAGGAGGTCCGTGAGTCTCTGACGGACAGCCTCAAGTCCGTCGCCGTGATCCTGCTCATCATCGGTGGCGGAGGCGCGTTCAAACAGGTTCTCCAGGACTCCGGCATCGGCGACGCGATCGCCTCCGCCGCCAAGGGGGCGCATCTCAACGTCATCCTGCTCGGCTGGCTGATCGCCCTGCTGCTGTCGCTGACCACCGGCTCCGCCACCGTCGGCATCGTCTCCGCCACCGGCATTGTCGCCCCTCTGATCGCCGGGGGAGGCCTTGAGGCGTCGCTGCTCGTGGTGGCCATCGGGGCAGGTTCCCTCGGACTGAACTACGTCAACCACGCCGGATTCTGGCTGGTCAAGGAGTCCTTCGGCATGGACCTCGCCCAGGCCGCGAAGACACAGACCGTGGTGCAGACGCTGGTCAGTGTCCTTGGCCTGGGCATGGCGCTCCTGCTGTCCGTCTTCGCATGACAGTCACTCCAGGGGCGCCCGGGGCGGCTGTCGATGACATTTCAGCCCGAGTGCTGACGGCACTGCCTCGCACACGGATCACGACCCGGTGAGCAGGGCCACGCCGCCCCACTCACGGTGAGCCCCCGGCGGCGGCTGTGGCGTCCCACCCGCCCCTCAGCTCCCCGCGCCCGGCGTGACGCCACCAGCCCCCTCAGCTCTCAGCCTCGTCGGACGGTTTCGCGGCGGCGAGTTGGGGTGCGACCGTGTACTTCGGGTCCTCGGCCGAGGCCACTCCTGCCGCGAAGATGCCGAAGCGGGTGCAGGCCGAGCCCGCGAGGAGGGCGAGGCCCGCGAGGACGGCCGCCGGGCGGCTGCGGTGGCCGAGCAGCAGGCCGGTGGCGGCTCCTGTCGCGGTGAGCAGACGGGCGGTGCGCAGCAGGGTTCCGGCCTGGCCCTGGCGGTAGGTCTCCGCGACCATGCCGAGGCGCCGCTCGGCCGCCCGGGTCGCGACCTCCTCGGCGCCGGCGGCGAGCACCGCGGCGCAGCGCGCGGGTGCCGACTCGTGCACCGGACCGAGGAGCAGGGCCATGCCGGAGGCGGCGGCCGTCGCGGAGGCGGCGAACACGTAGGGCAGTTCGCGGTGCGCGCCGTGCCAGGCGGGGACGGCGGTGTCCGCCGCCAGGACGGCCGTGTACGAGGCGACGGCCGGTCCGAGCAGCGCCGCCGCCGCGGTCGCCGCCGCCCCGGCCCTGGGCAGCCGCCCGGTGACGGCGGTGACAGCGGCTGTGCCGGCCGCCGGTCCGTAACCGGCCAGGAACCAGGAGCCCACACTCATGGGGGAGGTCGGCTTGAAGACGCGGAGCATGTTCGGGAACCGGCTCGGCACCCCGAGGTCGTGCACGAGCGCGGCGGCGGACAAGGAGACCGCGGCAAGCGAGGACACCTTCATCGCCGTGGCGGTGGTCGTACGTCCCGTGAGCTGGGCGCCCGCCGCGATCACGGAGCCTGCACCGGCGAGCCCGCCCAGGAAGAAGTACCCGGCGATGTCCCGGGCGCCCCAGGACGGTGCCTTGATGACTGGACGTCCGTAGTACGACTCGAACTCGGCGCGCGGGACCATGAGTTGTTCCCCACGGCGCTTTCGGGGCTCCCGGCGCACGTCCTGCCCGGAGCCGTTCGCGGAGTCGCTCATCGGGTCGCCTTCCTGCGCAGTAGTTCGGGCAGCGCGAAGGAGACGGCGAAGGCTCCGGCCAGGGAGAGGGCCGCCGCACCGGCGTGCTTCCACATCGTGGGGAGGTCGCGGGTGGTGACGACCGGGTTCGGGGGCAGCCCGTAGACCTCGGGCTCGTCGAGGAGCAGGAAGAACGCACCGTCGCCGCCGACGCCGTCATCGGGCTCGTGCCCGTACAGCCGTGCGCCGTCCACGCCCGCCGCGTGCAGTTGGTCCACGCGCAGCGCGGCTCGTTCGCGCAGTTCGTCCAGTGGGCCGAACTGGATGGACTCGGTCGGACAGGCTTTGGCGCAGGCGGGCTCCTGGCCGGCGCCGAGCCGGTCGTAGCACATGGTGCACTTGAACGCCCGCCCGTCCTCGGGGCGTTGTTCGATGACGCCGTACGGGCAGGCGGGTACGCAGTAGCCGCAGCCGTTGCAGACGTCTTCCTGGACGACGACCGTGCCGAACTCGGTCCGGAAGAGGGAGCCGGTGGGGCAGACGTCGAGGCAGGCGGCGTGGGTGCAGTGTTTGCACACGTCGGACGACATCAGCCAGCGCATTTCCCCGGGCTCGGCGGAAGGCTCGGACTCGGCTTCGGCCAGGGGAAGTCGGGTACGTCCGTCCGGCGCCGGGACCTGCTGTTCGATGAAGGCGACATGGCGCCAGCTGGAGGCGCCGAGTCCCTGGGTGTTGTCGTAGCTCATGCCGGTGAGGGAAAGGCCGTCCTCCGGGATGGCGTTCCACTCTTTGCAGGCGACCTCGCAGGCCTTGCAGCCGATGCAGACGGAGGTGTCGGTGAAGAAGCCGACACGGGGCGGGGGTTCGGGATGTCCTGCATCGCGTGCGGGGTCGGGCTCGATGCCGCTGAGCAGGTGACGGTCGGTCATTTCCTGGTCTCCGTCCCTGTGTCGGCGGTGATGCCCGCCCGGCTGCGGTATTCGGCGACCAGCTTCGGCAGGTCGGGCCCGCGGGGTCGGCGGCCCGGGCGGATGTCGGCGGTGAGCGCCTTGTCCTCCTGGATATGGGCGTTGGGGTCGAGGGCGATCGCGACGAGTTCGTTGGCCGCGTCGCCGGTGGCCACGCCGTTGGGTCCCCAGTGGAACGGCAGCCCGATCTGGTGGATCGTCCGGCCGTGCACCGTGAGGGGGGTGATCCGGGCGGTGACCATGACGCGGGCCTCGACGGCGTTGCGGGCCGTGACGATGGTGGCCCATCCCAGGTGCTCAAGGCCGCGCTCGGCGGCCAGTTGGGGGGAGACCTCGCAGAAGAACTCCGGCTGGAGTTCGGAGAGATACGGCGACCAGCGGCTCATACCGCCCGCCGTGAAGTGCTCGGTGAGGCGGTGCGTGGTGATGACGTAAGGGAAGACCTCGGCGCCTTTGTCGTCACCGCTCGGGTGATAGCGGTTGCCCTCCCGGGGCAGCAACTGGCGTACGGGGGAGCGCGGTGTGGAGGGATGGAGGGCGTTGGCGAAGGGGGAGTCCTGCGGTTCGTAGTGGGTCGGGAGCGGCCCGTCCTCCAAGCCGGCGGGCGCGTACAGCCAGCCCTTGCCGTCGGCCTGCATGATGAACGGGTCGTCGCCGCGCAGCGCATCGGGTCCGGTCGCGTCCTCGTCCGGTACGAAGCCGGGGGCGCGGTCGGGTACGAAGTCCGGGACGTCGTACCCGGTCCACTTCCCCTCGGCCTCGTCCCACCAGACGTACGCCTTGCGCTCGCTCCACGGAGTGCCGTCCGGGGCGGCCGACGCCCGGTTGTAGAGGACGCGGCGGTTGGCGGGCCACGCCCAGGCCCATTCGGCGGCCACCCAGTCCTGCTCGCTTCCGGGCCGGCGGCGGGCGGCCTGGTTGACACCGTCCGCGTACACCCCGCAGTAGATCCAGCAACCGCACCTCGTCGAGCCGTCGTCCTTGAGTTCGGTGTACGCCGAGAGCGGCGCCCCGCCCGGGCCGTGGCCGTTGATCTCGGCGAGCACGGCGGCGGCATCCGGTTCGGCCAGCGGGCCCTCGACGGGGTAGTCCCAGGTCAGATCCTGTACGGGCCGGTCCATCGGGTCGGTCGACGCGGCCAGCCGTTCCTTGATGCGGCGCCCCAGGTGGTACATGAACCACAGGTCGCTGCGGGCGTCGCCGTCGGGCTCGACGGCCGCGTGGTGCCACTGCAGCCATCGGTTGGTGTTGGTGAACGAGCCGTTCTTCTCGGTGTGGGCGGCCGCGGGGAAGAAGAACACCTCGGTGCCGATGTCCTCGGCGCGCAGTTCCCCGGTCTCGATCTCCGGGCCGTCCTGCCACCAGGTCGCCGACTCGATGAGGGAGAAGTCGCGTACGACGAGCCATTCCAGGTTGGCCATCCCGAGCCGTTGGAGTCGTGTGTTGGCGGAGCCGACCGCGGGGTTCTCGCCCATCAGGAAGTAGCCCTTGCACACTCCGTCCAGCTGGGCCATCACCGTGTCGTAGGTGGAGTGGGAGCCGGTCAGGCGGGGCAGGTGGTCGAAGCAGAAGTCGTTGGCGGCGGTGGCCGCGTCGCCGTAGTACGCCTTCAGGAGGCTCACGAAGTAGGCCCGCATCGTGCTCCAGAAGCCCTTGTCGGTGCGGCTGGCCTCGATGAAGGCGTCCAGGTCCTCGTGGGCGTGGGCGTGCGGCATGGGCAGGTAGCCGGGCAGCAGGTTGAACAGGGTGGGGATGTCGCTGGAGCCCTGGATGGAGGCGTGGCCGCGCAGGGCCTGGATGCCGCCGCCGGGGCGGCCGATGTTGCCGAGCAGCAGCTGGAGCACGCTCGCGGCGCGGATGTACTGGGCGCCGACCGAGTGCTGGGTCCAGCCGACCGCGTACACGAACGCGCTCGTCCGCTCGCGGCCCGAGTTGGCGGTCAGGTCCTCGCACACCTGGAGGAACTTCGCGCGCGGCACTCCGCAGACCTCCTCCACCAACTCCGGGGTGTAGCGGGCGTAGTGGCGCCTGAGGATCTGGTAGACGCAGCGCGGATGTCGCAGCGTCTCGTCCCGGGGCGGCCGGCCGGCGGTGCGGGCCCCGCCCGAGCCGTGCGCCTCCGGACCGCCGGAGCCGTGAACGCGCTCCTCGTACTGCTCGTCGACCTCGCCGGTGGGCTGCTGCACCTCGACGCCCTCGTACTGCCAGCTGGAGGGGTCGTAGTGGTGCTTGTCCTCGTCCAGCCCGGAGAAGACGCCGTCGAGGTCCTCGGTGTCGCGGAAGTCCTCGCTCACCAGGGTGGCGGCGTTGGTGTAGGCGAGGACGTACTCGCGGAAGTCCTTCTCCTCGGTCAGGACGTGGTTGATGATCGCGCCGAGGAACGCGATGTCGCTGCCGGCCCGGATCGGGACATGCAGGTCGGCCAGCGCGCTGGTGCGGGTGAACCGCGGGTCCACGTGGATGACCCGGGCGCCGCGCGCCTTGGCCTCCATCACCCACTGGAAGCCGACGGGGTGGGCCTCGGCGAAGTTGGAGCCCTGGATGACGATGCAGTCGGAGTGCTGGAGGTCCTGCATGAAGGTGGTGGCACCGCCCCGCCCGAAGGAGGTGCCGAGCCCGGCGACCGTGGAGCTGTGGCAGACCCGGGCCTGGTTCTCCACCTGGACCACGCCGAGGCCGGTCAGCAGCTTCTTGATGAGGTAGTTCTCCTCGTTGTCGAGGGTCGCGCCGCCGAGACTGGCGATGCCGAGGGTGCGCGCGGTGCGCAGTCCCTCGGACTCCCACTCCCAGGTCCGGCGCCGTGTCTCGATCACCCGGTCGGCCACCATGTCCATGGCGGTCTCCAGGTCCAGGGGCTCCCAGTCGGTGGCGTACGGCCGCCGGTACAGCACCTCGTGGCGGCGGGCCGAGCCGGTGGTGAGCTGGAGTGTGGCCGAACCCTTGGGACACAGGCGGCCCCGGCTGATGGGCGAGTCCGGGTCGCCCTCGATCTGGACGACCTTGTCGTCCTTGACGTAGACCTGCTGGCCGCAGCCCACCGCGCAGTAGGGACATACAGAACGCACCACCCTGTCGGCGGTGTCCGTGCGCGGCCTGAGGTGTTCGGTGCGCGCCGACATGGCGGCCCGTCCCCGGCCCAGCGGGTCGGATCCGGTCAGCTGACGGAAGGCGGGCCAGTCGCTGATCCACGTACGCACACCCATGGTGTGTCCTTTCGGCGGCCGGGATGCCCGGCGGCGTTGGTGGGTGTCACTCCCAGACTGGCCCACCGGGACGGGTACGGCGCGCGGGGTGTCAGCCGGACGGTCCCTCGGACACGGGATGGTCGGATCGGGATCTCCGCAGCCAGGGGATCCAGGTCGGCCCGTTCCGGATGTGTCCCCGTGGGGCCTCCCGGGGTCCGGCTGCTCGTCCTCGGCCTTCCGCGGCGCGTCACAGCCGGACTTCCAGGGTTTCTCGCCGCCGCCCGTCCGCTGGTCGGGCATGTTCGTGAACACCGGTCCGATCCGCCCCGCTCTGTCGTTCCCGGGATCCTTCGGACGGCGGTCGCTCACGGTGCTCTCCCTCTCGCGGCCAGGTGTGGTTCCGACCTCGGGTACCCGCCGCCGGTGTGGCTACGCAGGATCAGTGGAGTCTGCGGGGTCGCGGTACGGCAGGTGGCCGTTCGCGTCCGTTGGGGCACGGGGGCGCAGGTCATCCCAGCGTGAAGCCCTCGCGCACTGCGGCTGCGTAGCCGTTGTGCCTTCAGCGGGTCATGCGTGGCGGTGCGAGTGCCGGTTGCCGGTGACGAGGCGGTAGAGGAGGAGCAGGATGAGGGAGCCGACGATCGCGGCGATCCAGGTGGACAGGTCGAAGAACCCGTCGATGGAGTCGACGCCGAAGATCACCTTGCCGAGCCAGCCGCCGAGCAGACCGCCGACGATGCCGATGAGCATGGTGACGATGATGCCGCCGGGGTCCTTGCCCGGTATCAGGGCCTTGGCGATGGCGCCGGCGAGCAGGCCGATGATGATCCACGCGATGATGCCCATGGTGCGTCTCCGCTTCCTCGGATAAAGGCTGTGTCAGCTCATCGTGTGCACCGATCGGGCTCGAACAAACGTCCCGTCCGGGTCGCTCATGCCGGTTCCTGACCCGAGGGGGAGCGGACGGCGTCGTAATGCCCGGGGCTGGTTCGCACTTTCGCGGATGATCTGCACGGCCTCGAGAAGCCCCACAACGGCTCACATGAGAGCTACGCGGACGGCCCCACAGGAACTTCCCAGGACGAAAACGGAGACGTGCCCTGGGAGGCGTGCAGAGCCTGTCTGATGGGTCGTGGTGCGGGCGCTGAGCCCCAGGTCAGTGCAGGTCAACCTGGAACGCGTGACGGTGGTCGGCGGGGCAGGTGAAGATGCGCAGGTCTCCATAGCGGCCGACGATGACCCCTGTCTCGTCGTCGCTGGCCACGGTGAACAGGAGCGTCATGGCCGTGCCACAGTCACCGCAGCGAAAGGCTGTGGGGTGCGCCAGGTGCCAGGTCGGCCAGCCGCCGAGTTTCCAGCCCGCGAGGCGGGTGATGGCATCACCGCCGTCGCCGGTCTCGCGGACCAGTTCCTCGAGTCGCGGCCGGAGTTCCGCGGGCAGTTCCTCACGGAAAGGGAAGTCGGTCACGGGCTCGGTCGTGAGGGCACACGCGCGGGGCAGGTAGCCGTCCTCGTGATACCGCGAGGGCGACGGCGGAGTCGTCAACGGGCTGGTCACGTCAGCGGCCCGACGCCAGCGCACCTCAAGCACGGGGCTGACGTCGGCCTGCTGGACCGGAGGATCCCAGTGCTCATTGGGGCACCAAAGAATCTGCAAGAGGTCGATGCCGACGGGCCACCAGGGTCCCGGCGCGTCGCGCCGGAAGATCTGTGCGACCGGCACCATGGCCGTGGCAGGCGCGCCGACAGGGTCGGTCCCGTCGGGCAGGGAGCACTCGGGCCACGGTTCGTCACTCGGCCACAGCAGTGGCCCGCCGATCGAACTGTTCCGGTAGTCCGGTTCCGCCCGCTCGGGATGGAGTATGACTGCGTCGCGCGCGTGGGGAGCAAGTTCGGGAAGCACGGTGAGTATCGCTTCGAGCGTCGGTCTGGGGGTGCGGGTCATCATGCTTTCCGGTCCGGTGGTCGTAGATCGCTCGCAGCGTATCGGCCGACGGTGACAGCGCCGTGAGAGACGTACGCCCGCTCTTCGTACCTGGTCGCTACGGCCCGAATCCTTGAGCGCCGGAAAGGGAAGCCACGCCAGGAGCCGCAGCACCGCTTCCTGTACGAGACTCCGGCCGCTGAGATCGACGTAGCGGAACCCTCGACCGCAGCGGATCCGGGTGCTCCGGCCGGTAGATATCGCTGTCGAGCAACCGGACCCGCCGCCGTGAACCGCCGGGCCACGGCGCGGAGTTCACGATCATGGCCGGCCGCGGTCCTCGGTGCCGGTCGGACGGCGCAGCAGCCGGAAAGCCAACAGGAGGGTGACGGGCCACAGGGCGGCGAAGCACCACAGGACGGCGAGGTCGGAGGTCAGGATTCCCATGACGAGGAGGAGCAGTGAGGTACACGTCAGGGCGGCCACCGACAGGGGCAGCCACGGTCGGCCGCCCGGGTGGCGCATACACCGCACGAGACGGCGGTCCTCACTGAGCTCCGCTTCGATACGCCACAGGGCGACGCGTTCGTGCGACGTCAGTGCGATGCCATCGGGGTCATTGCGGTTTTCCACGGTGAGCGCCTCATTCGTCCCGGCCTGTGGCACAGGACCACTCCGCCTGTTCGGCAGGGGCGTCCTGCGTACTGGTGACCGGACGGGTTCCCCGCAGGAGCCGACCGACGCCTCCCAGCGGCCGGGTCGGGATTCCTCGGGCCGCTTCCCCGGGTACCCGGTGCCTCGCACCCGCCGCAGCGGAGTTCCCGCAGTTCATGGAAGGCGTCGAGGAGGTCAGGCAAACTCGACGGCCGGCACAACCGCCGGCACAACCACTGGACCACCAAGGTCAGCGGGGTCCGGCGCGAGTTCGACACCGAGATCGTCGACCAGCTGCTGGACGACCGGATCACCTGGCGATCTGTGGGAGGCGACACCTGGCAGAGCGGATCGGTCCGGTTCGAGCGGCTGGACGACACGCACACCCCGGTCGAGCTCACCATGGACGTCGAACCCACCGGTGCCGCCGAGAAGGCGCGGACGCGCGGGGCGTGATCGACCGGCGGGGGAAGGGGGATCTGCACCGAAGCAAGGACTGCGTGGAGCGCGAGGGCGGCGGCTGGGCGCTGCGCGTGGCCGAGTTCGGTTTCGGGTGCGCCTCCGTTGGCACGACGCCCTCGCGCGACCAGCGACTGGTTTCGGCAGCGCCGTCGACACCGCCCACACGTACCTGAACGCCGTCATCGGTCTGCGCGCGGACCGCCCGTCAGGGCTGCCGCGTGCCCGATGTGAGGGCGCGTGCGCTGGGGAGCCGCGCGACAGGGCTGAGGCCACGATTTGGGGGGTATTCGAAGCAGGTCAAGGCACGGTGTCCTGAGAAGGGGTGTCATGCCAGGCACGACGCAACGCATCAGGCAGCTCGGCGGGAGCCCTCAGGGGCGACGGCCGGCCGAACAGGCATGTAGAGCCGCTGCCGACCCGCGTCGCCGGGCCCAAGTTCGGCGCCCGCTGGGGAAGTTTGATGCCGTCGCTGACCGCACTCGCCTCAACCAGGAAGGATCGCCGTGGAAGGTTCGTCGCTCCGGGCAGTGGGCTGGGCGCGCACCCTGCCCTTGAACAGCGAAGTGAAGACCGCCCGTGACTGGGCACGTGAGCATTTGGACGCGCTGGGCTGGACCACCGCTGCTCCGCAGACGGTGGACGCGATACTGCTCACCGTTTCCGAGTTGGTGACCAATGCGCACCGGCACGCCCACAGCAGCGCCCAATTGGTGATGACCTGTGACGACCACTGCCTGCATGTCTCCGTGCACGACAAGTCCGGTGACCTGCCAGTCCCGCGGGAGGCCGGCACGGAAAGCCTCGGCGGGCGCGGCATGCTCCTGGTGGACGCCATGGCCGACACATGGGAGTCGCACCCCTGTCCCCACGGGAAGTCGGTCAGCGCATGTTTCCGCGCGCCCGACGCCACGACGCACGACGTGGACGCGCCGGCGCCGCCACGACACCAGTAGATCTTCGCTGCTGCTCGGGGGCACCCGGCAGCGGACGCTGTTCGCCCGTCCGGGAGAGGTCATGACGGAGAAGACCGAAGACATGCAGGTCCACCGGTTCTGCAAGGTGTGCGGGACACCAGCCGGAGACGGGAGACTGTGCGAGCACTGCGCGACCGTCCTGGACGTTCCGGAAGACACAGGGTTGGTCGAAGACCAAGGCGCGACCGTACGACGGGACTTCGAGGGACGCGGCGAGCAGCGCTGACCAGTTCGTGTTCTTTCGGGCGGTGAGGCAATCAGGGCTGCCGGGCCCCACCGTGGCTGATCGGCGGTGGTTGTCAGTCGAAGGAAGCCTGCGTAGGTGCAGGGGCGGCGCGGCATCCCAGGTCGAGATCACCGAGGCGAGCAGCCAGGCGCGGCCGTGGGGGGCGTCCTCGGTCACCGCTCGCAGGAGGCGGCTGCGGTCCCGGTGCCGCGAGCGGTGGCGCGGACGGCGAGCTCGTCGATCTCGCGGGCCCCGCATAACCACTCCTCGGTACGGCTCGCACCGAGACCGGCGGCCGCCTGCGGATAGCAACGGTCGACCGGGAAGGGGGTGGGCGTGGCCCAGGCGGTGGCGAAACCCACGACGTTCCGTCCGTCGAAGGCGAGTGCGGCGGTGAATCCCGGACGCCGTACGTCGGAGCCGAGCCGCGCGACGAAGGCGTCCGCCCTCTCCTGGACACCGCGGGGCGGGTCGAGCGCTTCGAACGGCGGTACGGACGCGGACGGAGCGAGCCGTGAACCGGGACGACGCGCGGCTGCCGGTGGCGATCGTCGGCGGATTGCACGCCGACGCCCGCCGGGCCGCCGTCGAGGAGATCCTGCGTTCGGTCCCCGGCTCGGTCGCGCTGCACCACGACCTGACGTCCGCCGTCGACAGCGCGGTGCGCCGGACGGTGCGCGACGCCGACGGTCTGCTGGGCAGTGGCGACGCACCCCTGGTGAATGACTGCGCGTGCTGCGCCCTTCGCGAGGATCTCGTCCCCGAACTGCTGCGGCTCGCAGCGGAGGGAACGTGCCGGCTGGCCGTCGTGGAACTGTGGGACTCCGTCGAGCCCCAGGCCATGGCCGGAGTCGTCGCCGCCGCGGGCGCACCGCTGGTCCTGACCGGGGTCGCCACCGCGGTCGACCCCGCACTCGTCCTGCCGTACCTGTCCAACGGCGACGACCTGGCCGACGTCGGCCTCGCCGCCGCGCCGACCGACCAGCGCACGGTCGCCGACACCTTCGCCCGGCAGCTGGAGTACCCCACGGTGATCGCCCGCGGCGACGACGATTCTTGCGACGAGGCGGCCGACGACACCGACCACGCGCTGCTCGCCCAGCTCACACCAGGCGCACGAAGCGTACGGGTGGAGAGCGACGGCGCCCTGGTGGCAGCGCTGTTGGCGGGCTTCGACGTGGCAGCGGCCGCCGCCCGTGTGCATCCTGCGTGCGCGCTGCTGCCGCAGTCGTGCGACGAGCACGGGGTAAGCACCTTCGTCTGGCGGCGCGAACGGCCCTTCCATCCGCAGCGCCTGTACGCGGCACTGGAGGACTGGACCTGTGCGGCCGCCCGCAGCCGGGGGCGGTTCTGGCTGGCGGACCGCCCCGACACCCTGCTGTCCTGGGACGCCGCCGGCGGCGCGCTGTGCGTGGAGTCGGCCGGGCCCTGGCTGGCCGCCCTGCCCGACGCCGCCTGGGAGATGGTGCCCGCCGAGCGCCGCCTCGCCGCGTCCGTGGACTGGCATCCCGAACACGGTGACCGCTGCCAGTACCTCACCTTCACCTCGCCCGGCCTGGACTGCGACGGCCTGTCGGCCCTGCTCGACTCATGCCTGCTCACCGACGACGAGTACGCGGCGGGCAGGGACCGCTGGAAGCAACTCCCGCACGCCTTTGACGGCTTGCTCGACCTCGTGACCTGAAAGAGAGGACCGACCTCCCCATGACCCGACGCACAAGCATCCGGCGGCAGACTGCCAAGCGTCAGCGCACCAACCCGCTGGACGCCGCCGGCATCACCTACATCGACTACAAGGACACCGACTTGCTGCGGAAGTTCATCTCCGACCGCGGAAAGATCCGCAGCCGTCGGGTGACCCACGTGACGCGTCAGCAGCAGCGGCAGATAGCGCAGGCCATCAAGAACGCACGCGAGATGGCGCTCCTGCCCTACGGCTCCCGATAGGGCGATGGCCCCGTGCGGGAGGCAGCAGAACGACCGCGGCTTCTGATTATCCTACCGAGTGGTCTCGGAGGCGCCGGCACCTTCCGTTACGCCCTGTACCGGTAGCGGATCCGGCCGCGGGTGAGGTCGTAGGGGCTGAGTTCCACGAGCACTCGGTCGTAGGGGAGGATCTTGATGCGGTTCTTCCGGATCTTCCCGCTGATGTGGGCGAGCACCGTGTGCCCGTTCTGGAGCTCCACCTTGAAGGTGGCTTTGCGCAGGCACTCGACGACGGTGCCTTCGGCTTCTACGCCCCCTGCTGCCTTTGTCATGGTCTCTCACTTCTCCCGTTCTGTGACGGCGAATTCGGTAGGAAACGGTCGCTCCGTTTGATGTGGCGGCGCGTCAGTGGCTGACGAGTTCCAGGGTGCTGGCCGCGCGCCGGGCACCGATGCTCTCGAACAGGGCGGCGGCCGCCGCGTTGCACTCGTTCACCTCGGCCCATGCCGAAGCGGTCCCGGAGTGGTGCAGCGACCCCAGGGCGTGGGCCAGCAGCGCCCGGGCGATGCCGCGGCGGTGCCTGTCGGTCCGGACGGCGATCAGCCCGATCCGTGGCTGCCGGGTCAGCGGGGCCACCCTGACCAGTCCCACGTACTGGTCCACGTGCCTGGCCACCTCGTATTTCGACGGGTCGAGCACAGTGGTCCCCGCCGGGCGTGGCAGCACCTCGGCCGGCATCGTCTGCCATCCGACGGTGGCCTCGACCTCGTTGCGGATGAGGCGGTCCAGGGCGCGCAGCGGGCCCTCCTCTGCCTCACCGGCGGGCACGATCACCACGCCCGTCGGCGGCCGCACCGAGCCGAGCCCGGTGACCTGCGGATCGGTGGGCACGAGGTAGCCCCACTCGCGGCGTGCGGTGGCGAAGCCGGCCCGCTCCCAGGCGGACCTCGAGTCGTGGTCGGCCTCGTCGACGACCGTGTACAGCGGTGTCGGCAGGTCCGCCAGCATCGCGTCGGCGATGCGGTCGAAGACCGCGCCGTGCCACGCGTCGATGCATACGAAAAGCCGCCCGTCGGGCCGACGCGAAGCGACGCCGCGGCCGACCGTCAAGTCGTCCTCCACAGCGTGCCACTGCGTTTCCGAGACCCGCGTGACCACAACCGGATGGTTGTCCGTGCCCGCAGCGGAATGCACAAAGTTCATAGGTGATGCCTCTCAGGAGTACCTTGTTGGAGGCGCTCCCGGCGACACCTACGTCAATCGCCCACCGTGACGACATGGGAGAGCACCCACAGGGATACAGCCTTCATGGGTCTCAGCTCCTCGCGTTCTCTCACGGCTGCCCAGACGCTATCAGCGGGGGCCGGTCAGCCCAACGCATTTATCCGGAGCTCTTGGTGTCCATACCGGGCCGGGCGGCGTGGCTGTGTTCGCCGCCCGGCTCGGCGTCCTCAGGGGCCCGCGACGAGTTCGGGATGCTCATCCTCACAGGTGTCGTCGATGCCGTAGGTGTCCCAGGTGGGAAACGGGTCCGTGGGCGGCAGGCTCTCGCCGTCGGCCATGAGGCAGTCGGTCAGGGGTCGCGTGCAGCGCATCCGTGTGCAGAATGCGTGCCGATGAAGACCAGTTCCTGGCACTCGGGGCTCTCGGTGTCGCGTGCGGCGGACGGTTCGAAGCGTGCGACGGAGCCGGCCTGCGACCACAGGCCCGTCACGTGCGGGCGGCTGGAGAGGGTGAAGAAGCCCTTGGAGCGCAGGATCTGTCCGTATGCGCCGCTGTCGAGTTCCTCCGTCACGAACGTCCACAACCTGCCCGGACGGAAGGGAAGTTCGGAGCGGAAGACGGAGGAGGGGATGCCGTACTCCTCCATCTCGGGTACGTGGTCGCCGTTGAGTGCCCTCACCCAGCCGGGGGCCTGTTGGGCGCGTTCCAGGTCGAACAGCCGGGTGCCCAGCACGTCGCCCTGGTTGGGATGGCAAGTAAAGGCTACGTGAAAAGGAACACCATTACGAAATGGCTATAGTTCATGGTTCCTTGAATTCAGGAATCTGTGTACCGTTGACGGTGTGCTGACTGTTGCCTCCGACATCGAGGTCCTGGTCCGGTTCGGCCGGGCGCTCGCCGATCCGATCCGCTGCCGCATCCTGCTCGCCCTGCGGGAAGCACCCGCCTATCCCGCGGACCTCGCCGACGCGCTGGACATCTCGCGCACCAGGCTGTCCAACCACCTCGCCTGCCTGCGCGACTGCGGCCTGGTCGTCACCGTCCCCGACGGCCGCCGCACCCGCTACGAACTCGCCGACGAACGCCTCGGCCACGCGCTCGACGACCTGCGCACCGCCGTGGTCGCCGTCGAGGGCGACCGGACGTGCGCCGACGACGAAGGGTGCTGCTGACCGTGAGCGCAGAGATGTCCCTGTCCCTCGGCCCCGACCCGGCCAGGCGCGGTGTGCTTGCCCGGCGGATACGGCTGCTGGTCGCCGCGACCATCACCTATAACGTCGTCGAGGCGGCCGTCGCCCTCACGGCCGGGACCCTGGCTTCGTCCACCGCGCTGATCGGTTTCGGTCTCGACTCCGTCATCGAGGTCTCCTCCGCCGCCACCGTCGCCTGGCAGTTCTCCGCCCGTGAGCACGCGGTGCGCGAGGCCCGCGAGAAGACCGCGTTGCGGATCATCGCGCTGTCGTTCTTGGCGCTCGCCGCCTATGTCACCGTCGATGCCGTACGGGCCCTGACCGGCACAGGTGAGGCCACGCGCTCCCTGGCCGGGATCGTGCTGGCTGCTCTCTCACTCGTGGTCATGCCGGTCCTGTCGGCGGCCCAGCGCCGCGCTGGACGGGAACTCGGCTCCGCATCGGCCGTGGCCGACTCCAAGCAGACCCTGCTGTGCACCTATTTGTCGGCGGTCCTGCTGGTGGGCCTCCTCGTCAACGCCGTGTTCGGCTGGTCGTGGGCCGATCCGCTCGCTGCCCTGGTCATCGCCGCGGTCGCGGTGAAGGAGGGGCGCGACGCGTGGCGTGGGCAGGGGTGCTGCGCAACGCCGTCGGCCGTCACGCCGGGCGCCGGCCGGACGGAGGCGGATGCCTGCGGCTGTGCTCCGGGGTGCGACTGCTGCCCCTGACGCAGACTCCGGGAAAGGGAGGGCACCGGCATTCACCGGCGCTCGTCCGCAGCCTGCCGTCGGCCGCAGTCCGGGCACACCCCGGACAACTCCACCGTGTGACGGACGTTCGCGAACCCGGAGGTCTGCGCGATGGTGTCCGCCCATTCCTCCACCGGGCCGGAGTCGACGGGCCGGCTCAGGCCGCAGTCGGTGCAGATGAGGTAGTGGCGGTGTTCGGGTCCCGGGCGGTAGCGGAAGAGGCGTTCGCCGCTGGTGTCGCGCACCATGTCGGCCCGGCCGACGGAGGCCAGGGCGGTCAGCGTGCGGTAGACCGTGGAGAGGCCGACCGGTGAGCCGGCGGCGGCGAGCTGGTTGTGGAGGGCTTGGGCGCCGACGAAGCCGTCGGCCCGGATGAGTGCCTCGACCACGATGGTGCGTTGCTGGGTGAGGCGGCCGATCAGCGTGACGTCGTGCGACGGGGTGGGGGTGCGCTGGCGGTCGGGTGCCATCGGGTGCCTTCGCTCATGTGCCGGTGGGGACGGCGGTTGGCGTACGAGGATCGGAGGCGGGCCGTCGTATCAGGAACGTCGCGGCGTAGACAGCTGTGGCGGCGGCCATGATGGCGAAGCTCGGCGGCATCTTCGGCACCGAGTACGAGGCGAACAGCCCCGCCCACATCTCCAGCACCGCCAGGCCGGCGGAGAGGGCGAGGGCACGGTAGGGGCGGTCGGTGAGCCTGATCGCGGCACCGGCGGGGGCGGCGAGCAGGCCGAGCAGGAGGAGGGAGCCGACCGCTTGGGTGGCCTCGCCGGCGCTGATCCCGGCCAGGGCGAGGAAGCCGTACCCGAGCGGCCGTACCGGTACCCCGCGGGCGGCGGCCACGGCCTCGTCGAGCGTGGCGAACAGCAGCGGCCGGGCGATGAGGACCACCAGCAGGCCGACCGCGGCGGCCACCAGGGCGGCGACGACGGCGCTGCCGGCGGAGATGCCGAAGACGGAGCCGAACAGGACGCTGACGCCGGCGGTGCCGTTGGTGGTGCTGCGCGAGGTCGTGTAGAGGGTGATGAAGAAGGCGCCCAGGCCAAGGACCCAGGAGAAGACGCTCCCGATGACCACGTCGTCGGGCCGGGCCTTGCGGCCGAGGGTGCCGAAGAGCAGCGCCATGGCGATGGTGGCGGCGAACAGCCCGAGGCGAAGGTCGGCACCGAAGGCGAGAGCCGCCATCGCACCGGTGAAGGCGACGTGGCTGAGCGCGTCGGCGGTGAAGACCTGGGCCCGCAGCACCAGGAAGTAGCCGACCAGTCCGCAGGCCGCGGCGATGGCGGTACCGGCGAGGAAGGCGTGAAGGAAGAACGGGTGGGACAACGGGGAGGCGGCGAGCAGGGTGGTCATGCGACCACCTCCTTGGCAGTGGGCGCGGCGCCGGCCCGGGTGCGGGCGAGTGCCTCGCGCAGTGAGCGCCGGCCCAGGGCGAGCAGGTAGCCGGCGAAGGCGATGGTCGTTACGAAGAAGCCCAGGGGGTAGGGCGAGTAGTAGGCGGCGGTCAGCCCCAGCCAGGTCGCGGCGAAGGCCAGCAGGACGGCCAGGGCCAGGCTCAACGCCGGGCGGGCGGTGAGGACTTGAGCGGTGGCGGCCGGGATCACCATGAGGGCGAAGACCAGGAGGGTCCCGGTGATCTGGCTCGCCTCGGCGGTGGCCGCACCGAGCAGGACGAGGAAGACCACCGACAGGGCGCGCACCGGCACCCCGCGCCCGGCGGCGACCTGCGGGTCGACGGAGGCGAACAGCAGTGGCCGCCCGATCAGCGCCAGCATCGCGAGCACCACCGCACCGACCACCGTCAGCACGGTCACCTGGGAGGAGGTGATCCCCAGGAAGGTGCCGAAGAGGATGGTCTGCGGCCCCTCCAGCAGCCCTCTGTACAGGGCGGTGAACAGGAACCCGGACGCGAGCAGGAACGCCTGCACGGTCCCGGTCAGCGCCGACTCCTCGTGCTCACCGCCGCCCCGCAGGGCAGCGATGACCAGTGCAGAGGCCACGCACAGGGCGAAGTAGCCGTAGACCGCGCTGAACCCGAGCAGGAGCGCCCCGGCGGCGCCGGGGAAGGCGACGGCGGAGACGGTGTGCGCGGCGAACGTCTGCCGCCGCAGCACCACGAACCACCCCACGACCGCCGAGACCACGGCCACGACCGCGCCGGCGCGGAACGCGACACACGGCACAGCAGTCGGCTCGGGCCAGAGTGTCCCGGGCGGCGTCGGCCCCGCCGGGAACGGCCACCTGGCCGCAAATGCCGCCTGACCTGCAGGTTCGGGTGGTGTGCGTTATGTACGGTGTGGGCCTTACAGGCGGTATCTTGATGCTGAAACGACGCTCGTGACGTTCATCTGACGCTCGCCCTGATGGGGTGTCAGATGTAGTGTCTGGGCTGGCCGGGCCCTTGATGAGCGGCGTTGGTGAGCGAGGAGATCTTCTTGAAGTCGTCTACCTGGTGGCGCTGACCTGCGGTGATGTTGCTGGGAGCGTCTCTGGCCTGGGCTGATACCTCTTTCGGGACCTTTCACGCTCGTGCCCGGTTACGCAGTCGATTCTCCCCACGCGCTCCCCAGCGCCGTTCATACTCCCCAGATTCTCCCCAGGGAATGGCTCCGAGTAGGGTCGGTGGGGCGTTCTCGCCGTACGCGTTCGTGATCGGCGAGGGCGAGGCCATGCTGTCGGCGGACCTGGAGGAGACGTTGCCGTGGTCGACCCGGCTGGGAGTGGGTGCCAAACGCGGTGAGGAGTTCGGACAGCGCAACGCGGTTGAGGTGGTGTTCCTCGTGCGCGTCCGCATCACCAAGGTGGTGGCCCTCGACAACGTGACGACCTGCGCAGGGCTCCACCGGTCACCGGATCGAAGCCGCGGCCACACCGTCGGTATCGCGGCCCGCATCATCCGCCGTGCCCAGGAGCGCGGGATGTTGCCCTCAGACTGTCTGACCAGGGACGTTTCGAACGCCGCAGCTCCCTAACAGACCGCTTCCACGTTGGCCTGCGGGTGGTGCGCCGGCCTGGGTGTGGCGTCAGTCGAGGCCGTGGCTGCGTCCGGCCTGGAGGATCTCGTCGGAGAGCTCGGGCTCGACGTTGCGAACGGCGCGTGAGATCACTACCGCGCCGACCAGTTCGCTGAGCAGCCGGATGGCGCGTTGACGGGCCTTCTCTGGGGCGAGTTCCTGCCCGCTCTCTTCGGCTTCGCGCTGGAACTCGGCGGTGAAGCCGGTGAGGTAGCCCTCGACTCCGTCGGCGTACGCGCGCTGCACGGCTTCGCTGTGCCGTCCGGCGTCCACGACCAAGGAGGCGGACGGGCAGCCACCGTCGCCGGCGTCACGGTGCGCAGGTGACAGATACCCGGCGACCACCCGCTCAAGCGGCGTGCCGGCCTCGCCCGCGCCGTCCTCGATGGCATGGGCCAGGCCCCCGAGCGAAGCGGCGAAGGAAGCACCGCACACCTCCACCGCCAGGGCGTCCTTGGACGCGAAGTGGTTGTAGAAGCCGCCGTGGGTGAGCCCGACTTCCTTCATCAGCTCGGCGATACCGACCGCGTCGATGCCCTGAGAGCGGAACATGCGGCCTGCCGCCTCGACGATGTTCTGCCGGTTGCGGGCCTTGTCCTCCTTGGTGATCCGCGGCATGACCGTCCTCTCACAACTCTCTCGACTTGACCTTTTTAATGATGCCTCTCATCATAGCAGTAGTTCTGATGATGGCCGTCATTAATAGCTCGTGAAGGAGAGCGTCATGCGCACCATCACCTACCACCAGCAGGGCGATGCCGCCCGGGTACTACGCATGCATGAGCAGCCGGAGCCACCCGCGCCGGCTGCCGGGCAGCTGGTCGTGCGGGTGCTGGCCCGGCCCATCCACCCGGGCGATCTCGCGGGAGTGGAGGGCGTCCCGGGCGGGCCACGGCAGCGGTTCGCCACCCCGCGGATTCCCGGCGTGGAGGGGATGGGCGTCATCAAGGCCGTCGGCGGGGGCGTGCCGGACCTGCGGCCCGGTCAGCGGGTGGCGTTCTTCCCGGTACCGGGCGCGTGGAGTGAGTTCGTCACGGTACCGGCCGATCTTGCGGTGCCGGTTCCCGACGGCGTCAGCGACAAGAGTGCCGCGCTGATGCTGGTCAACCCACTCACCCTGCTCACCTTGCTGCGGGCGGTCGAGGACGCCCAGCACAGCCAGGCAGGTCCGGTGGTGCAGACGGCCGCCGGTTCGTCGATCGGCAAGCTGGTCAGCGTCGCCGCACTCAAGCACGGCATCCCGCTGGTCAACCTGGTACGCAGCGCCACGGGGGCGCAGACCTTGCGGCAGCGCTTCCCCGGACTGCCGACCATCTCGACGGCCGACGCGGACTGGCGCACTCAGGTCCAGGACGCGACCGGCGGCCGGGGCGCCCAGGTCGTACTGGACGCGGTGGGCGGATCCCTGACCGGTGAGCTGGCCGGGCTGCTCGCCGATGGCGGCACGCTGATCACCTACGGACAGCTCGGTTCCGGCAGCACGCCGCTGGAGTCCCTGGCGCTGACCCCGCGGGCCCTGACTGTGCGGGGCGCGTCCATCGGCCGGTGGATGACCCGCACGCCTGAGGAACGGGCCGAGGACGTCTCCTTCGCCGCCCGTCTGGCCGAGAGCGCCCCGGACCTCTTCGAGGTCGCAGCTGGCTACGACCTCGCCGACTTCGCGAAGGCCATCGACCATGTCCGCCGCCCCGGCAAGAGCGGAACCGTCCTGCTCACCAGCCCCGCCTCCTGAACCTTACGAAGGGCATTGCCATGAAGATCGGAACCCTCGGCGCCGGAACCGTCGCCCAGGCCATCGCCCGCCACGCCGTGGCTCACGGCCACCAGGTCGTACTGAGCAACAGCCGCGGCCCCGCCTCCCTGGCCGGCCTCGCCGACGAACTCGGACCGCTCGCCCACGCCGGCACCCCGAAGGAAGCCGCCGCGGCGGAGCTCGTCGTGCTCGCCATCGGCTGGCCCCAGATCCCGGACGCGGTAGCCGGCCTGCCGCCCTTCGACGGGCGCATCGTCATCGACGCCACCAACCAGTTCGCCTCCCCGCCCCCGCACACGAAGATCGCCGATCTGGGGGAGCTGACCGGCAGCGAATACGTCGCCTCACTGCTGCCCGGAGCCCGCGTTGTCAAGGCGTTCAACACCCTCTACGGCCAGTACATCGCCGCCGACCCCCGCCACCAGGCCGGACGCCAGGTGCTGTTCCTCGCAGGCGACGATGCCGACGCCAAGACCACCGTCAAGGACCTGACCGCCGAGTTCGGGTTCGCTCCCGTCGACCTCGGCTCCTTGCGCCAGGGCGGACGCCTCATGCAGCTCGGCGGCCCTCTCTCCGGCCTCCATGCCCTCAAACAGGACTGAGCCAGGCCCCCTCCGGCCATGCGCCGCTCTCGCCCAGACCTACCAGACCCGCAGAGAAGAAGGATCCTCATGCCCAGCCAGACCCGAACCGCCACCACTCAGCCTCTGCTGCAGCCCGTCCGCCTCGGCGCACTTCAGCTCCCCAACAGCGTCGTCATGGCCCCCATGACCCGGGCCCGCGCCCGGAACCCTGAACTGGCCCCCACCGACCTGATGGCGACCTACTACGCGCAGCGCGCCGGCGCCGGCCTGATCGTCACCGAAGGCACCTGGATCAGCGCCGACGCGATCGGCTTCATCAACGTCCCCGGCATCTACACCGACACGCAGACCGCCGGCTGGGCGAAGGTCACCGAAGCCGTCCACGAGGCGGGCGGACGGATCGTCTCCCAGTTCGGCCACGTCGGCGCGGCCTCCCACCCCGACCACCTCGGCGGTCGCCTGCCCGCCGGGCCCTCGGCCATCAACCCCGGCGAGAAGTCCTTCACCCCGACCGGCCCGAAGGACACCCTCACCCCGCGCGCCTACACCGCCGCTGAGATCGCCGACACGATCGCCGACTACCGCCGTGCGGCCGAGAACGCCCGCCGCGCCGGCTTCGACGGCGTGGAACTCCACGCCCAGGGATCCCACCTGATCCCGCAGTTCCTCAACCCCCGCCTCAACCAGCGCACCGACGCCTACGGAGGCAGCAGCGAGAAGCGGGCGCAGTTCCTCCTCGACATCCTCGACGCCGTCAGCGACGTGTGGGGCAGCGACCGCATAGCCGTGAAGATGTCCCCGGGCTGGACCAGCGGAACCGCGTTCACCGCGGACGAGGAGACACTCGCCGACTACGACCAGCTGCTCAAGAAGCTGGGCGACACCAACCTGGCCTACCTCCACCTCCTGGGCACCCCCGGCACCATCGAGGAGCGCACCGCCCTCTTCTCCCGCTACCGCGCCCACTACCAGGGCAACGTCGTCGCCAACCTCGGCTTCACCCTAGCCCTCGGCAACGAGATCCTCGACGCCGGAATTGTCAACGCGGTCTCCTTCGGTGCCCCCTTCATCGCCAACCCCGACCTCGTCGAGCGCTTCGCCCAGGGCCACCCGCTGGCCGAGAGTGACCGGGACACCTACTACGCCGGCCAGGCCGAGGGCTACACCGACTACCCCGCCTTCACCGCGGCCGACCACAACTGACCGCGCCTCGCACCAGACAACGGAGATTCCCGTGAGCAGCAACATCCGAGCAATGATCGCGAACGTCGAGGTCGAGAGCCTTGATGACGCGATCCCCCTCTACCGCGAACTGGCCGGAGACGTCGACGTCAGGCGCTTCCCGTACCGCGAACTGGAGTTGGCGCTGGTAGGGCCGTTCCTGCTGTACGCCGGCCCGCTGGAGAAGTACGTCTCCCAGACCGCGACCGTCATCGTCGAGTCCGTGGACTCCGTACTCGACACCCTCAACGAGGCCGGCGCCGAGATCCTCGAAGCACCCAACGAGGTGCCCAACGGCACCAGGATCGTCGCCCGCCACCCGGACGGCTCTGTCTTCGAGTACATGCAGCCCCGCGCCTGAAACCCCAGCGCCGATACCTCAAGACGCTCGGCACACGTACACGCATCGCACCGGACCACCCGAGATCAAGGACCACACCCCATGAGCACCCTCACCCACAAGGTCGCCCTCGTCACCGGAGGTTCCCGCGGTATCGGCGCAGCCGTCGCCCAGCGGCTGACCGCCGATGGCGCCCACGTCGCCCTCACCTATGCCCACTCCAAGGACCGCGCGGACGGCGTCGTCGCCGCCATCGAGGCCGCGGGCGGCCGCGCCCTGGCCTTGCAGGCCGACAGCGCCGACCCGGCGCAGATCGGCTCGGCCGTCGAGGAGACGGTCCGCGCCTTCGGCCGACTCGACATCCTGGTGAACAACGCGGGCACCGGCGCGTTCGGCCCCCTGGACCAGCTGCCCCTGGAGGACATCGACCGGATGATCGACGTCAACATCCGTGGTGTGGTGGCAGGCACCCGCGAAGCCCTCAGGCACCTGGCCGACAACGGCCGGATCATCAACATCGGCAGTATCAACGCCGATCGCCTCCCCTTCCCCGGCGGATCCGTCTACGGCATGACCAAGGCCGCCGTCGCCGGCCTGACCCGCGGCCTGGCTCGCGAGCTCGGCCCCCGCGGCATCACGGTCAACAACATCCAGCCCGGCCCCACCGACACCGACAGCAACTCGGCCGACGGCCCGAACGCGGGGAACATGCTCCGCTGGACCGCCCTGGGCCGCTTCGGCACCACCGACGAGATCGCAGCCCTGGCCTCCTACCTCGCCGGGCCCGAGGCCGCCTTCGTGACGGGAGCCAGCATCGACATCGACGGCGGCTTCGCGGCCTGACCCGCTGCGGCGGGAACCCCAACCGGGCCGCGTACGGCAACGAGCACCGGCTTACCCGCACCCGGGACACGGTTCTGCTCGTGCTGGCGCTGTTGGGGATCGTGTGCATCGGATGTAGTGGCGGATGCTGTCGTATGTGACCAAGTAGTCGTGGTGGTCCATGAGTTCTGTCCAGATCTGCCTTCCGTTGAGCTTTCTGCCGATCATGCCCTCGACCAGGTCGGCGAGTTCCCCTGTGATGGGGTCGGTCAGCGGACTCGTCTCTGCGGTGATCAGGCGTGGAACCTCCAGGGCGAAGCGGACGTCCCAGCAGCGGAGGTTGTGGCGCTTTGCGAGCGTGCGGATCTGTGTCCCCTTGAGGGCCTCTTGGGCGATGCGGTGGGCCAGGTCCTGGCGCCCTGAAGTTTCCCCGTGATGCTGGACACTCGATGCTTACGCTGCGAGGGCGTGTTCTTGCTCGTGTCGCTGCCGGGTCTCCAGCGGGGTGAGGTAGCCCCAGACTGGATGCCTCCGCAGCCGCTTGCGGTTGTAGAAGATTTCGAGGACCCTGTTGCCCAATTGGTTCATGTGGCGAGTTCGAGGGCCGCGAGCCGGGAGGTTCTGGTCTGGGCGAGCGGGGTGCCGGTCCACCAGGCGTCGAGCCGGATCAAGTTGACTGCAGTGGCTGTCAGAACATGGCCGAGGTGTGTTTTGGCTAGGCCGCGACAGCGGGTGCGACGCATACCGCCGACGGCGACGGCTTGGTGGATGGATCCCTCAACACCGGCCCTGGCGGCGTGGCGTTCCTTCCACGCCTTGGTGGTCTGCTCGGCGCGGACGCGTTCGAGCAGGGCGTCTTGCCCTTGAGGCCGGACGGTGAGCTGTCGGCCGTACTGGGTGGAGCGGGTGCACTGGTCCCGGACGGGGCAGGGAGAGCAGGTCGTGGTCGCGAAGCGGATTCTGATCGCGTCGCGGCCGTTGTTGTCGAGGCCGACTGTCCAGTAGCGGCTGGTCCGGCCGGACGGACAAGTGGCAGTCCTTTCCTGCCAGTTGATGGTGAAGGCGGACTTGCCGAACCCGGCGGACCTGATCTGTTGCGGGGTGCTGTTCGGCCGGACCGGTGCGACCACACAGATTTCGCGTCGAACTGCTGAACGGCGCCGGCTGGGACGTGGGGCTGCGCCCCCCGGCGGCGCTGGGAGTGGAGGGCGCGGGCAAGGTGCTGGCCGTCGGCGCGGGTGTCTCCGGGTTCGCCCCAGGCGACCGGGTGCTTGCACACGAGGCCCCGCTGCCCGGGGGGAAGCGGCTTCTGGGCCGAACGCGTTCTGATCAACGCGGATCACGCGGCAGCCTGCCCACCCGGACTGGACGCCGTGCACGCGGCGGCGCTGCCGGTCAACGGACTCACCGCGTTGCAGGCCCTGGAGAGGCTGGACCTCAGCCGAGGACAGCGGCTCCTGATCACCAACGGAGGCGGGGCCACCGGAGCCCTGGCCATCCAGCTCGCCGCGGCCAAGGGCATCGAGGTGACCGCGACCGCGTCTGCTGCCGCCGCGGAGCGCCTGCTCGGTCTGGGAGCGATGGAGGTCGTCGACTACCACGGCCCGAACTGGCCGGCCAAGGTACGCGGCGGGTTCGACGCCGCCCTCATCATCGCCACCGGCACGGCGGACGCCGCCCTGCCTTTGGTGCGGGACGGCGGCCGACTGTGCTCCCTGACCTCGGACGCGCCTGCGGAGGAACGAGGCATCACGAGTTGGGACCTCTACGTCGAGCCCAGCGCCGCGCAGCTTGCCCAGCTGGCGGAGCAGGCCGCCGCGGGAACCTTGAAACTCGCACCGGTTGCCCCACAAAATCCGCTGACCGACGCCATGTAAAGGCCCTGGAGCGGTACGCCCGGCCCGGCGTCGATGCTGTCGCCCAGCACGTCACCGAGGGCGCCCCGCCGCCCGTCGCCGTAGGTGATCCCGGGAAGCCAGGGCCCGCAGACTGTCCCGCTGTCCCGTGGTCCCGTGGGGCTTGCCACGTCACGTCAGTAGTTGGTCGCCGAGAGGGCTGCGTAGGGAGAGCACGAGGTGTCCGTGCCGGCCCGGGTGACCAGTCCGGCGCGGTGCAGGACGTCGAGGTGCTGGCTCACAGCGCCGGGGTGACGCCCAGACGCACCGGTCCTTGAACGAGTCCTTCGACGGCTGGACGAAGACCTTCACCGCCCCCCCTCCTCTGCGCGGCCATCGTCGACCGCCTCACCTCCAACGGCACGATCGAGACCGGCACCGACTCCTACACCTCCCCGTTTCCACCCGCGCACGAGCCGAACAGGTTCAAGCCAGCTGAGGAGACACGGCCGCAGAGGCCGCCCGCTGCTGCCCGTTGAGCTTCTCCAAGACGCGGTCGCGGAGAAGCTCGTACTCCTCGCGGAGCCTGCGCCATTCGGTCACGGGCGGGCGGGGAATCACGATGCCGCCAGTGACGATCTCCTCCGGCATGAACTGCTCGCGGGTGAGGTCGATCTCGATGCCCATGCCCAGGCGGTTCCACCAGTGGTAGTCCACACGCTCTCCGTTGACGTGGACCTCGCCCCGGATCAACTCGCCTCCCAGCAAGTCATTGAGGACCATGGCGGTCACCCCGCACTGGTCCCGGGCCGGATTGTCCTTGGTCCAGCGCGATCGGAATGCAGGCGTGCACGTCTCGGCACTCCAACTGCTGCGAACGGCTCGTTCGATGTCGGTGAGAAGCAACGGTGTCATACCGGTGATCCTGCCAGCAGGCACTGACAACGCCCGGAGGTGACAGACACAGCAACCGGCTGCTGCCTTCAAAACTGGTTCTGGCACAGACCTTGGGGAGCAGTCGCCGAGAGTCATCGCGAAGTTCGATTGCGAGGCTTAGAGCTCGCAACACGATCTTGTTGAAGCGTCCTGGTGGGGCGTGACTGGTGTGATGATTCGGCCGTTCGTGATGTGAGAATACTCGGCCGTGGATCGTGGACGACGACTTGTGGGCGCTGATCGAACCGCTGCTGCCGCCCTGGCCGGAGAAGTCGCCGGGCCCACAGCCGGTAGCGGACCGGCTGTGTCTGCAGGGCATCCTGTACGTCCTCCACAACGACATAGCCTGGCAACTCCCGCCCCTGGAGCTGGGATTCGGCTCGGGACAGACTTGCTGGCGGCGTCTGGATCGCTGGCAGCAGGCCGACGTCTACGACCAGTTGCACCGCATTCTGCTCACCGAGCTGTATGCGGCCGGCGAACTCGACTGGTCCAGGGCGTGTGTGGACGGCTCCCACATCCGTGCGAAAAAGGGGGGGGAGCCGACACCGGTCCGTCGCCGGTCGACCGGCGGAAGACGGGCAGCAAGCACCATTTGATCTGCGACGGACGCGGTACCCCGCTCAAGGTCATCACCACCGCGGCGAACGTCAATGACGTCACTCAGACCCTCGCCCTCGTCGACGGCATCCCGCCGGTGGCCGGACGTCCTGGGTGCCCGCGCCGCCGCCCCGCCTCTCTTCTCGGTGACAAGGGCTACGACTCCAACCCCAACCGGCGTGAGCTGCGCAGACGCAGTTTCCTACCGGTCATCTCCCGCAAAGGCGCCCCGAACATCAAGGGCCTGGGCAAACTCCGCTACGTCGTCGAGCAGACCTTCGCCCTGCTCCATCAGTTCAAAGGCCTCGCCGTCCGCTGGGAACACCGCACCGAACTCCACAACGCCTTCGTCGCATTGGCCTGCGGCCTCATCTGCTGGAGGCGACTGAAGAAGCATCGATCATGATCGTGTCACCAGCTTTTCGCTACATCTCGCACCACTCACCCAGAGGGCCGGCCGCCCGCGTCTGGGTGAAGTCGTGCACCAGGTCCCACGCCCGATCGACATCCAGGACAAAGTCGCCCGTGAACGCAGCGAGGTCGTCCATGATCGGGACGTCGACCTCGGTACCTGAGGACACAGTGCCGTCTCCTACGAGCAGAGACACCCGCTCGGTGTCACTCATCAGATGGACGACCGCGTGATCATCTCGGAACGCCAGCGTCAGCACCGGGAACTCCCTGTCCGGCGACCGAACCTCGACGTACCCCTGACCACGGGAACGCAGGTCGTTGAAACGGTCCGACAGACCCTTCACCTCTGAGCGTCTTTCAACCGGATGGACCAGTCCCGATTCCGGCGACGTCGCCGCCCAGACCACACTCGTCCAACTCCCCTTCCCCGCACAGGTCATCGCCCACGATCCAGGGCCACGCTCCCACGCTCCACCACGACACCTGGGACTGAGCCACATGATCGTGTTACGAGCTCTTATCTAAAGACACCGTTTCTTATGGTGTGTCTGAACACGCGCGCTGGAGGCCGGCGAAGGCCGCGCCGGCGGAGTCGGCAGGGAACAGTCGCAGGGCGGTGGCCCGGTTCGGCGTCGTGATGACGTAGTGCCGCGCCAGGTAGGAGAGATCTCCCCAGCTTTCTCGGGCATGGGCGCGCATCAGGACCTGGCCGCATCTCGTGCAGGCGATCCAGGGAACGAGGACGAGACCGGCCAGGTCCTGTTCGGCCACGCCTATTGCCTCGGGGACGGTGCTTCCGTCGCTTTCGATCAGCTTCAGAGGACCAGGTGTTCCTTCGTCGCGGCACTGAAGGATCTGGGGTGTGAGGGCCACCCGCTCGCCCCAGGTCTCCGCGAGTACGGAGATCTGGGCCCTGATGGTCTCGCTGATCGGCAGCTGGTGGCTGAGGATGCCGGAGATGAGCAGGCCAAGTCCCGCCTCCTGTTCTCCGATGTCCCAGCGGTCTTTGACTTCCTGGGCTTCGGCCTCCGGTAGCAAGGCGGCGAGCCGGTTCCAGATGACGGCGTCGTCGGTCACCTGGTAGACGCTACCGGCCGGCGCTGACGCCCAGACGCCGCAGGCAGATGAGCATGACCGCGATCGCAGTGAAGCCGATGAAGTGTTCGGGCTGGCGCTCGTAGCGCCGATGGAGCCGACGGCATCCGGACAGCCAAGACATGGTCCGCTCGACCACCCGGCGATGACGGCCGAGGTGGGCTGAGATCTCGACCCCGCGTCGCGCGATTCGCGGGACGATGCCGCGTTTCCGCAGCCATTTCCGCAGGTGGTCGTAGTCATAGCTCTTGTCCCCATGCAGTTTGGCTGGCCGCAGACGGCGCGGTCCCCGGCGGGATCGAATGGGCGGGATGCCCATCACCAAGGGCTCCAGGGTCTGGCTGTCGTGCAGGTTGGCGCCCGAGACTGCGACCGAGATCGGCAGGCCGTTGCGGTCGCAGATCAGATGAATCTTCGACCCGTTTTTACCCCTGTCGGTCGGATTCGGTCCCGTCAGTGGCCCCCCTTGACGGCGCGGACGCTCACCGAGTCAATGGCGCACGGGGACCAGTCCAGCCCGCCCTGAGCACCAAGCTCGTCAAGGATGACTCGGTGCAACCGGGCCCACACCCGGTCCCGGCTCCAGTGGGCAAACCGGCGATCAGGGAAAACGGGGGCCATTCCCTAGCGCTCGATGATGGTCACCGCCAGCCCGCCCCGGGCCGTCTCCTTGTACTTGACGTACATGTCGACGTCTGAGGCGAGCAGCTTGCTGGGCTTGTTGTCAGATGAGACGGCAGAGTTTCGGGGCTGCGTGGCGTGCCGTGCTGGCTCATGCTGGCTCTGGGGCGCAGCTGGGCCTTCGGGGTGGCGAGCGTTACTCAGGGCGTGCGCGGACGCTGCGCGCGGTGTCGGCACCGGCCGCGACGGAATTGCACAGGTTGCACGGTGTCACGGGGGCAGGATGTGTCACGCGCTCCGTTTGTGGAGACCTCATCACCGGGGCTGCGGTCAGCATGGTTCTGGAGGGGGTGAGAACTCTCGCTCTCCGTAGGGGGAGCAGTCCGCCGACGACTCGCGGTGCGGGTCCAAGGACGCGGAGGTGAGTGTGGCGCGAGAAGTGCGAGCGGAGCCCTCCCCGGAGACCTGACCACCTGTCAGTGAAGTCAGCACTGGGTCAGCATCAGTCCGAGCAAAGCTGACTGCGGCTGGCGAGACCCGCACCTCGGGGTGGAGTGGAACGAGGGGTGTGAAGGTGGTTTGCTCGGGCGGTCCGAGTGAACCGGGCGTGGTTTGTTTCGCCGCGCCCGGTGATATGGCTGCCGTGTTGAAAGGAGCCAGGTCAGCGCACTCGACCCCGTGGTTTCAGTGGCGTCGGCGGCAGTTCGGGGGCAGGGAGAGGCGATCCGTCGTAACCCTTCACTTCCCCGAATCTCGTCCCACTCATCCAGTCCTCGCGGGCCTGCTTGATGTCGTCCTGAGTGCGCCCGACAAAGTTCCACCACATGATGAGCTCCTCCTCGAACGGCTCGCCGCCCAGGAGCATGATCGCCGCGTCAGACTCGGCGCGCAGCGGCAGTTCGGTGCGGCCGCAGCCGAGGTAGAGCATCGAGCCCGGGAGCACCGGTACGCCGTCGACACGCACCTCGCCGGACATCGCCAGCACGCCGTACTCGAAGTCCGGTTCCAGGGGCAGGCGCAGATCCGAACCCTGCGTCAGCGCCAGGTCGGCCCCGACGATCGGGGTGAACGTCGTACCGGGCGAGACCGCGCCGTCGAGGGAGCCGAGGATCACGGTCGCGGTGAGGCCGGGCGCGGTGACCTTCGGCAGGTCGGGATGGTGCTCGAACTTCGGTTCGACGTGCCGGTCGGAGTCCGGCAGCGCGACCCACAGCTGGGCGCCGTGCAGATACCGGGCGTGCGACTTGGGGCTCTCCTCGGAGTGGCTGATCGCCCGGCCCGAGGTCATCAGCCCGAGCTCGCGCGGGCGGATCGTCTGCAGACTGCCGGTCGAGTCGCGGTGCAGTACCTCGCCCTGGTGCAGCCAGCTGACCGTCTGCAGCCCCATGTGCGGGTGTGGCGGGACCTGCATCCCGGGCTCGTCGGCGATGTCGTCGGGGCCGTAGTGGTCGACGAACGCCCAGGCGCCGATCATGCGGCGGCCGAGGTTCGGCAGCAGTCGGCGCACCTCGGTCGACTCGCCGAGTTGCACGTGGCGGGGACTCAGCAGCTCGCGGACGGGTTCGGCGACGACGAATCCGCGGCCACCGCACACGCTGGGTACGGGCGCACGGTCAAGGTTGCTCATGCTGCCCAACTTAGCGGTCGAACGTTCCGGTTGCCGAGCGGTCAGCGGGTCGTGCGGAACCCGTCCCTCACGTTGTCGAAGACCGGGCGGTACGTCGCCCACTGGCATCCGGCGCGGAGAGGCGGATGTCGTACTCCCGGCTGCCCTCCCTGCCGTAGCCCAGGCCGACGGTGCGGAAGACGCGTTCCCGGCCGCCGTCGCCGCCAGGGCGACGGCACCGGCGACCAGGGCGCGCTGTCCGCGCAGGGGCGCGCCATCCGCACCGGGCGCGCCGTCCGTGCCGGGCGCCGGGAGCAGCTGGGGGAGCGGAGGCCGGTAGGGGAGCGGAGGTGGTCTGGGGTACGGGGGGCGTCGGGGGTGCGGAGGTCGTCCAGGCCGCGGAGGCCGGGGGTGGCACCACCTCCGTCACCGCTCCCGGCCAGGTGGCCGACGGCGCCCGTTTCGTCTGCTCGGCCGAGGGCCGGTCCGCCGGGTCCTTGGACAGCGGGAGCCGGACGAGCGGCTCCAGCAGGGCCGCCTGCTTCATCGGCTCGACGGCGTCGGCGACGATGGCGTACGCCGTCTCCACGCGGTCTCGCGCCTGAACGGCGGCCGGCCCTCAACCGCTTGGTACAGCGTGGTCCCCGGCGACCACAGGTCCGAGGCGGGCCGGGGCGTCAGCCCGGGCAGCCGCTCCGGGGCCATACAGGGGATCGAACCGACCAGCTGCCCGGTCTGGGCGAGCGTCGACGACCCGGCGGTCAGGGCGATACCGAAGTCGGTGAGGACGGCCCGGTCGCCCGGGCCGAGCAGCACGTGGCCGGGTATTACGTCCCGGTGCAGAACGCCGACGGTGTGCGCGGCCCGCAGCGGCGACCATGCCGAGCCCGATCCGGGCGGCCTCCTCGGGCGCGAGCGTCCGGCCGTCGTCGAGGAGGTCGTCGAGGAGGTCGGCGAGGGTGGTCGCGGGGGCGTACTCGATCGGCCCCGTCACGACAACCGCCCGTTCCTGATCACCTGTGGGGATGTTCCGGCGGCCCGGACGGCCGGCCTGCGAAGGCATGGCTGGCTGGGCCGTTTCTGCTGCGAATGGGCAGGGGAGGCCGTTGCGCGGTGACGATTCCAGGCACCGGCCTCTCCCGGGTGCGCGGTGGTTCACTGGCGCGTACGTCAGCGCGCTGTCAGCCTCCACAGATGGTCGGCGGTGCCGTTGTCGTCCCACTGGAGGACCTGCGCGCCGGACGAGGTGCTCATGCCGGTGACGCCGAGCAGCAGTCCGCTGTTGTAGTTGGCGATCTTGTAGTAGCCGTCGCCCGACGGGATCAGCTGCCAGAGGTGGTCGGCGGTGCCGTTGTCACCCCAGATCAGGGCGGTGCCGCCGGCGCTGGTGCCCGCGTTGGTGATGCCGAGCAGGAGCCCGCTCGCCTGCTGCCGGATCTTGTAGAGGCCGTTGCCGGCGGCCACCAGGGTCCAGTTCTGGTCGGTGCCCGTGGTGGCGGTGGCCTGGACGACCGCGGTGCCCTGGGCGGTGCCCGCGCCGCTGGTGTCCAGGGCGAGGCCGCTGTTCCGGTTGGTGATCTGGTAGCGCCCGGCCAGCGAGGTGGCGGTGCCGCTCGGGGTGACGGTCAGGTGGTAGCCGTCGGAGGCGTTCATGGTCACCGGCACGGTGATCGAGCCGCCGCTGACCGGATAGTCCGTGTCCGAGATCGTGACCGGGCCGGAGACCGCGGTCGTACGGCCCTTGGAGGGCGTGTACTCCAGCTTGACGTGCACGGTGCTGCCGAAGGCGGAGAGCGACGAGAGTCCGTTGACGGTGACGGCACACGAACCGGTGCAGCCGCCGGTGACCACGCTGATCTGGTTGCCCGCGCCGTTGCGGGAGGCGAAGCCGTCGATGCCCGTCTGCGCCGGGGGTGTGGTGACGAGCATGGTCCCGGACATGTCGCCGTACCACTTGTACAGCCAGTACGCCCCGTTCGGTGAGCCGCCGGTGTCGGTGAGGGTGTCGCCGAGGGTGCCGTAGTGGTTCCAGAAGGCGAGTTCGGCGTCGTGCACACCGGCCCGCTCGAACTTGGCGACATAGCTGGCGAGCGGTCCGGGGACACCGACCTCGCTCGTGGTGCCGTACTCCTCGATGGCGATCGGGCGGGGGCTGATGCCGAGGCTGGTCTCCAGGGCGCGGTAGGCGGCGACATGGGCGGCGATGTTCTGCGAGCCCTGCAGCTCGTGCCAGGCGATGATGTCGGGGACGGTGCCGCTCGACTTCGCGTCGGTGAGGAACGTGCTCATCCAGCTCTGGTTCCACGCCGAGTAACTCGGTCCCTGGATCGGCGTGTTGGCGTCCTTGGCCCGAACCTCCCGGTACGTCGTGGCCCACCCGGAGTCGAAACTGCCGGCCGACGAGGTGCTCCAGGTCCAGTCCGGCTCGTTCCACAGCTCGTAGGCGGCGATGTTGGTGGCGCCGGAGGACTTCACCGAGGCGACCTGTTTGTCCACGGCGGACAGCCAGTCGCTCCAACTCACCCACTTGTAGGGAAAGTTCGGATACCAGTCCGGCATGCGTACGACGACCTCGGCACCGGCCCTGGCCGCCTCGGGGGCGACCACCAGGGCGTCACCGCCGGGGCTGGGCTCGCCGTTGGGCAGCTGGCTGCCGCCGGGGGCCATCTGCACGAAGGTGTTGGGCTTGAGCGGCGAGACCAGGCCGTCGGCCGGGACGCTCGCGGTGTCCAGGCCGTACAGGCTGCCCGAGGCCACGTGCGTGACCGGGCGAAGGGTCTGGTCGGCACTCACCACGAGGGTGGTGGCGGAGGTGGGGGCAGCCTGGACGGGGGCCGCGGTGCCGAGGGCGGCGGCCAGCACCACGGCGCCGAGGGCGGCTCTGAGGGGGATGCGGCTCATGGCATGGATCTCCTCGAGGAGTAAGGGAGTCGGAGGGTTCAGTCCTTCACCGCGCCCGCGGTCACGCCCGCGGCCACATAGCGCTGGGCGAGGACCAGGAGGACGGCCGTGGGGACCGACGCGACCACGGCGGTGGCCATGATCGCGTTCCACTCCTGGTTGTTGTTGCCGATGTACTTGTAGATGCCGAGCGTGATCGGCTTCCAACTGCCTCCGCCGTCGAGGGTGTTGGCGAAGACGAAGTCGGACCAGGCCCACAGGAAGCCGAACAGCGAGACGGTGACGATCGCGTTGCGGCTCAACGGGAGAACGACCGACCGGAAGGTGCGCCAGGTGCCGGCGCCGTCGATCCGGGCGGCCGAGATCAGCTCGCCGGGGATGCCCGACATGAACGCGGTGAAGATCATGACGCCGAACGGGACGGCGATGGTGGAGTCCGCCACGATCAGGCCCCACCAGGAGTTGAGCAGACCGAGGTCCAGGAAGATGCCGTAGAAGCCCATCGCCATGACGATCCCGGGGACCATCTGCGCGATGAGGAGGGCCAGGCCCAGGGCGCCGGCCCCGCGCGGGCGCAGCTTCGCCAGTGCGTAGCCGGCCGGGGCGGCGAGGACGAGGGTGAGGGCGACCGTGCCGAGGCCGATGAGCAGGCTGGTGCCGAGGTAGGGCAACTGGTCGTCCAGGACGGCCCGGTAGCCCTCGAAGGTGGGGTGCAGCGGAAGCAGATCCGGCGGGCTCTTGCGCATGTCCCGCTGCGGGGTGAGGGAGACGTTGACCATCCAGTACACCGGGAACAGCATCAGCGCGGTGAGGAGCAGCCCGAGGACGGTGTAACGGCGCTTCTTGGTACGGGACTTCATGCCTCCTGCCTCCTCTGTACGCGGATGTACAGCAGGCCGAAGGCCAGGGCGATGAGGATCAGGATGTCGCCGACGGCCGCGCCGGGACCGAACCTGGGCAGCAGCGTGCCGAAGCCGAGCTGGTACGACCAGGTGGCCAGGGTGGAGGAGGCGTCTCCCGGACCGCCCTTGGTCATGATCCAGATCAGGTCGAACACCTTGAGCGTGTAGACGAGCCCGAGCAGCAGCGTGATCGCCGACACCGGACGCAGGAGCGGGAAGGTGATCCGGCGGAACTGCTGCCAGGCGCCCGCCCCGTCCAGCGCCGCCGCCTCGTACAGCTCGCCGGGGATGTTCTGCAGGCCGCTGTGCAGGATGACCAGGTTGAAGGGGATGCCGATCCAGATGTTGGCGACGATCACCGACGTCAGCGCCCAGTCCGGCGAGGTCAGCCAGCCGACGGGGGCCACGCCGAAGAGGTGCAGGAAGTAGTTCACCACTCCCGACTCGCTGTTGAACATCCACGACCATGTCGACGCCGACACGATCAGCGGCAGCAGCCAGGGGACCAGGAACAGTGCCCGCAGCACGGTCGACAGCCTGAAGTGCCGGTTGAAGAAGCCCGCGAGGGCGAGCCCGATCGCGTACTGGAAGACGATCGACACCAGGGTGAAGACCATCGTGTGCCGCATCGCCGGTCCGAACGTCGGATCGTCCAGCACCTTGCGGAAGTTGTCCCAGCCGGAGAAGGGTGCGTCGCCCGCCACGAAGGACCGGACGGTGTAGTCGCGCAGACTCAGGTCGAGGTTGCGGTAGAGCGGATAGACGTAGAAGGCGCAGAGGTAGGCGAGCAGCGGGGTCACGAAGGCGAGCGCGGTCAGCCGCCGCCTGCGGCGCAGGGACCGGGCACCGGCCTCGCTCGCCTCCGCCGTGGCGGCCGGTGCGCGCCGCCGCTGGTCGATCCGGGCGACGGTCATATGGGGCCTAGCCCTTCTGCGCGCTGGACTGGGCCGTGTTCAGCGCGTCCTGTGGACTCCTGCCGCCCGAGAGCGCCGCCTGGACGGCCGTCCACAGGGGCTGGGAGATGGTCGGGTACTTGGTGCCGAGACCGCCGCTGGTGCGGCCCCGGGCCGCCGCGACCGCCGCCACCCAGGGCTTCAACTCCGCATTCTTCTTGACCTGTTCGGCCTGTACGGCGGAGGTGGGCGCCACGTACATGAGCGTGGTGTCGGTGGCCAGCAGACTGGAGTCGCTGGTCAGGCAGGTGACGATCTTCTTGCTCACGTCGTAGCGGGAGGTGTCCTGCTGCACGGGCACGGTCACGAACTCGCCCCCGGTCGGCACCGGCGCCGAACCACCGTTCTGGCCGGGGATGTTGACGACCCCGTACGGGAATCCGGCCTTGTCGGCGTTGCCGAGCTGCCAGGTACCGTTCTCGCTGAACGCGTACTCCCCGGTCGCGAACTCCTGCCAGCTGGTGGTCTGGGTGTTCTGCAGTACGTCCTTCGGTGCGTACCCCGCGTCCACCCACTGCTTCCACAGCGCCAGCGCCGCGACTCCCTTGGCCGAGTCGAGCCGGGTGAGGTCGCCGCCCGCTCCCCAGAACCACGGCAGGAACTGGAAGCTGCCCTCCTCCGTGTTGATCGCCGAGAAGGTGATCCCCTTCTTCCCGGCCGCCTTCACCTTCTTCAGCGCGGCCGTGAGCGACGACCAGTCCTTGACCGAGGCCGGGTCGACACCGGCGGCGGAGAGGATCTTCTTGTTGTAGTAGAGCGCGAGGGTGTTGGCGCCGATCGGCACGCCGTAGGAGGCGTTGTCGATCGTGCCGGCCCCCATGATGTTCTTCTGGATCGACGAGGTGTCCAGACCCAGGTCGCCGGTCTTGTTGAGGATCCCCGCCTCCACCAGCGTGGAGACGACCGGGTTGTCGACCAGCATCACGTCCGGCGCGTTGCCCTGCTGGGCGGCCAGCAGCGCCTTGTTGCCCAGGTCGGTGGTGTCGTACGCCGTTCGCTTGAGCTTCACCCCGGCCGCGGTGCCGCACGCGGTGATCCGCCTGCCCCAGTCCGAGGAGGCGTCGAACTGCGGATACGGGTCCCAGAAGGTGTACGTGCCGCCGGCCGAGGACGACGATCCCGAGGAGCCGGAACCGCCACCGCAGGCGGTGAGGGAGGCGAGGGTGCCGAGGGCGACGGCGGTGACCATGAGGGTACGGCGGGTGGGTATCACGGGGTGACCTCGTTGTCGTAGGACGGGGTGTCTTTAGGAGGTGGGGAGCCAGACGCGCATGCTGCCGTCCTCGCGGTTGGCCCAGACGTGGTACGGGATCGCGGTCAACTCGACCGGCTCGCCGTCGGGTTCGGGACCGGTGTCGTCCGCGGCGGGGTACGGCCACCAGCCCCGGTCGGGGATGCGCCGCCGGTGTCCGGCGGCCACCACGGTGGTGACACCGCCGAGCAGGTCCGGGCGGTGCTTCACGGCCGGCGGACGGGACGGGTCGAGGACGATGTCGTCCAGCCCGCCGCCCGGATGGTCGGCCTGCTCCAGGCAGTACACGAGCGGCCCGCGCTCGATCGCCACACAGCCGCGTACGGCGTCCACCCGCGGGTCGGCCGCGGTGAGCCGGGGTTCGAGGCCGAGTTCTAGGTGCACCCGGTCGCCCGGCTCCCAGGTGCGCGTCAGCCGCAGCCAGCCCCGTTCCACCGGGGCGTCGGACCGGTCGTAGGTCTCCGTGCCGCACCGCACCCGGAAGTCCCGGCACCACTGCGGGATGCGCAGGGACAGCGTCCAGGGGGCGTCGGCCGGGGTCTGCTCGACGGTGAACCCGATCGTGCCGTGCCAGGGATAGTCCGTCTCGGCGCGCACCCGGATCCGGTCGGTCTCGTACGTCCCGGTCACGAACTGGTGGATCTGCAGGCCCTGTTCGTCGCCCGACGCCAGATAGTGCGTCAGTCCGGCCAGTAGCCGCATCACGTTGGGCGGGCAGCAGGCGCAGCGGAACCAGCGGGTGCGGCGGGCCGACTGGTCGCCACCGGTGTCGGTGTGGCCGTCGCGGACCTGGAGCGGGTTGACGTACAGCCACCGCTCGCCGTCCAGCGAGACCCCGGCCAGGAAGCCGTTGAAGAGGGTGCGCTCGATCAGGTCGGAGTAGCGGGCCTCGCCGGTGAGGAGGGCCAGCCGCCAGCTCCACTGCACCGAGGCGATCGCGGCACAGGTCTCGCAGTAGGCCCGCTCGGTGGGGAGCTCGTAGGGGTCGCCGAAGTCCTCCTCGTCGTGGTGGGCGCCGAGACCGCCGGTGAGATGCGTCTTGGTGGTCGTCATGGCGTGCCACAACCGCTCGCCCGCCGCGCGTAGTTCGGCGTCCCCGGTCTCCGCCGCCAGGTCCGCGGCGGCCGCCAGCAGATACAACTGCCGTACGGCATGGCCCTCGACGTTCGTGGCCTCGCGCAGCGGGACCCGGTCCTGGCAGTAGGCCTCGCCGCCGAGCAGGCCATGGCCGTGCCGGTCCACGAAGTAGCCGGCCAGGTCCAGATAGCGGCGCTCGCCGGTCTCCCGGTACAGCTCCACCAGGGCGGTCTCGACCTCCGGGTGACCGTCGATGCCGTCGATGGGCCTGCCGCTGCCCGGGAGGCCGAAGACCGAGTCGATGTGGTCGGCGAACTTCCGTGCCACGTCGAGGAGTTCGAGGCGGCCGGTGGCGCGGTGGTGGGCCACGGCCGCCTGGATCAGATGGCCCGCGCAGTACAACTCATGGCCCCAGCGCAGGTCCTGGTACCGCTCGCCGCCCTTGACCAGCTGGAACCACGTGTTGAGATAGCCGTCGGGCTGCTGCGCGGCGGCCACCAGGGCGACGATCCGCGCCACGTCGGCGGCCAGTGATGTGTCCTCCCCCTCGGCGAGTTGCCAGGACGCCGCCTCCAGCCACTTGTAGACGTCCGTGTCGACGAACGGATACGCGCCCTGGAACTCGCCCTCGGTCACGGTGTCCGAAGCCGCCTCCCGCGCGGCGGCCGCCAGCCGCAGGTTGTGCAGGTTGCCGGCGGACTCCAGCAGGTCCGGGCCCTGGGGGAGGGAGACCCGGGCGTTGGTGGTGCGGCGGTCGTGCCAGAAGCCGCTTTCGATGGCGACGGTCGCCGGGTGCAGCGCGGTGCGGGCATCGGGCGTGAGACGGACGGGGCCGATCGGGGCGGAGCGGGTGCGGGGCATGGCTCTCCGAGGGTGGGGAGGGGCTGGGTGCCCGGGCGCTGACGGATGCGGATTCGAAATGCCGAACGCCGTCCGGGACTTGAGGCGCGGTGTGGTTCGGAACCACTGTGCGCAACCGTTTTCTCGCCGAGAAGTACAGGGCAGTCGAGGAGAGGGGTCAAGCCGCCCGGCGCAGTTTTTTCAAGTTGCCCTGCGGGTCTGTCCCTTCCTGTCGGTGCCTGCGACGATGTGGGGCGGCTATGTCGCCGGAAGGCCGACGGCATCGCCGAGTAATCGTCCAGGAAAAGGTTTGCCCGTGACCTCTGCTCCAGACTCCCCGCCCGTCGGCCGGGCCAGGCTCGCCGATGTCGCCGCGCTCGCCGGCGTCAGCGTGGGCACGGCCTCCAAGGCGCTGAACGGCGCCGGCCGGATGCGCCCGGAGACCCGGCAACGGGTGCTGGACGCGGTGCAGGCGCTCGGGTTCCGGCCCAACCAGCAGGCGCAGAGCCTGCACAGCGGCCGCAGCTGGACGGTCGGCCTGATGACGACGGACGGCATCGGCCGCTTCAGCACGCCGGTGCTGCTCGGCGCCGAGGACGCGCTCGGCGCCGGGAAGATCTCCGTGCTGCTCTGCGACACCCGCGGCGACGCCATCCGTGAACGGCACCATCTGCGCAACCTCACCGACCGGAGGGTCGACGGCGTCATCGTCACCGGCCGCCGCACCGACCCTCGCCCGCCCCTGTCCGGCATCGACCCGGCGATCCCGGTCGTCTACGCCCTCTCGCCGTCGACCGATCCCGCCGACACCTCCGTCGTCACCGACGACCGGGGCGGCGCCCGGCTCGCCGTGGAACACCTGCTGGCCACCGGTCGTACCCGGATCGCCCATGTCACCGGGCCCGAGCACCACCAGGCCGCCCGGGACCGCGCCGCGCACGCCGTCCGGCACCTGGCCGGGTCCGACCTCCGACTCGCCGCCGGCCGGGTGCACTTCGGGGAGTGGAGCGAGGCCTGGGGGCGGCGGGCCGCCGACGCGGTACTGCGGACGGCGCCCGACACGGACGCCGTCTTCTGCGGCAACGACCAGATCGCCCGCGGGATGGCGGACGCACTGCGCGAGCGCGGCAAGGACGTGCCGGGGGACATCGCCGTCGTCGGCTACGACAACTGGGACACGATGGCCCTCGCCTGCCGCCCGCCGCTCACCACCGTCGACATGAACCTGGCCGAGATCGGGCGCATCGCCGCGCTGCGGCTGCTCCAGGCGATCGACGCCGAACCGGTGCCAGGGGTGCACACGGTGCCGTGCCGGCTGGTGGTGCGCGAGTCCAGCTGAGCGACCTTCACGTCCGTCGCACCGAACCCGACTGTCCTTGCTTAAGTAAATCAAGTGACTTACATTCGGGAGGGTCGTGCAGACTCGAGTGGCCCTACGGAGGCTCGACCATGTCCTATGCACAGCCCCGGCCGGTAGAGGCAGGGGAGTCCGCCCCGCGGACCAACGGAGTCGTCGCGGTGCTGGCCTTCGGCGGGATCGTGGTCTCGCTGATGCAGACCCTCGTGATCCCCATCGTGCCCGAGCTGCCGAAGCTGCTCGACGCGTCGGCGTCCGACGCGGTCTGGGCCGTCACCGCCACCCTGCTCGCGGCAGCAGTCGCCACGCCCGTCATGGGTCGGCTCGGCGACATGTACGGCAAGCGGCTGATGCTGCTGACCAGCCTGGGCATGCTGGTCGTCGGCTCGGTCACCGCCGCGCTCAGCGACACCCTCGTGCCGATGATCGTCGGCCGCGCGCTGCAAGGTCTGGCCTCGGGTGTGATCCCGCTCGGCATCAGCATCATGCGCGACGAACTCCCCGCCGAACGGCTCGGCTCAGCCACCGCCCTGATGAGCGCCTCCCTCGGCGTGGGCGGCGCGCTCGGCCTGCCCGCCGCCGCGCTGATCGCCGACCACTTCGACTGGCATGTGCTGTTCTGGACCTCGGCCGCGCTCGGCGTCGTCGCCGCCGCGCTGGTCATGCTGCTGGTGCCGGAGTCCAAGGTGCGTACCGGCGGCCGTTTCGACCTGCTCGGCGCCCTCGGGATGGCGGCCGGCCTGGTCTGTCTGCTGCTCGGCATCTCCAAGGGTGCCGACTGGGGTTGGGGCAGTCGCACCACGCTCGGTCTGTTCGGGGCGGCCGTGGTGGTCCTGCTCGCCTGGGGCTTCTACGAGCTGCGCACCCGTGAACCGCTGGTCGACCTGCGCACCACCGCCCGCCGTCAGGTCCTGGTGACGAACCTCGCCTCGATCGCCTTCGGGTTCTCCATGTTCGCGATGTCCCTGGTGCTTCCGCAGCTCCTGCAGTTGCCTCAGGCGACCGGCTACGGGCTGGGCAAGTCGCTGCTGGACGCGGGCCTGGTGATGGCCCCGACCGGCCTGGTGATGATGGCGACGGCGCCCGTGTCGGCCCTCGTCTCCAAGACCTTCGGCCCGAAGACCACCCTGATGTGCGGCGCGGTGATCGTGGCCGCCGGGTACGGGCTCAACATCGTGCTGATGGACGCCGTCTGGCAGCTCGTGCTGGCCTCCTGCGTCGTCGGCGCCGGTATCGGCTTCGCCTACGGTGCGATGCCCGCGCTCATCATGGGCGCCGTCGACCCGCACGAGACGGCCGCCGCGAACAGCCTCAACACCCTGATGCGGTCCATCGGTACGTCGACCGCGAGCGCGGTCGCCGGGGTGATCCTGGCCCAGATGACGAATGTCTTCGGCGGGGTCACCGTGCCCTCCGAGAACGGCTTCAAGGTGGTCATGGCGGTCGGCTCCGGCGCGGCGGTCCTCGCACTGCTGGTGGCCGCGTTCATCCCGCGCCGCAAGCCGGCCCCGGCGGCCGGTGCGACGCCTGAACCGGCGCCCGAGTCACCGGTGGGTGCGCAAGGAGCTCCGGTGACCGTCTCCCTCGCCGACGACGGCGTCCAGGTGCACGGACGGGTGCGCGGCGCCGACGGAACCGGTGTCGGCTGGGCGGCCGTCACCCTGATCTCCCTCGGCGGCCGCCAGCTCGGCCGCGCGGTCGCGGACGCCGAGGGCCGCTACTCCGTGGCGGCGCCCGGCGAGGGGACGTACGTCCTCATAGCCTCCGCCGACGGCCGCCGGCCGCAGGCCACCACCCTGGTCGTCAGCACCGAACCGGTCGCCTACGACGTGCTGCTCAGCGGTACCAGCGGTCTGGCCGGACTGGTGCGTGCCGCCGACAGCGGAGCGCCGGTCGCCGGGGCCGTGGTGGTCGTCACCGATGTGCGCGGGGACGTGCTCGCCACCCAGCAGACCGACGGGTTCGGCGAGTTCGCGGTCGGCGACCTGGTGCCCGGCACCGTGACCCTCGCCGTCAGCTCGCCCAAGCACCGGCCGCTCGCCCTGCCCGTCGAGATCGCCGGCACCGGCATCTCCCGCATCGAGGTCGAGCTGCGACCGGGCGCCCATGTGCGCGGCACGGTACGCGGCGTCGGGGGCCCGCTGGGCGACGCCCGGGTCACGCTGGTGGACGTGGCCGGCAACGTCGTCGCCACGACCACCACCGGGGACGACGGCGCGTACGCCTTCTCCGACCTCGACACCGGCCCGTACACCGTCATCGCGACCGGCTACCCGCCGCACGCCGCCGGGGTGCTGGTCTCCGGCGGCGACATCCACGACCACGACATCGAACTCGCCCATCCCGGGGCGTAGTCCACGGTCCACCCGAGACCGACGGGCGGCGCCGGGCCGATACCGTCCGGCGGGCGGTATCGGGAGCGACTTGCTCCCGTCCGCCGGTTCGGCCGGTGCGAAGGCGGCCGCCGGGGTGCCCGCTGACGCGCTCGCCGTTCCGCCGGAACCGGTCCGATCTGTCCAGAACGGTCCAGACGGGTCAGAACGGGTAGGCCGCCTGAGCTGACCGGGCCGTGATCCAGCGGGTCTCCGTGAACGCCTCGATGTTGGCGGCGCCGCCGAAGCGGGCGCCGGTGCCGGAGGAGGCGACTCCCCCGAAGGGGGCAACGGCCTCGTCGTTGACGGTCTGGTCGTTGATGTGGACCAGGCCGGTGGGGATGCGCTCGGCGAGGTCGAGGCCGCGCATCACGTCCGACGTGAGAATGCCGAGGGACAGCCCGTAGGGGGTGGCGGTGGCCAGGGCGACCGCCTCGTCGAGGTCGGTGAAGGTGCGTACCGGGGCCACCGGTCCGAAGACCTCCTCCGCGTAGGCCGGTGAGGTGTCGGTGACATCGGTGAGGACGGTGGGCCGGTAGAAGAGGTCCCGGTAGGTGCCCCCGGCCGCCAGCCGGGCGCCGCCGTCGACGCTGGCGGTGACCAGGGCATGGATCTTGTCCCGCTGGCCCGCGTCGATGACCGGGCCGAGCGCGACCTCCTCCTTGTCCGGGTTGCCGACCGGCAGGTGCTCGGCCTTGTGCGTGAGCCGCTCGACGTATTCGTCGGCGATCGAGGTGTGCACCAGGTGGCGGCCGGTGGTCATGCAGACCTGGCCCTGGTGGAAGAACGAACCCCAGGCGGCGGTGGCGGCGGCACGGTCGAGGTCCGCGTCCGGCAGGACGATCAGCGCCGAGTTGCCGCCCAGTTCGAGGTGGGCGCGCTTGAGGTGCTCGGCGGCGGCCGCGCCGACCTTGCGGCCTGCGGCGGTGGAGCCGGTGAAGGAGATCACCCGCACCTGCGGGGCCGACACCAGCGCAGCGCCCGTGTCCGCGCCGCCGGGGAGCAGGTGCAGCACGTCCTCGGGCAGCCCGGCCTCCTCGAACACCCGCATGATCGTGACCCCACCGGAGACGGCGGTACGCAGATCCGGCTTGAGCAGCACGGCGTTGCCGAGCGCCAGGGCCGGGGCGACCGAGCGGATGCCCAGCACGAGCGGCACGTTGAACGGTGCGATGACGCCGACCACGCCCGCCGGTACCCGGCGCGCGAGACTCAGCCGCGGTTCGGCCGAGGGCAGCACCTCCCCGAGCGGGCGGGAGACGAGCGCCGCCGCCTCGTAGCACTCCTGGGCGGCGGTCACCGTCTCGAAGGCCGCCTTGCCCGGGATGCTGCCGGCCTCGCGGATGAGCCACCGCTGGATCTCCTCGGCGTGCTCGGTGAACAGGTCGCCCGCACGCCGCAGCACGGCGGCGCGTTCGGTGTACGGCAGCCGGGCCCAGGCGGGTTGGGCGCGCGCCGCCCGCCCGGCGGCGACCGGGACGTCCTCGGCGGTGGCCACGCCGATGACGTCGAGGACGTCACCGGTGGCGGGCTCGACGACCGGGGCCGTGCCGCCTGTGGGGGGCGTCCAGGTGCCTATGGAGGCCTTTCCGGACCAGAGCGCGGGATCGAGCAGGGACATGGCGGCCTCCGTAGAAGGGGGGTGCGGGTGCGGTCAGGTCCGGAAGTCGCCGTCGGCCGTGACGGCGACTTCGAGGACCAATGGCTGGGTCCTGTGGGCCAGTTCGGGGCAGAGTTCGTCGAGCGTCGCGCGCAGGTCGTCGTGGGTGCCGATCCGGCGGGCCGGGCAGCCGAGGGACTCGGCGAGTCCGGCGACGCTGACTTCATCGAACGCGGGCCACGGCGGCTTGCCGCCGTGCTGCTCGGCGAGCTTGTCCATGACGGCGTAGCGGCCGTTGGCGAGCACCACGAAGAGCGCTCCGACGCCGTAGTGGGCGGCCGTCCACACCGCCTGGATCTGGTAGAGGGAGGAGCCGTCGCCGACGACGGCGACGACAGGGCGCCGGGGGCGGGCCATCCGGATGCCGACGGCGGCGGGCAGCGCGAAGCCGAGGCCGCCCATCGCGGCGCTGAGGAAGCCGAGCGGGGCGCGGGCGGGGAGCAGGGCGTGCAGGTCGGGACGTGAGGACGGGGTCTCCTCCACCACCACGGTGTCCGCGGGCAGCCGGTCGGCGAGCGCCGCCAGGACGTGCGCCGGGGTCAACGAGCCGTCGGGAGTCGGCGCGGGCCGACGGGGGGAGGCGGTCCGCTGGGACTCGCGCGGTGGGGTGCGGCGGGCGAGCCGGTCGCAGAAGTCGGGGAGAGGTGTGACGACGGCCAGTTCGGCGGGGGAGTGGTGGGCCTCCGCCGGGTCGTCGGTGACCACGACCACCCGGGCCTCGGTCAACTTGCCTGGCTCGTAGGGGTATTGCCGCAGGAAAGGGGCACCCACGCACAGCACCAGGTCGTGTGGGGCGAGCGTGGTGCGCAGCCGGGGACGGTCCGCGGGCAGATGCCCGGCGAACAGCCGGTGGTCCTGCGGGAACCCGGCGCGGGCGCCGAACGGCTCCTGCCAGACAGGGCAGTCGAGCCGTTCGGCCAGAGCCGCGAGCGCGGTCCAGGTGGCCGCGCTGTCCGCGCCCGCACCCACGACCAGGACGGGGTCGGCGGCCCGGGCGAGCAGGTGGGCGACGGCGGCCACGTCCTGCGGATCGGCGGCGGCCGACCGCCGTACCGCGTCCGGGGCGGGCACCGGCAGATCCTCGGCCGGCTGTGCCCAGTCGTCCATCGGGACCAGCACCAGCGCGGGGCCCCGGGACTCGCGGGCCGCGTGCACGGCCCGGCCGATCGCCCCCGGCACGTCCTGGGCGCGGGCCGGCGACTCCACCCGCACCGGGTAGTCCCCTGCCAACCCCTCCAACCGGCCAGTCAGGAAAGGTTGTTGGGCGAGATGCCGGCGGTCCTGCTGGCCGACCAGGACGACCAGGGGCGCCCGGTTGACACGGGCGGTGGCCAGCGCGCCCACCGCGTTTCCGAGCCCGGCGGTGGTGTGCAGCAGGACCAGCGCGGGTTCGTCGCGGGCCAGCGCCCAGCCGGTGGCCGCGCCGACCACCGACCCCTCGTGCAGGGCGAGTACGAACTCCAGGTCCTCGGGGAGGTCGGCGAGTACCGAGACCTCGGTCGAGCCGGGGTTGGAGAAAAGGGTCGTCAGGCCGTGCCGGCGGAGCACGTCGAAGGCGGCCTCGCGGACGGTGCGGAGCGCAGCGGACCGTGCCGTCACGACAGGGTGCTCCGCGGGCTCGCGACCTGGCCGCCCAGGGTGACGTTCGACCGCAGCCAGGCGGTGAGCGCCTCGGTGAGACCGGCCTCGGAGAGCGCGGAGTCCCCGTCGGTCTCCCGGGCCTCGACGATCCGCTCGACGGCCGTCCGGTGGTAGTCGCGGACCACGGCCGCCGCGTGCCGGGGGTCCCGGGAGGCGACCGCGGCCACGATCCGCATCCGCTCCGTGTGCAGCGCGCCGGCGACCCGGCCGAAGTCGCGGCCCTCGCCGGCGGACAGCCGTACGGCGAGGCCGATCTGCATTTCGGTGATGAACCGACACAGGGCGGCGAGCAACGGGTTGTGCGAGATCCCGGCGAGCGTGTCGAAGAAGCCGCGCAGGGCCGCAGCGGTCCGCTCCACGCCCTCGGCGGCCGGGACGGCCTGTGCCGCGGTCCGTAGCCGGTCGATCTCCTCGTCGGTGGCGTGCTCGGCGGCGAGTTCCGCGGCGTAGGCGTTGAGGGCGCCGAGCAGGCCGAGGACCTCTCGGCCGCCGACCTTCTCGACCTGCACCACGGAGGCGATGGACACCGCGAGCATGGTGTCGCCCTGCGCGGTGACCGTCGCCCGGCTGCCGTTGCGGGTGTTGACCAGGCCCATCGCGGTCAGTACCCGGATCGCCTCACGGACGGTGGGGCCGCTCACGTCGTAGTAGGCGGCCAGCTCCCGCTCGGACGGCAGGCGTGAGCCGTCGGGCAGGGTGCCGCTGAGGATCTGTGTGCGCAGGTCCTCGACGATCTGGTCGGCCACCCGGCCGCGGAAGATCTTCGCGGGCTTCTGGGGCACGGACATGTCACTCCCGGGCGTGATCCGGACGTAGGGCGCCCGGGCTCCTGTGATTTCTGTACCCAGGCTAACCTACCTAGTAGGTCGGGATCAATGTCCACGCTTGGCGATTGTTCATCGCCCTACTGCTGCTGTGCATGAGAGCTCAATGAGAGCTCGCCACCTACCTTGACACAAACCTACTAGGAAGGTTTCGTGGAGGGCAGCGACGACCGGAGGTCATCGAAGAGGCGCGGCACGGCTGAGCCGACCCGCCCGTCGACCGGTCGCCCGCCTTCGGACACACCGCCCGTCCGCGCGAGCCCCCAGGCCGTGCGGCATTCCGCGGGCGCACACCACACCCCACAACGGAGGACAGCGATGAAGATCGCGCCGTTCGACCCGAACGCGTACAAGATGGACCACCCCAAGGGGACGGTCGCGTTCAACTACCTGCTCATGGGCGACCGGGACAAGCCGCTGGAGAACTACCGCTACATCCTGGGCCGCCAGGAAGGCGACTTCGTCATGCCCCGGCACTGCCACACCTTCGAGCAGATCCGGCTGCCCCTCGTCGGCGACATGAACCTCGGCGAGCAGGGCATCCTGCGCGAGGGCGAGGTCGGCTACTTCCCCGAGGGCCAGACCTATGGTCCTCAGGACGACAAGCTCACCGATCCCAAGCAACTCCAGCTGGTGCTGCAGTTCGGCGGGGCGTCGGCGCTCGGCATGGGCGCCGGCCGCGGCCGCGGCCCGGCCAACAAGGAGGCCCAGGCCGAGCGGCGCGCCCAACGCGAGCAGCGGTTCCCCAAGCCCCGCTACAACGGGGTCGTCATCAGCAACCCGAACCACTTCAACTGGCTGCCGGTGCCGGCCTGGCCGGGGGTGAAGCGGAAGCACATCGGCACGTACACAGAGCGGCAGTTCTGGGTCGAGTTCGTCAAGGTCGAGACGGGCGCCGAGTGGCTCTCCGAGAGCGCCGACGCCAAGCGGCTGAGCGTGGTGCTGTCCGGGACGGGCACGGTCGAGGGCACCGAGGTCGGCCGGCTGGGGGCGGTGGAGGCGGACCCCGGCGAGAAGGCGAGGTTCGTGGCCGCCGAGGAGCTGGTGCTGTTCGTCATCGGGCTGCCGCCGATCCAGTTGCCGGTGGAGCCGGACGAGGACAAGTTCGTGACCGTGGTGACGGACGGGGGGATTCGGTTCGAGGATCCCAAGGACGCGGACGGCAAGTAGGCCGCGGCGGGGTGGTCCGGGTATCGGTTGGCCGCCGGTTGCCGACCGGTTACGGGTGGCTCTGTCGCGCAGTTCCCCGCGCCCCTGAAGGGCGCGCGTTCCACCGCCCTCGGACAAGGAAGAAAGCACCCATCAGTGAAAATCGCCTCGCGGCGGTCCCCCTTCGGGGACCGGCTCTGTTTCGCCGGTCTGGTTCCGCGCCAACTCGTCGACATCCAGGGTGCCTTCGTGCGGCAGCTGGAAGTGGACGGCGTTCATCGGGAGGACGCTCTCGCTCGGTCCCGGCTCGTCGTACCGGACGGCGGCCTTCCCGCACTGCTCCAGCTGGATCCGCAACTCACCATCGTGCGACGGCTGTTCGACTGGGTCGTCTCGTGCCTCGACAGCGGCGTTCTCGACGAGGACTGTCTGTGGTCCGACGAGCCGGAGCGGCTCGGGGCCGTCGTCGGCCGTCCGCGCACCGTCTGGTGCATGGGAGGGAACTACCTGCGGCGGCGGCTCGCACCCGGCGAGGAGCCGCCGCCCCGGCGCGGGCCCGGGGGCGGACTCAAGGCCGGCGGGGCCCTCACCGGGCCGTACGACGAGCTGCGGTCTCCCGTGATCAGCGAGCGGGTCGACTCCGAGATGGAGCTGGCCGTCGTCATCGGCCCCCGCTCCCGTCTCCTCACCCCGGACGACGCCATGGCCGCGGTGGCCGGTTACGTCGGCTTCTGCGATGTCACCTCGCGCGACGTCGCGGAGCTGGACAACCACCGCATGGACCGTGCCAAGGGCTTCGACACCTACGGCATCTGCGGGCCCTGGTTCGTCACCGCCGATGAGATCCCGGACCCGCACGCGCTGCGGATCCGTCAGTGGGTCAACGGCGAGGTGCGCCGGGACGGCAGTACCGCAGAGATGTTCCACCCCGTTCCCGAGCAACTGGCCTGGCTCACCGCCGCGCTCACCCTGGCGCCCGGCGATGTGCTGTCCACCGGGGCACCGGCCGGACAGGGAGCCGTACGGCCCGGTGACGTCGTCCGGGGCGAGGTCGAGGGGCTCGGAGTCATCGAGAACACGGTCGTCCTGGACGACTGAGCGACGAAAGGTCAGACATGCACCGACCCCGGTTGCAGATCATCATCGGCAGCACGCGTCCCGGCCGGCGCGGCCCCGCCGTCGCCGAGTGGTTCCACGCCCTGGCGCTGAAGCACCCCGGCTTCGACACCGAACTCGTCGACCTCGCCGAGGTCGGACTGCCGCTGCTGGACGAGCCGCGTCCGCCGCAGCGCGGCCGGTACGAGCACGACCACACCCGGCGCTGGAGTGAGACCGTGAGCGCCGCCGACGCCTATGTGTTCGTGGTGCCGGAGTACAACCACAGCTTCAACGCGGCCACCAAGAACGCCCTCGACTACCTGGCCAGGGAATGGGCCGGCAAGCCGGTCGCCTTCGTCGGCTACGGCGGGGTCGCGGCCGGAGCGCGGGCCGTACAGGCGCTGCTGCCGGTCGTCACCGCGCTCGGCATGGTGCCGGTGGCCGGCTCCGTGCACATCCCGTTCGTACGGCTGTCGTTCACAGTGGAGGGCGGGTTCGAGCCCGCTCCGGGGCTGGACGAGAGCGCCACCGGCGTCCTCGACGAACTGCTCCGCCGCACCGCCCCGGTCGCATGAGCGCGCCCCCGGCCACGGAACCCGCCGACGCGGCACGGCACGGCGGGCGCGGCGTCAGCCACAAGGTGGCCGTCTGTGTCGTCTACGTGGCCGGGCTGTTCCTGAGCACCCTCGACATGACGATCGTCAATGTCGCCCTGCCCACCATCGGCCGCGCCTTCAACGTCCCCGCCACGGCCGTCGACACCGTGTCGATCTCGTACCTGGTGAGTCTCGCCGTCTCGGTGCCGGCCTCCGGCTGGCTCGGCGACCGGTTCGGCGGGAAGCGGACCCTGCTCACCGCCGTCGCCGTCTTCACCGTCGGTTCGGCCCTGTGCGGTACCGCGACGAGCCTCGGCCAGCTCGTCGTGTTCCGGGTGGTGCAGGGAGCGGGCGGCGGGATGCTCGCCTCCGTCGGCATGGCCATGCTGCTGCGCGCCTTCGCGCCGCAGGAGAGGGTGCGGACCTCGGCGGTGCTCAGCATCGCCAACGGCCTCGCCCCGACGCTGGGCCCGGTGCTCGGGGGCATCCTGGTCACCCAGGTCTCCTGGCGGGCGATCTTCTACGTCAATGTGCCGGTCGGGGTCTTCGCCGTGGCCTTCGGGGCGTTGTTCCTGCACGATCGGCCCGCGCGGCCGGCCGAACGCTTCGACCTCGGTGGGTTTCTGCTCGCCGCCTGCGGGCTCGGTCTGGTGATGTACGGTCTCTCGGCCGGGCCCGAGCGGGGCTGGCGTACCGCCGCGGTGGTCGCCGCCCTCGCCTGCGGTTCCGTACTGGTCGCGGCGACGGCCGCCGTGGAACTCCGCAGCCGTACCCCGATGATCGACGTACGGCTGCTGCGGAACCGGCTGTTCGCCTCCGGTACCACCGTGATGACCGTCGAGTCGGTGACGTTCCTCGGCACCCTGTTCACCCTGACCCTCTATCTCCAGGACGCGCGGGGCATGACCGCGCTCGGCGCCGGCCTCACCACCTTCCCCGAGGCCGTCGGCGTGGTCACCGGCTCCCAGCTGGCCGGCCGGGTGCTCTACCGCAGGCTCCGGCCACGCCGGCATCTGATGCTCGGCGCGGGCGGGACCAGTGCCGTCATCGCCGTGCTGGGCCTGGTGCTGCCGACGGACCCAGGCCTCTGGCTGGTCGTGATCCTGCTGTTCGGCATGGGGCTCGCCGTCGGCCAGGTCTTCGTGGGCACCCAGTCCGCGTCCTTCGCCACCGTCTCCGACTCGTCCTCGGGGCGCGCCTCGACCCTGTTCAACGTCGGCCGCAGGCTCGGCGGCGCGGTCGGGGTCGCGGTAGCCACCAGCGTCCTGGTCACCGCCGGAGCCAAAGTCCCCGGGGCCGGTACCGGCGGCTACCGGGCCGCCTTCCTCACTCTCGCCGCCGTCAACCTGCTCGGCCTGTACGCGGCCGGCCGCGTCAGCGACCGCGAGGCGGTGAGCACGATCCCCCCTCCACGAAAGAGCCCCGACGAGAACCCGGACAAGAGCCGCGGCAAGAGCCCCGGTAACAACCCCCGTAAAAGAAGCCAAGAGGAGTCACAACCATGAGTGCACTCACGCTCCAGCAGGCCTCCGAGATCGTGGACGCGGCCCTGAGCCACGCCCGTGAACTGGGCCTGCGCCCGCTGACCGTCACCGTCCTCGACCCCGGCGGCCATCCCCTGGTCGTCAAGCGCGAGGAGACCGCCGGCATCCTGCGCCCGCAGATCGCCCACGCCAAAGCCTGGGGCTGTCTCGGCACCGGCCACGGCGGTGCCGCCGGCGCCCGGCACGCCGAGCGCGACCCCGCGTTCTTCGCCGCCCTCGCGGCGATCTCCGAGGGCCGGATCGCCTCCTCCAAGGGCGGCGCGCTGGTCCGGGACGAGAACGGCACGCTGCTCGGCGCGGTCGGCGTGAGCGGTGACCGGCCCGACAACGACGAGACCGTCGCGGTCCACGGTGTGCAGAAGGCCGGCCTCGTCGCTGACGTCGGCTGACGGCCACCGACCACCACCTGGCCGGGACCAGGGACGGTCCCGGCCAGCACCGGAATCGGATGTAGCTCCCCCCTCCCACGAGCCGCATTCCCCAGGGGGACACCCAGGTGGCCCCCACGGCATCGAACTCCCTGTACGGACAGCCGATGGGAAACAGAGGTACGCCATGGCAAAGACGCCGGAAGACCTCAGCACGACACCCGCACCCGCACCCGCACCCGCACCCGCACCCGCCGAACCGACCGGCCGCCGCCGCGCCTGGGCCCTGGCCGTGTGCGTCGCCGCCGCCTTCCTGACCCTGCTCGACGTGAGCATCGTGACCGTGGCGCTGCCCTCCATGGAGCGTCACCTGGACATGTCCTCGGCGCAGCAGACCTGGTCGATCGCCGGATACACCCTGACCTTCGGACTGGCGCTGATCCCGAGCGGCCGGCTCGGCGACGAGTTCGGTCGCAAGAAGGTTCTCCTGGTGGGGATGGCGCTGTTCACCCTCACCGGGGTGCTGTGCGGGGTCGCCCCCGACGCGGGCTTCCTGGTGGCGAGCCGCCTCGCCCGTGGCGTGGCGGCCGGTCTGGTCGCGCCCCAAGTGGTGGGCCTGCTCCACCAGATGTACCCGCCCCGCGAACGCGGCCGTGCCTTCGGCTACTACGGTGCCACCGTCAGTCTGTCCACCGCGATCGGCCCGCTCCTCGGCGGCGCGGTCCTCCAGGGCTTCGGGACGGCCGACGGCTGGCGCTGGATCTTCTTCCTCTTCATTCCGTTCGACCTCGCCGTCCTGCCGTTCGCCGTGCGGCTGCTGCCCGAGGGCCGGCGTGCCGAACGGCGCAACGGCCTGGACCTGGTGGGCGCCCTGATCCTCGGGCTCGCGGTCACGGGGGTCATGCTTCCGCTGCTGCGGGGCGGAGCATGGGCGGACCGTGGGTGGTGGCTGGCTTGGACCGGACTCGTCCTGCTGGAGGTCTTCGTGCTGTGGGAGATGGGGATAGCGCGCCGGGGCCGCCAGCCCCTGGTCGACATCAATCTCTTCCGTGAACGCGCCTACTGGGTCGGCACGTTGGTCGCCGCCGCTCTCTACGGCGGATTCACCGGCATCTTCATCGTCATCTCCCAGTTCCTCCAACAGGGCATGCACTACGCGCCGTTCAAGGCATCCCTGTGCACGGTGCTGTTCACCGTCGGTTCCGCGGTCTGCGGCGTCATCAGCGGCCGCATCGTGCACCGCGTCGGGCGCCCGTTGGTGATCGTCGGCACCGCCCTCACCGCGCTCGGACTCGGGGCCACCGCCCTGGTGGTGGGCGGGTCGGCACCCGGCGACAACATGTTCCTGCTGGTGGCCCTGCCGCTGCTGGTGGCCGGCTGCGGTGCCGGGTGCGTCATCGCGGCCAACCAGACCCTCGCCCTGCAACTGGTCCCGCGCCGCGAGGGCAGCACGGCGGCCGGCGTCTACCAGACCGGCATGAAGATCGGCACCTCCCTGGGCACCGCCTTGGCGAGTTCCCTCTACTTCAGCCAACTCCTCGCCACCCAAGGTGACTTCCCGGCCGCGGCCCGCGCCGGTCTGCTCGGCGCCGCAGCGCTGGCCGCCGTCGCCTTTCTGGTGGCCCTGCCCGGCCTGACCGTCCGCGGCCGCCCGGTCCCCGCGCCCGCCGTGAGCGTGCTGGAGGAGGCCGAACCGGCCGGGTGAGCCGGCCGGTACCACGGCGAACCTGACGATCGGCCCTGCGTCCGAAGCAGGCGCCGTGCCGGAGTGGACACGGCGGGCGACGGACCACGGATCCGCTGCGGAGGGCTGTCCATGACGTGCTGCGGTCCGCGTCCATGCTCGGCACCGGTGTCTTCTGGACGGTCGCCTATGCGCAGCTGATCCGGTCCGGGCTGCGGGACCGCACCGTCGGCATGCCGATCGTCTCGTTCGCCACCGACATGAGCCGCCACCAGTTCCGCGTAGTCGGGAGCCGCCGAGTCGCCCGTGCCCCACAGGGACCGCGCCTCGGGGTTCAACCAGGTAGACGCGGCGCGCCTGCCCGGCGATCCGGCGGACGGCGGCGAGGTTCGGGTCGAGAGAGACGTGGTTCATGCCCAGGAAGGCGAGGACGAGCAGTGCCACCAGCGAGGGCAGGAACAACTTCTTCGGCAGGTAAGGGAATTCGGCGCCGCCGTAGCGGACGACGGTGCAGGCGATCGCGAGGTCGAAGCCGAACCGGACCATGTTGATCCAGCGCAGCGCCCCGTCCGCCGGCCGCACGAAGGCGCAGGTGAACTCCCTAGTTCGACAGGGGGGGAGGGGATCTAACGGACCTGACGGTGCCCGCTGCCGTGACCCGGCCCGGCGTCAGACCGGCAGCAGGCGCGCGATCAGGGCGCTCAGCTGGCGGGCCGTACGGCACTCGTGCATCTCCACCAGTTCCGCGTAGTCGGGAGCCGCCGAGTCGCCCGTGCCCCACAGGGACCGCGCCTCGGGGTTCAACCAGTAGACGCGGCGCGCCTGCCCGGCGATCCGGCGGACGGCGGCGAGGTTCGGGTCGAGGTTGTTGGTGCGGGCATCGCCGAGCACGAACACCGTGCTGCGCGGGCCCACCGCCGCGCCGTACCGCTCCGCGAACTCGCCCAGCGACACCCCGTAGTCGCTGCTGCCGTGCCAGCCGGTGAGCGTCGCCTCGGTGCGGATCCGGGCGCCGAGCCCCTCCGGGTCGGCCCGGCCGTGTTCGAGCAGGCCGGTCACCTCGTCGATCCGGTTGACGAAGGCGAACACCCGGACCTTGCTGAACTGGTCGTGCAACGCCTGCACCAGCAGCATCGTGAAGTCCGAGAACCCCGACACCGAGCCCGACACATCGCACAGCAGCACCAGTTCGGGCCGGACCGGCCGGCGCCGGCGCAGCACCGGCCGCATCGGCACCCCGCCCGTGGACAGCGAACCGCGCAGCGTGCGGCGCAGATCGATGGTGCCCCGCGCGGCCCGCCGGCGGCGCGCGGCCAGCCGCGTCGCCAGCTTGCGGGCCAGCGGCTGAACGGCCCTGCGCAGTTCGGTGAGTTGATCCCGCCCGGCGAACAGGAAGTCCACCCGGTCGGCGCTCGGCGCCACCGCCCGCCGGGCGATCTCGTCCCGCCCGCGCCGCTCGGCCACCCGGCGCCGGGCCTCCGCCGCGACCATGCCCCGGAACGCCTCGATCCGCCGCCGGATCTCGTCGTCCAGCAGCCTGTCCGTGAACCCCGGGTCCGTGCCCCGCGCCCGGACGTCCGCCCGCACCCGCGCCAGCAGCGTCTGCGGCCGCAGCCGGTCCAGTGTCTGGTACGACGACCAGCCGTCCGAGCCCGGCGAACTCCCGTACCCGCCCATGCCGTCCACCGCCTGCGCCGCCAACTGCCGCAGCAGCACGGCGTCGTCGTCGGCCAGTGCGGCCGCGAGCCGCTCCCGCAACTCGTCCCGGTCGGCGTACTCGGTGCCGGGCCCGCCCACCCCGCGCGGGAAGTAGAGGTCGAAGACCTGGTCGAACACGGCCCGTTGGCCACTGCCGTGCAGCAGGGTCGCGGCCAGCCCCTCGCGCAGCAGCTCCCGGTCCGCCAGGCCCAGCGCCGCCACCGCCCGGCCCGCGTCCACGGTCTCCCCGGTGCCGACCCGCAGCCCGTGCGCCCGCAGCGCCCCCACCAGACCGGTGAGCCGGTCGGCGAGGTCGCCCGGGGCGGGTGCCGCTGCGCTCACAGCGCGTCCAGGTCCAGCTTGGCGGCCGCCTTCTGGATGTCGTCCTGGTGCTTGAGGATCACGCCCAGGGAATCCCGTACGACTTGCTCGTCCAGAGTGCCGGCGCCCAGTGCCAGCAGGGTGCGCGCCCAGTCGATGGTCTCGGCCACCGACGGCACCTTGCGCAGGTCCATCGCCCGCAGCGCCCCGACCACCCGGACCACGGACTCGGTGAGCGCCTCGCCGAGCCCCGGCACCTTCAGCCGTACGATCCGGCGCTCCAGTTCCTCGTCCGGGAACCCGATGTGCAGGAACAGACAGCGGCGGCGCAGTGCCTCGGACAGCTCGCGGCTCGCGTTCGAGGTGAGCACCACGAAGGGGCGGCGGGTCGCGGTGACCGTGCCCAGCTCGGGGACGGTCACCTGGAAGTCGCTGAGCACCTCCAGGAGCAGGCCCTCCACCTCGACGTCGGCCTTGTCGGTCTCGTCGATCAGCAGCACCTTCGGGTCGTCGCCCCGGATCGCGGTCAGCAGTGGGCGGGGGAGCAGGAACTCCTCGCTGAAGATGTCGGTACGGGCCTCGTCCCAGGTCTCGTCCCGGCCGGCGCTGATGCGCAGCAGCTGCTTGGCGTGGTTCCACTCGTACAGCGCCCGGGACTCGTCCACGCCCTCGTAGCACTGCAGCCGTACCAGCCGGGCGCCGGCGACCTCGGCGACGGCCTTCGCCAGCTCGGTCTTGCCGACCCCGGCGGGACCCTCGACGAGGAGGGGTTTGCCGAGCCGGTCGGCCAGGAAGACGGTGGTGGCGACGGCGGGGGAGGCGAGGTAGCCGGTCTCCGCGAGGCGGGCGGAGACGTCGTCGACGGAAGTGAACAACGGGGCCTCCGGCTGAGCGGTGTGCAGCTGACCTTCCTATCTAAGCGCTTGTTCAGCGAGCCTGCCACCCTGTATACCGATCGGTTTCCGAATGTGCTGCCGAGAGGTAACCTCGGCCCTATGGCCACCACCGACCCCGCCACCGACAAGGCGTCCCCCCGCGACCGGCTGCTCGAAGCCGCCGGCGAGCTCTTCTACCGCGACGGCGTCTCCGTCGGCGTCGAGGCGCTGTGCAGGTCGGCCGGGGTGTCGAAGCGGTCGATGTACCAGCTCTTCGACAGCAAGGACGAGATGCTGGCCGCCAGCCTGGAGCGCCGCAGGTCCTGGTACGAGGCCCAGCTCGTGCCGGCCGAGGACGCGTCGGCCACGCCCCGCGAGCGGATCCGGCACGTCTTCGAGCGGCTGGAGAAGAGCTCCGGGAACCCCGAGTACCTCGGTTGCCCGTACCTCGCCGTCCTGGTCGAGCTGAAGGACCCCGAGCATCCGGCGAGCGTGGTGGCCCGCGACGCCAAGGGCCGGATGGAGGGATTCTTCCGGGAGCAGGCCGGACAGGGCGGCGCGACGGATCCGGCCGTCCTGGCCCGCCGCCTGATGCTGATCTTCGACGGGGCCAGCGCCCGCGCCGGCGCCCACATCGAACGGCTGGACGACGGGCTGGCCACCGGAACGGCGGACGCCCTCATGGACGCGGCGGGGATGAGCTAGCGCCGCGCCAGCAACGTCCGCCCCGTCGCGATGCCCGGCACGCCCTCTCGCCGCACCGGGCGAAAGCCCGAGTACATCCCGTACGAGGGCTTCCGTCCGGCACGCCGGGAGAACGAGCCGGACGCCGCTCCTGCAAGGGCGGACGTCGCCTGCCGCGCACTGGCCGACCCGGACGGGTCAGCCCAACGCGCCGGGCGTCTCGGCCGCCCGATGCAATGGACGCGTGACCGCGCCCCCGAACGACTGTCTCGCGCGCAACGAGTGGATCTGCGGCGCCTATCTGAGCAGCCGCCGCCAGATCCTCCTCGACGCGGTCGGCCAGCACCTCCGGCTCACCGCGGTCTCCGTGCTCATCGGGCTCGTCATCGCCGTTCCGCTGGCCGTGCTGGCCCGCCGCTGGCGCTGGTCGGCCGGGCCCGTCCTCGGCGTCACGACGATCCTCTACACCATCCCCTCCTTGGCGATGTTCTCCCTGCTCCTGCCGGTCTACGGCCTCTCCGCCACCCTCGTCGTCGCCGGCCTGGTGCTCTACTCGCTCACCCTGCTCGTCCGGAACATCCTCGCGGGCCTGCGTGCCGTCCCTGAGGAGACCCGGCAGGCCGCTCGCGGCATGGGGTACGGCCCGATCCGCCTCCTGCTCACCGTCGAACTGCCGCTCGCCCTGCCCGCCGCGATGGCCGGACTGCGCATCGCCACCGTCTCGGCGGTCTCTCTGGTCACCGTCGGCGCGATCGTCGGCTTCGGCGGGCTCGGCAACCTGATCTACGCCGGGATGAACACCTACTTCAAGGCCCAGGTGCTCACCGCCTCCGTGCTGTGCGTGCTGATCGCCGTGGCCGCCGACCTGCTGCTGCTCGGTGCCCAGCGGTTGCTCACCCCGTGGACCCGGGCGGCCCGCGCATGACGACGCTCGCCGACGCCTGGGACTGGCTCGCCGACGCCGCGCACTGGGCGGGCGACGACGGGATCGGGCACCGGCTGCTCCAGCACCTCGTCCTCACCGTCGTCTGCCTTCTCGTCAGCTGTGCCATCGCCCTGCCGGTCGCGCTGATCCTCGGCCACCTCGGCAGGGGAGGTGCACTCGCCGTGAACATCTCCAACGTGGGCCGTGCAGTCCCCACCTTCGCCGTCCTGGTCCTGCTGCTCCTCACCCCGATCGGCCGGTGGGGCCAGGGCCCCACGGTGGTGGCCCTGGTGCTGTTCGCGGTACCGCCGCTGCTCACCAACACCTACGTCGGGATGCGTGAGGTCGACCGGAGCATCGTGCAGGCGGCGCGCGGCATGGGGATGACCGGGCGACAGATGCTGTTTCACGTGGAACTGCCCCTTTCGCTCCCCTTGGTCCTCAACGGGGTGCGGATCGCCGCCGTCCAGCTCGTGGCCACGGCCACCATCGCCGCGCTGGCGGGCGGGGGAGGGCTGGGGCGGATCATCACCGCCGGATTCAATCTGGCCAGCACTCCCCAGGTGGTCGCCGGGGCGATCCTGGTCGCCGTCTTCGCGCTGATCGTCGAGGGCGTCTTCGAGGTCGCCGAGCGGCTCGCCCCGTTCTGGGTGCGGGGCTCGCGGTGAGGTGCCGTACGGCGGTACCGGCCGCGCTGCTGGTCACCCTCACCGCCTGCACCACCGGCCCCTCCCTGGAGAACCGCGGCGAGGTCACCGCGCCCCCGGGCGACAGCCGGCAGCTGACCATCGGATCCGCCGGATTCACCGAGAGCGACCTGCTCGCCCAGATGTACGCGCAGCTGCTGAACCAGGCCGGCTACCGGACCTCCCTCATCACCGTGGCCAACCGGGAGATCTACGAACCCGCCCTGGAATCCGGGCAGATCGACGCCGTCCCCGAGTACGCGGCCACCTTCGCCGACTGGCTCAACGCCAAGGCCAACGGCCCCGACGCACCGCCCGTGGGGTCGCCCGACCTCGCCACCACGATGAAGGCGCTGCGCCGTCTGGCCACACCGCGCGGCCTCACGGTCCTGGATCCAGGGCGGGCGGTGGACCAGAACGCCTTCGCGGTCACCGCCGCCTACGCCCGGCAGCACCACCTCAGGACGCTCAGCGACCTGGGCGCCTCGGGGCTGAAGGTGCGGCTCGCGGCGGGTGACGAGTGCGTGCAACGGCCCTACTGCGAACCGGGGTTGAAGAAGGTCTACGGCATCGACATCACCGGCGTCGATCCCAAGGGGGTCGGTACCACCCAGGCCAAGCGGGCCGTGCAGAGCGGGCAGGACCAGATGGTGCTGACCACCACCACGGACGCGACCCTCGACCAGTTCGGCCTGGTCCTGCTCGCCGACGACAAGCATCTGCAGAACGCCGACTACGTCGTCCCGGTCGTCAACCGGGCACGGGCGGGCAGCGACCGGGTCACCAAGTCGCTCGGTGAGCTCAACGACGTCCTGACGACGGCCGACCTGGCCGCCATGAACCAGCAGGTCGACAGCTGGCGACGGCTGGCCCAGGACGTGGCGCGCACGTACTTGCGGGACAAGGGCCTGGTGAAGTGAGGTTCGGTGCCCGTTGTCAGTGGCGGGCGGTACGTTCCGGGGCATGGGGATCTATCTGGTGAGTGTCGCCGCGCAGGAGTGGTTCGAGGACGCGGAAGAGGGCGGCAAGGGCGCCGTCGCCTCGGCCCTGAACGAGGAGTTGCGGCGGCGCGGGCTCGCGCCGTACGAGTCCGTGCCCGAGGCAGCAGGTCTGGTGCGCGGCTCGGGGCAGTCGTTCGAGGAGAAGCTGGTGCCCTCCATGGACGGGTTCGGCGCGCTGTGCCGGGAACAACTGGCCCCGGGAGAAGTGGAGGTGCTGCTGGACTGGTCGGTGCTGGTGCCGGTCTCCCTCGACGGGGAGATCCGGCTGCCCCTCGAGTCCGCCTACACCGACGAGACGGTGATCGCCGGCGCTCCCGAGGTGCTCGCCCTCGCGGAGCGGCTGGCGGCGGCGATCCGGCTTCCCGTGGACGCGATACCGGAGGCCTGCGACAACCTCGATCTGACGATGTGGTTCCTGGAAGGCCCGGCCGAGGAAGCCGCCGCCGCCCGCCCCGGCCCGTGGGGGAAGGACCTGGACGCGGCCTTCTACGTTGCGCTGTACCTGCGGGCCGCGCAGCACTCACTGCGCCGCGGCTGCCCGATGACGTACAGCTGACGAACACCGGCCGGCACCCCGCCCGTCAGGCGTCGGAGACCGAGTCGAACGGCACCTGGCCTCGGGAGACGCCGCGCGCGTCCCGCGTCCACCGAGCGGCGCAGTGCCTCGTGCAGCTTGGCCGGGGTGAGCACGCCGAGGAAGCGCGAGCCGTCGAGGACCGCGACCCACCCCGCGTCGTGCTGGAGCATCACCCCGAACGCCTGCTTCAGCGGGGCGCCGACCGGCACCCACGCGGTCATCCGGTGCGCCAGGTCGCCGACGGTGCCGCCGGCCGCCAACTCGTCCCGGCCCACCCAGCCGTGCAGGTCGCCGTCCGGGTCCAGGACCACCGCCCAGCGGGCGCCCTCCGCCCGCAGCCGTGCGGCCGCGCTCTCGGCGGACTCGGCCGGGCGGGCGACCGGCGGCTGTTCCAGGTCGTCGGGCTGGATCTCGGTCACCGACAGCCGCTTCAGCCCGCGGTCCGCGCCCACGAACTCGGCGACATACGACGTGGCGGGCGTCCCCAGCACCGCACCCGGCGTGTCGTACTGCTCGATGCGTCCCTGCCCGTACACCGCGATCCGGTCGCCGAGCCGCACCGCCTCCTCGATGTCGTGGGTGACCAGCAGCACCGTCTTGCGCACGGCGGCCTGCATCCGGAGGAACTCGTCCTGCAACTGCTCCCGCACCACCGGGTCGACCGCGCCGAACGGCTCGTCCATCAGCAGCACAGGGGGATCGGCGGCGAGCGCGCGGGCCACGCCGACCCGCTGCCGCTGGCCGCCCGAGAGCTGGTCCGGGTAGCGCGGACCGAACGTCTTCGGGTCCAGGCCCACCAGGTCGAGCAGTTCGGCGGCGCGTTTGCGGGCCCTGGCCCGTTTCCAGCCGAGCAGGGCCGGGACGGTCGCGGTGTTGTCGAGGACCGTGCGGTGCGGGAACAGGCCCACCTGCTGGATGACATAGCCGATCCGGCGGCGCAGGTGCACGGGGTCGACCTGGGCGATGTCCTCGCCGTCGACGAGGATCCGGCCGGAGGTCGGTTCGATGAGCCGGTTGACCATCATCATCGTCGTCGTCTTGCCGCATCCGGACGGGCCCACCAGCGTGACGAGTTCACCCTCCGCCACCTCGAAGGAGAGGCCGTCCACGGCGGTCGTGCCGTCCGGATACCGCTTGGTGACCTGCTCGAACCGGATCATTCCCTCACGCTAGCCGCGCCCCTTACGGCCCGCGCGTCGAAGCGGCGGCACACCTACGAGGTGACCTCGGCGCTCGGCCGGTCGGCGCTGACCAGCACCACCTCCAGGGTGCGCGGACCATGCACCCCTTCGACCCGGTCCAGCTCGATGTCGCTGGTCGCGGACGGCCCGGAGATCCAGGTCAGCGGGCGCGCCGGGTCGAGGCGTTCGAGGGCCTGCGGCACGGAGGAGACGACCTGGTCCGGCACCCGGACGACACAGATGTGATGGTCCGGGACGAGCGTGATGCGGCGGCGGCCCTGGTCCGGGCCGCCGTCCAGCACGATCGTCCCGGTCTCGGCGATCGCCACCGCACACCCGGTGGCCACACTGCCGACCCCATCGAGCTGGTGCGGCGTGCTCTCGGCGCGATCCGGGAACACCTCGGCATCGGCCGCCGAGAGCCACTCCGGGTCCAGCCCCGCCGGTACGAGCACCGTCCCGGCCGCACGCTCGGCGACCAACCGGCCGATCAGGGCGGCCAGTTCGCTCTCCGCGCACCGATGTACGAGCGCCCGGTAGTCCGCCAGGTTCTCGGCGAGCAGCTCCACCGTCTCCGCGACGCTCCGCTCACCGTGCTCGCGCAGATACGCCCGCTCGAGCGGCGCGTCCTCGCCCGGCACCTCGGCCAGCGCGCGCCTCACCCGGCCCAGGATCCGCTCCCTGCTGCTCACTTCGCACCGCCCTTTCCGCCGTTGGTCCGCTGCCACCAGTCCCGGAACGGCTCCGCCGGTACGGCCGGCAGGTCCCGGGTCTCGCTCCAGGCCCTGCCCGGACCCGGCAGCGTACGGGGATGGAAGCGGCGGCTGCGGGAGGCGAGCCGCTGGCCGGTGCGCAGGGCGCCCGGGTGGGAGAACGCCCAGCGGGCCGCACGCATCGCCGCCCGCTCGGCCGCATGCCCCTTGGCGGGCTTGAGCAGCACCTTGTTGCCGTTCCGGACCGCCTCGCCGCCCTCCACGACCCGCTCCCGCAGATGCACCAGCACCTCGGGGATGTCGATGGCGACCGGGCACACCTCGTAACAGGCCCCGCACAGTGACGAGGCGTACGGCAGCGAGGCGTCGATCTCGCTCGCCGTCCCCCGCAGCTGCGGGCTGAGGATCGCGCCGATCGGGCCCGGGTAGACCGAGCCGTAGGCGTGCCCGCCCGCCCGCTCGTACACCGGGCAGACGTTGAGGCAGGCCGAGCAGCGGATGCAGCGCAGCGCCTGGCGGCCGACCTCGTCGGCCAGGGTGTCGGTGCGGCCGTTGTCGAGGAGCACCAGGTGGAAGGTCCGGGGGCCGTCCCCGTCGGTGGTGCCGGTCCACATCGAGGTGTACGGGTTCATCCGCTCGGCGGTCGACGAGCGGGGCAGGGTCTGCAGGAAGACCTCCAGGTCCCGCCAGGTCGGCACGATCTTCTCGATGCCGACGACCGAGATCAGCGTCTCGGGCAGGGTGAGGCACATCCGCCCGTTGCCCTCGGACTCGACCACGACCAGGGTGCCGGTCTCGGCGACCATGAAGTTGGCGCCGGAGATGCCGACCTTGGCGCGCAGGAACTTCTCGCGGAGGTGGAGCCGGGCCGCCTCGGCGAGTTCGGCCGGGGTGTCGGTGAGGCCCTCGGGCGCGGGGCGCCCCCACTCACCCATCTCGCGCCGGAAGATGTCCCGGATCTCCCCCCGGTTCCGGTGGATCGCCGGGACCAGGATGTGCGAGGGCCGGTCCTTGCCCAACTGCACGATCAGCTCGGCGAGATCGGTCTCGTAGGCCCGGATGCCCTCGGCCTCCAGGGCCTCGTTCAGCCCGATCTCCTGGGTGGCCATCGACTTGACCTTGACGACCTCCGACTCGCCGGTCTCCTTGACCAGTTCGGTGACGATCCGGTTCGCCTCGTCGGCGTCGGCGGCCCAGTGGACCGTACCGCCCGCCCTCGTCACCGCCTCCTCCAACTGGACGAGGTAGCGGTCGAGATGACGGAGCGTATGGTCCTTGATCTGTTTGCCGGCCTCGCGCAGCGCGGCCCAGTCGGACACCTCGGCGACCGCCTTGGCCCGCTTGGCGCGGATGGTGTGCGTGGCGTGGCGCAGATTCCCGCGCAGCGTCGGGTTGTTGACGGCCTCGTGCGCGGCCTTCGGAAAGGCCGGCATCCCCACATAGGTACCGCTCATACGGTCGGCTCCTCCTCCGTGCTCGCCAGGATCTCCGCGATGTGCACCGGACGCATGCCGGTGCCGAGCCGGGTCATGGTGCCGCCGATGTGCATGAGGCAGGAGTTGTCGGCCGCGCACAGCACCTCCGCGCCCGTCGACTCGGCGTTGCGCACCTTGTCGGCCCCCATCGCCGCCGAGACGTCGGCGTTCTTGACCGCGAACGTCCCCCCGAACCCGCAGCACTCCTCCGCCCCCGGCAGCTCCACCAACTCCAGTCCCTTCACGGCCTGGAGCAGTCGGCGCGGCCGCTCGCCGAGCCCCAGACTGCGCAGCCCGTGACAGGTCGGGTGATAGGTCACCTTGTGCGGGTAGTAGGCCCCCACGTCCGTCACCCCGAGCATGTCCACCAGGAACTCGGTCAGCTCGTACGTCTTCGGCACCACCGGTGCCAGTGCGATCGCGAGACCGCTCCCGCGTCCCTCCGCCCTGGCCCGCTCACCCATCCTCGGATACAGCTCCCGCACCATCGCCCCGCACGACCCGGACGGTGTCACGATCGCCTCGTACTCCCCGAAGACATCGGAGAAATGCCGGGCCAGCGGTTCCGTCTCATGGCGGTACCCGGTGTTGTAGTGGGCCTGCCCGCAACAGGTCTGGGCCATCGGGAAGTCGACCTCGACGCCCAGCCTGGTCAGGAGTTTCACCACGGCACGGCCCGTGTCCGGATAGAGCGTGTCGTTGACACAGGTCAGGAACAGGGCGACACGCATCGCGGCTCCTCGGGGTCGATCATCGGATGAGTGCTGGGGGTACCCTCGCACGCGTTAGCGTAGTGGGGGAGTAATGGGCCGGTGCGGTCGGCGGGAGCCCCGGTTCACCGCGTGGCGAGTCGGGCCTCGGCCGCCGCCCAGCGGGCGGTGTCGCCGCGCGGCGCGTACCGGGTGAGCGGCTGGGTGCGGGTGACCAGCCGCCGTATGTCGGCGAGGTCACCGACGAGACCGTGCGCACGGGCCTGGACCAGCACGTTCCCGAGGGCCGCCGCCTCCGTCGGACCCGCCACCACAGGCAGCCCGCAGGCGTCGGCGGTGAGCTGGCAGAGCAGCGCGTTGCGGGTGCCCCCGCCCACCACGTGCACCGAGTCCACCGGGTGATCGGCGAGTCGCTGCGCGTCGGTGACGGCCCGCCGGTGGGCGAGCGCCAGGGAGTCGAGAATGCACCGGGTGACCTCGCCGGGAGTCCGCGGCACCGGCTGCCCGGACGCCCGGCACGCCTCGGCGATCCGCTCCGGCATCCGGCCGGGGGCCAGGAACTCCGGGTCCCCCGCGTCCACCACCGAGCGCAGCGCCGGCACGGTGGCCGCCTCCCGCAGCAGCCTGTCCAGATCCGGGTCGCCCCAGGCCCGTACGGACTCCTGGAGCAGCCACAACCCCATGATGTTGCGCAGATACCGGACCGTGCCGTCCAGCCCCAGCTCATTGGTGAAGTTGGCGGCCCGGCTCTCCTCGGTCAGCACGGGCGCGGCCAGTTCGAGCCCGGCCAGCGACCAGGTGCCGGTGCAGATGTAGGCGAACCGCTCACCGACCGCAGGTACGGCGGCCACCGCCGACGCGGTGTCGTGCGAGCCGACGGCGGTCACCGGCACCGGCCCGGCCAGCCCGGTCTCCTCAAGGACCTCGGGCCGCAACACCCCGGCCTTGTCCCCGGGCCGCCGCAGCGGCGCGAACAACCCGAGGTCGATCCCCACTCGGTCCGCCACCTCGTACGACCAGTCGCGCGTCCGGGGATCGATCAGCTGGGTGGTGGAGGCATTGGTCAGCTCGGTGCCCTGCTCGCCGGTCAGCCAGTACGACAGCAGGTCGGGGATGAGCAACAGCCGCTCGGCATGGGCGTACTGGGCGCTCGAACGTGCCGCCACCAGCTGGTAGAGGGTGTTGAAGGGCGCGTACTGGAGCCCGGTGCGGGCGTACAGCTCCGCCGCCGGCAGGGTCGCCCACACCTTCTCGGCGATCCCCTCCGTGCGGGCGTCCCGGTAGTGCACCGGGTTGCCGAGCAGTGCCCCGTCGGCGTCCAGCAGCCCGTAGTCCACGGCCCAGCTGTCGAGCCCGACGGAGTCCACCCGGCCCGCTGCCCGCAGTCCCTCCAACACCCCGGTGTACAGGGCGAGTACGTCCCAGCGCAGCCCCTCCGGCACCCGCACCGGCCGGTTCGCGAACCGGTGTGCCTCGGTCAGCTCCAGCGAGTCGGGCCCGACGCGGCCGACCATGACGCGCCCACTGGACGCGCCGAGGTCGACCGCGGCATAGGACCTGGAACCGGTCATCGCAGGAACGCGGCCGCCACACCCGCGTCCACGGGTACATGCAGCCCGGTGGTGTGGGTGAGCTCCCCGCCCGTCAGCGCGAACACGGCGTTCGCCACATGCTCGGGCAGCACCTCGCGCTTGAGGATGGTCCGCTGCGCGTAGAACTCGCCCAGCTTCGACTCCTCCACCCCGTACACGGCGGCCCGCTGCGCCCCCCACCCGCCGGCGAAGATCCCGGACCCGCGCACCACACCGTCCGGGTTCACCCCGTTGACCCGGATCCCGTGCTCACCCAACTCGGCTGCCAGCAGCCGCACTTGGTGAGCCTGGTCGGCTTTGGTGGCCGAGTAGGCGATGTTGTTGGGCCCGGCGAACACGGCGTTCTTGGAGGCGATATAGACGATGTCACCGCCGAGCCCCTGGGCGATCATCACCCGGGCCGCCTCCCGCGACACCAGGAAGGAGCCGCGGGCCATGATGTCGTGCTGGAGGTCCCAGTCCTTGGCCGAAGTCTCCAGCAGGGGCTTGGAGATGGAGATCCCGGCGTTGTTGACGACGAGGTCGACCCCGCCGAAGGCCAGCACGGCGGCCCGGAAGGCGGCGGCGATCTGCTCCTCGTCCGTCACGTCGACGGTGACGGCCACGGCCCTGTCGGGCCCGCCGAGCTCCTCCGCGACGGCGGCGGCACCCTCGGCGTTGAGGTCGGCCACGACGACACAGGCCCCCTCGGCGGCGAGCCGGTGTGCGATCGCCTTCCCGATCCCGCTGCCGGCCCCCGTCACCAGCGCCACCCGGGTCGCCAGGGCCTTCGGCCTCGGCATCCGCTGGAGCTTGGCCTCCTCCAGCGCCCAGTACTCGATCCGGAACTTCTCCGACTCCTCGATCGGCGCGTACGCCGACACGGCCTCGGCGCCGCGCATCACATTGATCGCGTTGACATAGAACTCGCCCGCGACCCGGGCCGTCTGCTTGTCCTTCCCGAAGCTGAACATGCCGACGCCGGGCACCAGTACGATCGCCGGGTCCGCGCCCCGCATGGCGGGGGAGTCGGGCAGGGCGTGCCGCCGGTAGTAGGCGGCGTACTCCTCGCGGTACGCGGCGTGCAGCTCCTTGAGCCGGGCGATGACGTCGTCGAGGGGCGCGGCCGGCGGCAGGTCAAGGACCAGCGGCCGTACCTTGGTCCGCAGGAAGTGGTCCGGGCATGACGTCCCCAGCGCCGCTAGCCGCGGATGCTCGGCCCGGGCCAGGAAGTCGAGGACGACCTCGGTGTCGGTGAAGTGCCCGACCTGGGCCTTGTCCTGGGAGGCGAGGGCCCGTACATACGGCGCGAGCGAGGCGGCCCGTTCCCGCCGCTCGGCCTCCGGCAGCGTGCCGTACCCCGCGACGACGGGCCCGAAGGGCTCCGCCCTGCCGCGCTCGGCGAGGAAGGCCTCGGCGGTGCGGATGATGTGGAGCGAGTTGCGTTCACACTCCTCGGAGGTGTCGCCCCAGGCGGTGATCCCGTGCCCGCCGAGGACGCACCCGACGGCCTGCGGGTTGGCGGCCTGCACGGCCGCGATGTCCAGCCCCAGCTGGAACCCGGGCCGCCGCCACGGCACCCACACCACCGAGTCCCCGAAACATTCGGCGGTCAGCTTCTCCCCGTCGGCGGCACAGGCCAGCGCGATCCCGGAGTCCGGGTGCAGATGATCGACATGCGGGGCGTCGACCAGCCCGTGCATGGCGGTGTCGATGGAGGGAGCGGCCCCGCCCCTGCCGTGCAGGCAGTAGTCGAAGGCACCGACCATCTCGTCCTCGCGCTCGACGCCCCGATAGACACCGGCGAGCGCCCGGAGCCGGTCGAGCCGCAGCACGGCGAGCCCGGATTCGGTGAGGGTGCCAAGGTCCCCACCGGACCCCTTCACCCACATCAGCTCGACATCGCCCCCGGTGACGGGATCGGTGGCAGCGCCCTTGGCGGAGGCGTTCCCGCCGGCGTAGTTGGTGTTACGGGCATCGGCGCCGAGCCGATGGGAACGGTCGAGGAGGGAGGCGGCGGAGGGATGGGCGGGCATGGGAGATTCCTTACTTCTCGAAAGAGCGTGACTGCATTTCCCCAGGGGCGCGGGGCTGTATCGATGTGCGGCTCCGCCGCGTAGGCGCGACCAGCCACGACGGACCCGCAGTCCGCGACTCACAGATTCCGCTTGACGCTCACGCCCCCCACCCCGCCTGTTCCCCACCAACACGTTCGGCAACGATCGTCTCGGCCCACCCGGACCGGCGGTACGCCGCGAGAGGGTCGGGGTCCAAGCCCATCTCGGCCCGCACCTCCCGCAGCAACGGCCGCACATCCGTGTCATATGCATCCATCAGCACGGCATTCGCACCGAGCACGTCCCCCGCGGCCTGCGCGTCGGCCAACGCCCCCCGGTCCACCAGCAACGCCTTCGCCGTGGCCTCCTGCACGTTCATCACCGACCGGATGATCGCCGGGATCTTCGCCTCGATGTTGTGACACTGATCGAGCATGAAGGCCACCTCGGAGGTGAACCCGCCCCCGCCCACGACCTCGCACATGATCCGGAACAGCTGGAACGGATCCGCGGCTCCCACCATGAGGTCGTCGTCCGCGTAGAACCGCGAGTTGAAGTCGAAGCCCCCGAGCTTCCCCTCGCGCAGCAGTGTGGCGACGATGAACTCGATGTTGGTACCCGGCGCGTGATGCCCGGTGTCGACCACGACCTGCGCCTGCGGCCCCAGCTTCAGGCAGTGGGCGTAGGCCGTGCCCCAGTCCGGTACGTCGGTCGTGTAGAAGGACGGCTCGAACAGCTTGTACTCCAGCAGCATCCGCTGACCTTCGCCCAGCCGCGCGTACACCTCGGCCAGCCCTTCCGCGAGCCGGTCCTGGCGGGCCCGGATGTCGTCCTGCCCGGGGTAGTTGGTGCCGTCCGCGAACCACAGCTTCAGGTCGCGGGAGCCCGTCGCGTCCATGATGTCGACGCACTCCAGCAGATGGCCGACGGCCTTGCGGCGCACCGCCGCGTCCGGATGGCAGATGCTGCCCAGCTTGTAGTCGTCGTCCTGGAAGGTGTTGGAGTTGATCGCCCCCAGCTTCAGCCCCTGCTTCTCGGCGTGCCCGGCCAGGTCCGCGTAGTCGTCCACCTTGTCCCAGGGGATGTGCAACGCCACCGTCGGAGCGACCCCGGTCACCGCGTGGACCTGTGCCGCGTCGTCCAGCTTCTCCTTCGCCGAGCGTGGCACGCCCTGCTGGGCGAACACCTTGAAACGGGTCCCCGAGTTTCCGTACGCCCACGACGGCGTCTCGACGGCCTGGGTCTTCAGCGCGGCCTTCACCGCGGCGAGGTCGGTCACTTCGGGGCTCCTGGGGTATGAACGGTGAAACGATTCAGAACGGCAAAGTATGAGCCCCCCGAAGGGGTGTCAAGCACTCCGGCCAACCTGGTTCTCCGTGACTCCGTCGTGACCTTAGGCTATCGAAATTTTTTCGATACGGACCCATTGACGTGACATGCCCGTGGTGCCTACGGTCCCGGCAATCCAGTTGAAACCTTTCACGACGCCGTGGAGCCGGGGCCGACCGTCTCGCCGGTGTCGTCGAGGAGCCCCCATGACCCACCCGTCCGACACGGGACCGGCCCCGGTGCTGGCGCTGAAGGACGTCTCCAAGTCCTTCGGTGCCGTCCGCGCCCTGCGGGACGTCTCCCTGGAGCTGTTCCCCGGCGAGGTGCACGCCCTCGCCGGGGAGAACGGCGCGGGCAAGTCGACGCTGATCAAGACCCTCGCCGGGGTGCACCGACCGGACGCCGGTCAGGTGCTGCTCGACGGCGAGCCCGTCGTCTTCCACGGCCCCGGCGACGCCCGCGACGCCGGAATCGCCGTGATCTACCAGGAACCCACGCTCTTCCCCGACCTGTCGATCGCCGAGAACATCTTCATGGGCCGGCAGCCCCGGCGGACGCTGGGCCGGATCGACCACAAGGCCACCCGCGCGGCCACGGCCGCCCTGATGAAACGGCTCGGCGTCGCTCTCGACCCCGACCGCCCGGCCCGCGGCCTGTCCATCGCGGACCAGCAGATCGTGGAGATCGCCAAGGCGCTCTCCTTCGACGCCCGGGTCCTGATCATGGACGAGCCGACGGCGGCCCTCACCGGCAGCGAGGTCGCCCGCCTCTTCGGTGTCGTCCGCACCCTGCGCGACCAGGGCGCCGCCGTGCTGTTCATCTCGCACCGGCTCGAGGAGATCTTCCAGATCTGCCGGCGGGTCACCACGCTCCGGGACGGCGCCTGGATCGCCAGCGAGCCCGTCGACGGCATGACCGAAGACGACCTCGTCCGCCGGATGGTCGGCCGCGACCTGGACGAGCTGTACCCCAAACAGGACGTACCGACGGGTGAAGTCCTTCTCTCCGTACGCCGGTTGACCCGGGAGGGCGTCTTCACCGACGTCTCCTTCGAGGTGCGCTCCGGGGAGATCGTCGGCCTCGCCGGACTGGTCGGCGCCGGCCGCACCGAGGTCGCGCGGGCCGTGTTCGGCGTCGACCGCTGGGACGCGGGGGAGGTGGAGGTGCGGGGCCGCAAGCTCACCAACGGCGCCCCCTCCACGGCGATGGCCGCCGGGCTCGCCCTCGTCCCCGAGGACCGGCGCGCCCAGGGCCTGGTGATGGACATGTCCATCGAGCGCAACATCGGCCTGACCGGACTGCGGACGACCGTCAGGGCCGGCCTGATGGACCGGGGCGCCGAGCGCAGCCGCTCCCTCGACTGGGCGGTGAAGCTCCAGGTGAAGTACGCCCGGATCGCCGACACCGTCAACACGCTCTCCGGCGGCAACCAGCAGAAGGTGGTCCTCGCCAAGTGGCTGGCGACCGGACCGAAGGTGCTGATCGTCGACGAACCGACCCGGGGCATCGACGTCGGTACGAAAGCCGAAGTCCACCGCCTCCTCGGCGAGTTGGCCGCCGACGGGGTCGCCGTCCTGATGATCTCCTCCGACCTGCCCGAGATCCTCGGCATGGCCGACCGCGTGCTGGTGATGCACGAGGGCCGGATCACCGCCGAGATCCCGCGCACCGACGCCACCGAGGAAACCGTGATGGCCGCAGCGACCGGGAGGGCCGCCGCATGACGACCACCCCCATGGGGAGGGCCGCCGCATGACGGTGACCACCTCCGAACAGACCTCCGTCGCCGAGACGCCCGAGTCCAGCGGGACCCGGCTCGTCGACCGTGTCTTCAAGATGCGCGAACTCGCCATCCTGGTCGTCTTCCTGGTGATGATCGCCGTCACCCAGGCCGGCAACAGCGAGTTCCTCTCCGAGCAGGGCATCAAGGACCTGCTGCTCAACGCCACCATCCTGGTGCTGGTCGCCACGGGCCAGTCCCTGGTGGTGATCACCAGGAACGTCGACCTGTCCGTCGGATCCACGCTCGGCATCACCGCCTTCGCCGCCGGCGACTACCTGCACGGCGGCGGCAGCACGGTCGTCGCGATCGTGCTGGCCGTGCTGCTCGGCATCGGCTGCGGACTGCTCAACGGCCTTCTCGTCAGCCTCGGCCAGGTACCCGCACTCGTCGTCACCCTCGGCACGCTGTACATCATCCGCGGCGTCGACTCCATCTGGGTCGGCTCCCGGCAGATCACGGCCGCGGATCTGCCCGGCGGGTTCAACGACTTCGGCTCGGGCGGGCTGTCGGCCGTCCCCTGGCTCGCGCTCATCGCTCTCGCGGTCCTGGTGGCCACCGCCTACTACCTCAAGCACTTCGGCAGCGGACGGGAGTTGTACGCCCTCGGGTCCAACCCGGAGGCCGCCCGGCTGGCCGGTATCCCGGTGCGCAAGCGGATCCTCACCGCGTACACCTTCTGCGGCGGACTCGCCGGACTGGCCGGGGCGATGTATCTGGCCCGCTTCGGCAACGTCGACTCCGGCACCGGCACCGGCTACGAACTCACCGTCGTGAGCGCCGTGGTGGTCGGCGGCGTGGTCTTCACGGGCGGCTCCGGGAGCGTGTACGGCGCCGCGCTGGGCGCGCTGCTGCTGACCTCGGTGAACAGCGTGCTGCCGGCCCTCGGGGTCAGCTCCGTGTGGGTCCTCGCCATCAACGGCTTCCTGCTGCTGCTCGCCATCGCCGTGGACCGGGTCGTGGCGCTGCGGGTGGCGGCCGCGCTGAAGAAGAAGTCGGCCCTCAAGAGGACCGCGACCAGCAAGGAGAGCACCAGCCATGCCTGAGTCCTTGACGCGTGCGATTCGCTGGGACACCGTCGTCGGCGCCCTGCTGGTCGTTCTGCTGCTGTTCTCCTTCGGCTTCGTGGACGGCTTCGGCAACTCGCTCAACCTGTCGTTCCTGATCGGCAACACGCTTCCGATCGCCCTGGTCGCGCTGCCGATGACGCTGCTGGTCGTGGCCGGCGAGATCGACCTGTCGGTCGCCTCGACCGCCGGTCTGTCGGGCGCGGTCATGGGCAGGCTCTGGAACGAGGGCATGGCGATCGAGACGATCATCCCGCTGTGCCTGCTGCTGGGGGTGGTCTGCGGGCTGGTCAACGGGCTGTTGGTGACCCGGCTGGGCCTGCCGTCGCTGGCCGTCACCATCGGCACGCTCGCGGCCTACCGGGGCATCGCGCAGATCGTGCTCGGCTCGGACGCGGTCACCGACTTCCCCACGCAGTACCTCGACTTCGCGGCCGGGCGGCTCGGCAGCACGTTCCTGCCGCGGGCTTTCCTGCCGTTCCTGGTGCTGCTCGTGATCGCCGTGGTGGTGCTGCACGCCACGCCGTTCGGGCGGTCGCTGTTCGCGGTCGGGGCGAGCGAGGAGGCGGCGCGGTTCGCGGGGATCCGAGTGAAGCGAAACAAACTGATCCTGTTCGTCGCCACCGGGTTGATGGCGTCCTTGACCGGGATCTTCTGGGCCCTGCACTACGCGAGTGCGCGGTACGACAACGCGACGGGGCTCGAACTGAGCGTCGTGGCCGCGGTGTTGCTCGGCGGCATCGACTTCGACGGGGGCAAGGGGACGCTCGGCGGGGCCGTTGCCGGGGTGTTTCTGCTCGGGGCGTTGCAGAACGTCATGAGCCTGCTCAATGTGTCCGCGCAGTCCCAGATCGTCGTGACCGGTGTGTTGCTCGTCGTCTCGGTGCTCGGCCCGAGGGTTGCCAAGCAGATCTCCCTCGCACGGCACAAGGCTGCCAAGGCCGTCTGAACACTGCGGGTTGTGTGTGGTTGATCGCGCCCACGCGGCGAAGCCGCAAATGAAATACAGTCCCGCGCCCCCAGGAGGGGGCGCTTCCACCGCCCCTACTTCAAAAGGAACCCTCATGCGTAAGTCATCCCTCCGGCGTGCCTGTGTGACCCTCGCGGCCGTCTCCGCCCTCTCTCTCGCCGCCACCGCCTGCGGCGGTACGACCAAGAACAACTCCGGCGGTGACGAGTCGGCGGCGGCCACCTCGACCGCCAAGGCCGATCCGAACGCCGCACTGAAGAAGGGGCTGACCGTCGGGTTCCTGCCCAAGCAGGTCAACAACCCCTACTTCACCTCCGCCGACAAGGGCGGCGAGAAGGCGCTCACCGAGCTGGGCTCCAAGTACAAGGAGGTCGGGCCCTCCAGCGCCACCGACACCTCCGGGCAGGTCTCCTACGTCAACACCCTCACCCAGCAGCAGGTCAACGCCATGGCCGTGTCCGCCCAGGACCCCGGCGCCCTGTGCACCGCCCTCAAGCAGGCCATGAGCAACGGGATCAAGGTCGTCACCTACGACTCCGACACCAACGCCGGCTGCCGCAACGCCTTCGTCTCCCAGGCCAGCGCCGAGGACCTCGGCCGTACCGAGGTGCAGCTGCTCGCCGAGCAGATCGGGTACAAGGGCGAGATCGCGATCTTGTCCGCCGCGCAGACCGCGACCAACCAGAACACCTGGATCGGGTTCATGAAGGAGGAGCTGAAGGACCCGAAGTACAAGAACGTCAAGCTGGTCAAGGTCGCCTACGGCAACGACGACGCCCAGCAGTCCTTCCAGCAGACCCAGGGCCTGCTCCAGCAGTACCCGAACCTCAAGGGGATCATCTCCCCGACCACCGTCGGCATCAAGGCGGCCGCCCAGTACCTGTCCGGCTCCAAGTACAAGAGCAAGGTCAAGCTGACCGGGCTCGGCACGCCCAACGACATGCGGCAGTACGTCAAGAACGGCACCGTCGACGGCTTCGAGCTGTGGGACCCGGCCAAGCTCGGCGACCTCGCCGCCCGCACCGCCGTCGCCCTGGCCTCCGGCCAGATCACCGGCAAGGAGGGCGAGACCTTCAAGGCCGGCTCCGCCACGTACACCATCGGCAAGGACGGCGTGATCAACCTCGGCAAGCCGACCGTGTTCGACGCGAAGAACATCGACCAGTTCAACTTCTAGGATCCAAAGGGGTGTTGATGCAGCGGGTCTGTTTCCTCCTCAAGGTCCGGCAGGACCGCGTCGCCGAGTACCGCGAACGCCATGCCGCCGTGTGGCCCGAGATGCGCGAGGCGCTCTCCGCCACCGGCTGGCACAACTACTCGCTCTTCCTGCGCGACGACGGCCTGCTGGTCGGCTATCTGGAGACCGAGGACTTCGAGGCCGCCCGGGCCGGGATGGAGGCCACCGAGGTCAACGCCCGCTGGCAGACCGAGATGGGGCCGTTCTTCGAGTCGTTGGACGGCACCCGGCCCGACGAGGCGATGAAGCCGCTGACCGAAGTGTTCCACCTCGCCTGACGACCCGTCCCCTCGCCCAGGAGCCGCTCATGAGACGCCGTACCGTGCTCACCACCGCCATACTGGCCGGTGTGGCAACGCCGGGCATCGCACGGGCCGCCGACCCCGGCCCGTCCGTCACCAAGAAGAGCACCAGCCAACTCGACGCCCAGGCCGTCTTCTTCGTCTCCTACGACGGCCTGGTCAACAACAACTCCTTCCAGAAGAACGGCCTGTTCACCTACCGGGGCTACCAGTACGCCGGCTGGTACACCTCGACCGGCGCCGCGGTGATCGGGCGCCGGGCGCCGGGCGGGTCGTCATGGGCGACCGTCACCCTCGCCCACCGGCTCAAGGCCGACGACTCCCACAACGTCATCTCCATGGGCGTCTCCAGGGTCGACGGCCGCCTCCACATCACCATGGACTCCCACAGCGACGGCTTGTTCTACGTGAAGTCGGCCGCCGGGCTGCTGGACAAGCCCGGTTCCACGGCGTGGACGTCGGCCGTCTTCGGAGCCGTACAGACATCGCTGGACGGGGTGTCGCCGACCCCGCAGTTCACCTACCCGCAGTTCATCTCCACGCCCGAGGGGAGGCTTCAGCTGAGCTACCGGGTGGGGATCTCCGGGAACGGCCGCAACGCCCTCGCCGAGTACGACGGTTCGCGGTGGACCGTGCTGGGGGAGTGGTCCGGGGCCGGCGGGACGTACACGAGCGAGCACGGCTCGTCGACCGCCCGGAACATGTATCTGCACGGCATCGACTACGACGTGAACGGGCGGCTGCACGCCTTCTTCACCTGGCGGGAGCAGAGCGGCGCCGTGATGTGCAACAGCGGCGGCATCACCAACCACGACACCGGCTACGTCTACTCCACCGACCGCGGCCGCACCTGGCGCGACGACGCCGGCGCGCTGGTCGCCACCACCGGCACCTCGGACACGGTCGCCGTCACCGACCCGGGTCTCGTCGTCGACCCGCTCGACCCGGACCACTCCCTGATGAACCAGGAGAGCCAGTGGACCGACTCCGCCGGCCTCCCGCACGCGATCATCAGCTACGTGCCCGGTCGCTTCGGCCAGTGCACCACGGACTACGTCGGCGACCGCACCGCCGACGGCCGCGCCTTCCACGTCCGCAAGAACTCCTCCGGCACCTGGCAGAAGACCGAGATCCCGGTCGCCCTGAACTCCAGCCAGCGCACCAAGCTGGTCCTGGACAGGTACGACAACGCCTACGCGGTGTTCCCGTTCGGCCGGATCGCCGGTGCGTCCAAGGCCTCCGGGTACACCGACTGGACACTGCTGTACGACGGCAGTGAGCTGAACGCCTTCGGCGAGGTCGTGATCGACGAGATGCGGGTCGGCGCGGACCACGTGCTGTCGTTCATGTACCAGGAGAAGTCGAGCGGTACGACGCCCTCGGCGCTCCATGTCGTCGACTTCGCCCTGCCCGGCTGACCCGGGCCGGTGCCCGAGGCATGTCGTAATGTGAAGCCCTTCCGGATGTGCCCTTCCTCGCTGTGAAGGTGCCTTCCACTGTTCCCTGGAGGTCTCGCCCGATGGCCCAGTCGGTGGGTATCAAGGACGTCGCCCGCGCCGCCGGAGTCTCGGTGGGCACGGTCTCCAACGTCATCAACCGCCCGGACACCGTCGCCGGCGAGACCCGGGCGCGGGTGCAGTCGGCGATCGACCGGCTCGGTTACGTCCGCAGTGAGTCCGCGCGTCAGCTGCGCGCGGGCCGCAGCCGGATCATGGGCCTGCTCGTCCTCGACATGGGCAACCCCTTCTTCGTGGACGTGGCCCGGGGCGCCGAGCGGGCGGCGCGGCAGGCCGGGGTCGGTGTGATGGTCTGCAACAGTGCCCAGAACGCCGGTGAGGAGGCCGACTACCTCGCGCTCTTCGCCGAACAGCGGGTGCGCGGCGTCCTGCTCACCCCGGCGGACGCCACCGGCCGCAACATCGAGGCCTTCCGCCGGCACGGCATCCCCTTCGTGCTGGTCGACCGGGTCGCGGAGGGCACCACCGAGTGCTCGGTGAGCGTCGACGACGTGGCGGGCGGGGCTCTCGCGGTCCGCCATCTCGTCGACGCCGGGCACCGGTCCATCGCCTACGTCAGCGGGCCGCCCGGGCTCAACCAGGTCCGCGACCGGCGCACCGGTGCCCTGAACGCCCTCGCCGAGGCGGGCCTTGGACCCGACGCGCTGCGCGAGCTGCCGACGGAGCGGCTCGACGTGTCGGCCGGACGGGACGCGGGGGCCCGGCTGCTCGGCCTCGCCGACCGGCCCACCGCCGTGTTCTGCGCCAACGACCTGCTCGCCCTCGGCGTCCTCCAGGCCATGTACGCGGCCGGGGTGATCGTCCCGGACGATCTGGCGATCGTCGGCTACGACGACATCGAGTTCGCCGCCGCGGCCGCCGTACCGCTGACCTCCGTCCGTCAGCCGGCCGTCACCATGGGCGCCATGGCGGCCGACCTGCTGCTGGAGGAGACCGAGGAACACGAGGGGCAGACGGCCCACGAGCATCGCCGGGTGGTGCTCCAGCCGGAACTGGTGGTGCGCCGCTCCAGCCTCGCCGCCCGCTGATCGGCTATTCAGTAACGATTTCATGATCCCGGGGGCGAACGGGCCCCGGACGTGTGCTGAACTGGGTCGCGACCGTCCGTCCGTCCCGGGAGAATCGTTGAGCCTCAGCTACCGCCAGCCCGGCGTCGTCCTCACCGACCGCCATTTCACCGTCCCTCTGGACCACGCGGACCCGGACGGCGAGACCATCGAGCTGTACGCCCGGGAGGCGGTCGCGAGCGACAAGGCGGACGAGGAACTGCCCTGGCTGCTCTATCTGCAGGGCGGACCGGGATTCGGGGCGAATCGTTTCGTCGGACGGCAGGCCTGGCTCGACCGCGCCCTGCGGGAGTACCGCGTGCTCCTCCTCGACCAGCGCGGCACCGGCCGCTCCACCCCGGTCAACCGGCAGACGCTGCCGCTGCGCGGCGGCCCGGCCGCCCAGGCCGACCACCTGGCCCGCTTCCGCGCCGACTCGATCGTCCGGGACTGCGAGGCGATCCGCCCACAGGTCACCGGCGGCGCCCCCTGGACCACCCTCGGCCAGAGCTTCGGCGGCTTCTGCACGGTGACGTACCTGTCGTTCTTCCCGGAAGGCCTCAGGACCTCCCTCATCACCGGTGGCCTGCCGTCCCTGGACGCGCACGCCGACGACGTCTACCGGGCCGCCTACCCGCGCGTCGAACGCAAGGTCACCGCGCACTACGACCGCTACCCGATGGACGTCGAGCGGGCCCGGCGGATCGCCGAGTACCTCCTCGACCACCAGGTGGTCCTGCCGAACGGCTACCGGCTCACCGTCGAGGCGTTCCAGTCGCTCGGCCTGATGCTGGGCACGAGCGACGGCAGCCACCGCCTGCACTTCCTCCTGGAGGACGCCTTCGTCCGCACCGCGTCCGGCCCCGAACTCGCCGACGCCTTCCAGGAGCAGGTCCAGGGACTGCTGTCGTACGCGAGCAACCCGCTGTACGCCCTGGTCCACGAGCCGACCTACGGCCAGGACACCCGCCCCACCGCCTGGGCGGCCGAGCGGGTGCGCGCCGAGTTCCCGCAGTTCGACGCGGCCAAGGCGCTCGCCGACGACGCCCCGGTGCTGTTCACCGGCGAGACGGTCCACCCCTGGATGTTCGAGACCGACCCCTCCCTGCGCCCGCTGCGCGAGACCGCCGCACTGCTCGCCGCCCGCACCGACTGGCAGCCGCTGTACGACCCGGCCCGGCTCGCCGCGAACGAGGTCCCGGTCGCCGCCGCCGTCTACCACGACGACATGTACGTCGACGCCGGGCACTCGCTGCGGACCGCCCGGGCCGTCCGGGGCCTGCGTACCTGGGTCACCGACGAGTTCGAGCACGACGGACTGCGCGCCGGTGCCCCGCGGGTCCTGGACCGGCTCCTCGCGCTCGTCCGCGACGAGGTCTGAGGCCGCGACGGAGAATGCGGACAGGGTGTGTCCGCACCTCCTGGTAAGACAGTGCGTGGGGAGGACGCCCGGCCATCGCCGCGCGCCCCGGCCGACGAACGGGGAGACGGATGAACGACACGGAACTGCTGGCCCGCCGCTTCGAGGAGCACCGCGACCGGCTGCGCGCGGTGGCCTACCGGATGCTGGGCTCGCTCGCCGAGGCCGAGGACGCGGTCCAGGAGGCCTGGTTCAAGCTCGGCCGCACCGACGCGGCCGAGATCCGCAACCTCGGCGGCTGGCTGACCACGGTGGTCGGCCGGGTCTGCCTGGACATGCTGCGCTCCCGCACGGCCCGGCGCGAGCAACCGATCGACGAGACGTTCGTCCCGGACCCGGTGGTCAGGCCGTTGTCGGAGGTGGACCCCGAGAAGGAGGCGGTGGAGGCCGACTCCGTGGGGATCGCCCTGCTGATCGTCCTGGAGACGCTGGAGCCCGCCGAGCGGCTGGCGTTCGTGCTGCACGACATGTTCGCGGTGCCCTTCGACGACATCGCGCCGATCGTGGAACGCGGTGCGGCGGCGACCCGGCAGCTGGCCAGCCGGGCCCGCCGCCGGGTGCAGGGTGCCACCCCGTCGGCGGACCCCGACCTCGGCCGGCAGCGCCAGGCACTGGACGCCTTCCTCGCCGCATCCCGTGGCGGTGACTTCGAGGCACTGGTCGCGGTGCTCCACCCCGATGTGGTGCTGCGGGTGGACTCGGGCGCACTGGTGCGCGGAGCGGCAGCCTCCAAGGTGCTGCGCGGGGCCCGGTCGGTGGCCGAAGGGGCGTTCGCCTTCCGGCAGTTCTCGGTCTGGTCGCGGCTCGTGCTCGTCAACGGCACGGTCGGCGTGGTCACCATGCCCGAGGGGCGCCCGCTCTCGGTCACGGCGGTCACGGTCGCCGACGGCCGCATCACCGAGATGTACATCCTCGCCGACCCGGCGCGGCTCGAACACCTGGACCTGCCCGCCCAGGAGATGTGATCCACGTCCCACCCGGCGGCGGGATGTCACACTCGCCGCCGCCGGGCCCCTCCCAGATGCAGGACCAGTCGAACGACTGCACCGGACGCCCCCCCCGGGCCACCGGCAAGGTCGTTCGCGGAGACTGCAGGAGAGGGGAAGACACGTGAATCTCGTCGTATTCGGGGCGAACGGACCGACCGGGCGGCAGGTCACCGCGCAGGCGGTCGCCGAAGGCCACACGGTCACCGCCGTCACCCGCCACCCCGAGGAGTTCCCGCTCAGGGACCCGCGGCTGCGGGTGGCCGGCGCGGATGTGCTCGACCCCGACGCGGTGGAACGCGCCGTGGCCGGGCAGGACGCGGTGATCTCGACGCTCGGGGTGCCCTACAGCCGAAAGCCCGTCACCGTGTATTCGCAGGGCATCACCCGCGTCACGCAGGCCATGACGAAGCACGGCGTCCGGCGCCTGGTCTGTGTGAGTTCGACCGTGCTCTTCGGTGTGGCGGCACCCGGTGAGACCTTCCTCTTCCGGAAGGTGCTCGAACCCTCCATCGCGCGCACCGTAGGGCGCACCGTGTACGAGGACATGCGGCGCATGGAGGAGATCGTGCGGGACGGCGATCACCGGTGGACCGTCGTCCGGCCCGCCGGTCTCTTCGACACGGACGCCGTCAGCCCCTACCGGGTCGCCACTTCGCGCCTGCCCGGCCGGTTCACCTCGCGCGCGGATCTGGCAAACGCGCTGCTGCGTGAGGCGGTCGACGACCGTCATGTGCACGCCTTCGTCGACGTCCGCACCTCGGAAGGTGTTCCGAGCATCCTCGACGTCATCCGCAAAGAGGCGTTCGGGGGCAGGAAGTGAATTCGGATCCGACCGAGCCGCCCAAGGAGGCCACACACATGTCCCAAGACCGTTTCGTCCTGCTGGCGCCGGGTGCCGTCCGGCCGGGGCGGATCCCGCTGCCGCCCGCGTTCGCCGTCAAGGCGACGACCGACGACACCGAGGGGCGTTTGTCGGTGCTGGAGGTGACCCTGGCCCAGGACATCCCGCGCCATGTCCACCGGCACGCGGACGAATGCGTGTACGTGCTGGAGGGCGTCCTGGAGATCGAGTTCGACGACCGCAGGCACCAGGCGCCCGAGGGAACCTTCGCACTGCTCCCGCGTGGCGTCCCGCATGCCCTCCGCGGCGCCTCCGACCCGCCGCCCCGGGTCCTGCAGATCTCCTCGCCCGGCGGCTGGGAGCGGTACCTGGAGGACCTGATCGAGGCGGGGCCCGCCGTCCTCACCGAGGGGCGGCTGGATCCCGTCAAGGTCAACCCCATCGCTGCCAAGTACCACATCGGCTACGAGGAACAGAGCTGAGCACGTCGGATCGGAGGACAGGAAGACAGGAAGACAGGAGGGCGACCGATGACAGCCGAATCCGACGAGAGCCCGGCGACGGGCGGAGCGGGACCGACCCGGGACGTCCCGGTGGGGCCGGGAGACCGGCGGGACGTCCCTCCGGACGCCGCGACACGGCTCTTCGTCGACCATCGCGAGCTGTTGTTCTCCGTCGTCTACAACATGCTCGGCAGCGTCGCCGACACCGAGGACGTACTCCAGGAGACCTGGCTGTCCTGGTCCGGCAAGACCGTCCGGACGCCGCTGCGGGAGATCGGCAATCCGCGCGCCTATCTGGTCCGGATCGCGGTGAACCACGCGCTCGCCCGGCGGGCGGCCATCGCCTCCCGGCGGGAGACATACGTCGGTCCCTGGCTGCCCGAGCCCCTGGTCACCGACGCCACCGCCGGCCTCGCCCCGGACACCGCCGACCACACGGTCCGCTCCGACACGGTCTCCATGGCGTTGCTGGTGGTCCTGGAGACCCTCACCCCGCTGGAGCGGGCGGTGTTCGTCCTCCACGAGGTGTTCGGCTATCCCCACACCGAGATCGCCGGCATGCTCGACCGCAGCCCCGCCTCGGTACGTCAACTCGCCCACCGGGCCCGCGCCCATGTCCACGCCCGCCGCCCCCGCTACCGCGCCCACCCCCGGGTCCGGCGGGAGGCGACCGAGCGGTTCGTCTCGGCCGCCCTCGGCGGTGACCTCCACGCACTCATGGAGATCCTCGCCCCGGACGTGACGGTCTGGATCGACGGCGGAGGCGTACGGCAGGCGGCCGGGCTGCGTCCGGTCCACGGCCGGGAGAAGGCCGCCCGCATGCTGGCCGGTTACGCCACCCGGCGCGCCGGGGACCTGGACGTGCACTACCGTCGGGTCAACGGCGACGACGCGGCGGTGCTGTTCACGGGCGACTCCCCGTACGCCGTGATGGTCATGGACCTCACCCCGGACGGCGACCAGGTCTCCGGCGTCTACGTCGTCACCAACCCGGCCAAGCTGACCCACGTACGACCGGACGAGGACCCGGTTCAGTAGCGCGGGGTGCCTTCCGGCAGGGGCGGAGAGACCGAACCCGGCCCCCCCCGTCGACCGTGGCGCCCGATGACCGCGGCCCGCTCGGCGTCGGCGGGTACGGCCGAGGGTGTCCTCCAGCGCCCGGAGAGCGCCCGGAGAGCGTCCTAGGCGCGGTGCCCAGGTCAGTACGCTGGGCGGATGCCAGAACAGATATCCGAACAGTCGCGGCTGCGCGGGGACTGCACACGTTGCTTCGGCCTGTGCTGTGTCGCTCTGCCGTTCACCGCCTCGGCCGACTTCGCGGTCAGCAAGCCCGCCGGGAAGCCCTGCCGGAACCTCGGCGGCGACCACCGCTGCGGCATCCACACCGAGCTGCGGCAGCGGGGGTTCACCGGCTGCACGGTCTACGACTGCTTCGGCGCCGGTCAGCGGGTCTCGCAGGACACCTTCGGCGGGCAGGACTGGCGGACCGGGACAGCGGAGCACGCCCGCCGGATGTTCGACACGTTCCCGGTCGTACGGCAGCTGCACGAACTGCTCTGGTACCTCACCGAGGCGCTCGGCCTGCCCGCCGCCCGCCCGGTCCACGGTGAGTTGAGGCAGCTGCTGGTGGACACCGAGGAACTCACGCTGGGGACGCCCGAGGAACTCGGCGCCCTGGACGTGGCCGCCCACCGGCAGCGGGTCAACGTGCTGCTGCTGCGCACCAGCGAGCTGGCTCGCGCGGGAGTGCGGGGCCGGGCGAAGGACCGTCGGGGCGCGGACCTGATGGGTGCCCGGCTCAGGGGCGCCGACCTGCGCGGCGCGAGCCTGCGCGGGGCCTACCTGATCGCCGCCGACCTCACCGGAGCCGACCTGCGGGACACCGACCTGATCGGCGCCGACTTGCGCGACGCCGATCTCACCGGCGCGGACCTCACGGGCGCGTTCTTCCTGACCCAGCCGCAGCTCGACGCCGCCCGGGGGAGTGCCGGCACCCGGCTGCCGGCGTCAGTCACCCGCCCCGTGCACTGGACAGCCGCCGCCTTCTGAGGCGGGTGAGTCGTCCGGCACGGTCACCGGCGCCGGGGCGGGCCGGCGCCGCTCCAGCCGCAGCCGCAGCCCGTCCGGCATCAGCGTCAGCCGCTCGGTCACCCGCAACCGGTAGCCGGGGTCGGCCGTCAGGTCGTAGCGGCGCAGCAGCAGACCGAGGACCAGGGTCGCCTCGTGCAGGGCGAACTGGCGGCCGATGCAGGCCCGGGCGCCCGTGCCGAACGGCTTGAAGGTGTGCGGGGCCCGGCCGCGTGCCGCCTTCGCCTCGAAGCGGTCCGGGTCGAAGCTCTCGGCGTCCGGACCCCACACCGCGGGGTCGCGGTGCAGCATCGGGGTCAGGACCAGGGCCCAGGCGCCCCGGCGCATCGGATGGTCCCCGGCGAGCACGGTGTCCTTGCGGGCCTCGCGGGCGAAGGCGGGGGCCGTGGGCCACAGCCGCAGCGACTCGTCGAGGACCCGGCGGACATAACGGAGCTTGGCGACCTGGTCGTAGTCCGGCGCGGGCGTGTCGCCCCAGACGCGGTCGACCTCGGCGGCGGCCCTGGCGGCGATCTCCGGGTGCAGGGCGAGGTAGTGCAGGGCGAAGGAGAGCGCGCCCGAGGTGGTCTCGTGGCCGGCCACCAGGAAGGTGATCACCTGCCGCCGTACGTTCTCGGCGGAGAGCCGCTCCCCGGTCTCCGGGTGGGCCGTCTCCAGCATCCGGTCCAGCAGGTCGCCGTCCCCGCGGCCGGTCCTGCGGCGCTCGGCGACCAGGTCGTCGACCGTGCGGTTGAGGTGGTCGATGTCGGCCGCGTTGCGCCGCGCGGCCTGCCGCAGCAGCAGCGGGGCCAGCGGCGAGGGCACGCTGTTGAGGCGCTGGGCGTAGGTGAGGGTGCCGATCATCGCGGTCACGAAGGGGTGCGGCCGGTCCCGCTCGAACGAGCCGAAGTCGTGCCCGAACCCGGTGCGGGCGATCGTCTCCAGGGTCAGCTTGGTCATGTCCCCGGGCACGTCGACCCAGCGGCCGGCCGCCAGCTCGCGGTCCCAGTGGCCGGTGAGCCGGCCGGCCACCGACAGCATCATCGCGTGATAGCCCTCCATGGCCTCCCGGCTGAAACCCGGGGCCAGGACGTCGTGCGCCAGCTGCCAGTTCGGCTCGTGGTTGTACGCCGTGAACAGGCCGTCCCCGGCGATCGGGCGCAGATTGGCGACCCCCAGGCCCACGTGCTTGGCGAACCGCGACTCGTCGGCCATGTCGGCGGCCGGTTCGGCGCCCCACACGAACACGAACTCGTTGCCGAACGCGCGGCGCCGGAAGATCGGGCCCAGCTGCCCGGCGAAGCGCATCGAGTCCTGGAGCGGCTTGCGCCGGTCGACGCCGAGGACGTCGCCGAGGAAGGGCACCCGGTGCGGCGGGTGCGGTATGCGGTGCAGCTCGGGCCAGCCCTGCTCGGCACCCCGGAACCCCTTCGGCAGCGGGCCGTCCGCCCCTGTCGCCGTCTGCGTGGCCGTCTCCGCCATGGCGCGATCTCCCTCGATGCTGCGGCAGGTTGAGCTAGTTGTACGTGGGTTCAATAGGCGGGCTCAGTCTCATCCCGTTGTTGAACCCACGTCAAGTAAGGTGCGGGCATGGTCGCGAACCAGGGTGAGCGCAGCCGCCGCAGACTCAGTACCGCGGAACGACGTGAGCAGCTCCTCTCGGTCGGGGCCGGGCTCTTCTCCGAGAGCCCGTACGACGAGGTGTGGATCGAGCAGGTCGCCGAGATCGCGGGCGTCTCCCGGGGCCTGCTGTACCACTATTTTCCGACCAAGCGTGATTTCTTCGCGGCGGTGGTGGAGCGGGAGAGTGAACGGATGCTGCGGATGACGGCGGCCGAGCCCGGCGTGCCCGCCCGGGAGCAGCTCACCGCGGGCCTCGACGTCTACCTCGACTACGTCCACACCCACGCACACGGCTTTCGCGCCTTCCATCGCGCCGAGGCCTCCGGCGACCAGGCCGTGCGCCGTGTCTACCGGCAGGCGCAGGCCGCCCAGGAGCGCCAGATCCTGGCCGCCCTCGCCGCCGACCCCGAGTTCGGCCCCGCCCTGGAACTGCGTCCCGACACCCGGCTGGCGGTGCGCGGCTGGCTCGCCTTCACCACGCACGTCTGCCTGGAGTGGCTGCGCACCGAGGAGCTGACGCGGGAGCAGGTGCGGGACCTGTGCGCGCGGGCGCTGCTGGGCGTCATCTCCTGAGCGTCGCGGCCCCTTCCGGCGCCCTGTTCCTCACGCCGTTCTTCACGTACGCCACGCACTCCGTGCTTGGCGTACTCCCCGATCTTCGATAAGTTAGGTGAGGCTTACCTAAGGAGGTTTCGGGATGGGTGACGAACAGGCAGCCTGGGCTGCCGGCCCCGGCGCGGCCGAACAGGCCCGGTCGCTGCTGGCCACGGCATGGTCGTGCAGGGTGACCGCGGACGGCGGACGCGAGGAGTTCGTCGGCGCGCACGCCGTCGCCGACGACGGCCGGGTGCTGCTGCACGTGCCGGAGGACAGCGCCCTGCTCGCGGCCGCGATCTGCGCCCCGCGCGGCGAGCCGTCCGCGGTGCTGGAGTTCGCCGACGTCGCACCGGTCCCGGTGCGCAACCGGATCCGGGCCCGGCTGTGGATGGCCGGCTGGTTCGCGCCCTCCGACGAGCACCTCGTCCTCCAGCCCACCCGTGTGGTGCTGCGCCGGCCCTCCGGCGCGGTCGTCGTCGACCTCGACGAGTTCGCCGCCGCGCACCCCGACCCACTGGCCGGAGCCGAGGCCCACCTGCTCACCCACCTCGCCGACGCCCACCCGGACGCCGTCGAGCGGCTCACCAGGCTCGTCGAGCCCGAGAGCCTGCACGCCGCGACCCGTGTCCAGCCCCTCGCCGTGGACCGGCACGGACTGACCCTGCGCATCGAACGCACCCGCGCCCACGGCGACGTACGGCTGGCCTTCCACGCGCCCGCCGACGACGTCGCCCAGCTCACCGAGCGCATGCACGTCCTGCTGAGCCAGGCCAGTGCCGCCGCCTCCTGCCCGCGGACGCTACAGCGGCAGCGCGCAGACGGCGACGGGTGACGCGAACGGCTCGCCCGCGAGCCGGAGTTCACCGCCCTGTGGATCGAGGGTGAAGACGCTCACGGTACCGGACCGCTGGTCGGCGGCGAACAGCAGCCGGCCGTCCGGCGAGAACGCGATCTGCCGGGGGAAGTCCCCATCCACCGGCACCGTGTCCAGCAGCCGCAGCCGGGCCCCGTCGGCCTCGACCGCGTACCGCGCGAGCGTGTTGTCGCCCCGGTTGGCCAGGTAGGCGTAGGCGCCGTCGGCGGTGACCAGGATCTGGGCCGGGTAGTTGGTGGTGCCCGATCTGCTGCCGGTGGACTGGGGTGCGCCGATCGAGAGCCGGCCGCCGGCCGGGTCGTAGCCGCACACCGCGATCGTGTCGTCCACCTCGTTGGCCAGGTACGCGTACCGCCCGCCCGGATGGAAGGTCAGATGGCGCGGGCCGGCCCCCGGCCTGGTGTGCGCCTGGGCGGCCTCGGTGAGCCTGCCCGTGGCGAGGTCCAGACGGTAGCTGTAGACCGTGTCGGTGCCCAGGTCGACGGCGAGGACATGGCCGCCGTCCGGGCTGGTGATGAACTGGTGGGCGTGCGGGCCCTGCTGACCGGGGCCGGGCGCCGGACTGGAGTGCGTGACCAGGTCCGTGCGCTCGCCGAGGGCGCCGGTGGCGTCGATCGGATGGACGGCCACACTGCCCGAGGTGTAGTTGGCGCTCAGCAGCCAGCGGCCGCTCGGGTGCACCGAGAGATGGCAGGGCCCTGCCCCGCCCGTGCTCCGGCTGCCGAGGATCTTCCGGTCCGCCAGGCGCACGGCGGTCACCCCGCCGTCCGTGCGTTCGTTCACCGCGTACAGCGTCCGGCCGTCCGGGTGGACCGCCAGATACGACGGGTCGGCGACGCCGGCGATCGTGCCGGTGCCGGTGATCCGGCCACTGTCGGGGGCGTAGGTGGCCAGGCCGATGCCGGTGCCGCCGCCGTCCACGGAGGTGTAGGTGCCGAGGTAGAGCGGGCGCGGGTCGGCGGGTGACTTCGTCGGGGACCCGGGGGCCGGGCGCGGTGCCGGGCGGGCCCCCTCGGGCGGTGCCGCCGGTGCCGGGACCGCCACCACCGCCGCCGCGCCCGCCAGCGCACCGACGAACCGGCGCCTGCTCCAGCCGCCACGCGTCGCTTCCGTACCACTGCCCATGCCCGCACCTCAGGTCGTCGGTCGCCTCGGTCGTCACAGCAACCTTGGCGTGGGCCCCTGGGCAAAGGCAAGACGGACAACGGCCGTTGCACATCTTGCAACGGATGTCACCAGTCGCCGTCCTCCACGGGCGTGCCCGGTGTGTCCTTCAGGGGCGTCACCTGCCCCTGGGACGGCTGCTGCCAGGGCTCCAGGTCGTCGCCGAGCCAGTCGCCGACCGGCTTGACCGCCGCCAGGGCGTCCGTGGGGGCGAGATCCTCGGCGTCCTGGTCGTAGTAGTCGTACCAGGGCAGCTCGGCGCGGGTGTACGCCGCCCGGTCCACCGGCGACGGCGGGGGCGCCTCGCCCGTGATGCGGCGCCACTCCGGGGGCGTGACCAGGTGCACGAAGACCCGCCCGGCAGGGCTGTCGGCCCAGTCCTCCGGCGGCCGGGCGTCCTGGTAGACCTCCTGGCGCATCGAGCCGCCGACCCCGAGCCCCATCCCTGCCGAGCGGGAGCGCGGGGCGGCGGCGGGCGCGGGGGCGGCGGGCGCCGAGGCCATCATCGGCAGTGCCGCGCCGTAGCCGCCGAGCGTCCCCGGCGCGGGCTTCCGCTCCCGCCGCAGCCGCTCCTCGCGCCGCCACCGGGCGAGCGGCCCCTCCTTGAGAGCGAAGGACTGGAGCTGCACCCCGCCCCACACCTCCTCGCCGGTGACCTGTCCCTCCACCGTGGCGCCGAGACCGAGCGGCACCGCCACGAACTGGCGGATCGTTCCCTTCCCGGAATTGATGCCGTCCAGCCAGGGCTGCCGGGGCAGCACCAGGTAGTTCTGCGGATCCCGGGACAGCCGGTCGCTCCACGGCTCGCCGGAGACCGCGCACACCTTGCCGACGCCGACCTGGAGGGCGGCCGGCTCCACGGTGCCCGCGAAACTCAGCCACATCGCCTCGCGCAGATACACCGGCAGCATCACCCCGCCACGCGCCCGCCACCCGGCCGGGACCGTGTCCGGGTAGTCGCTCACCCGCCGCACCGGGAACTCGCCGAGCCCCGGTGGCAGCGGATGCGTCCCCGTCTCCGGCAGCCGCAGCGTGCGCACGAAGCGCACCGCCGCCCCGCCCGGCAGCCGCAGCGTGTTCCCGTCGATCCGTACCGCCGTGTCCGTCACCGGCGTGCCCCCTTCTCCGTCCCGGACTGAGAACGCCCCGCACCATCCGTCCGGTTCCGCTGCAGTCGCTCCGGGACGCCGATCCGCTCCCGCAGCCAGGTCAGCCGGGGACGCCGGGCGCGCTGCTCGCCGGAGACGCGGTCCAGCTCCTCCAGCAGCCGGCGGGTGCGGTTCTCGGTGTCCATCTCGTCGAGAAGCCGGTTGACCTCGGTCAGGACGGCACCGAGCAGCTGCCAGTTCCGGTCGTCGTGGCGGATCTCGTCCCGGAGCAGCTCGGCGAGCTTGTCGCGGGTGCCGGTCGCGGTGTGCAGCTCGGCGGAGAGCCGGGCCTCGGCCGACTCGGCGCTCTCGCTGATGCTGGTCGTCACCAGCACCGCGAAGCTCACCACGGCGTCGGCGATCTGGGACAGCAGCTGCTCCACGGCCGCCCCCGCGTCCGAGGCGAACAGCGCCTCGGGTTCGCGGGCCTTGGCCAGGTCGGTGAAGGTACGGGCCAGTACGCGCAGCACGACCGTGCAGATCTCCAGGGTGTCCAGGCCGGTGCGCAGCACCACCCGGTGCAGCAGGCCCTCCTTCACCCGCGGATTGAGCCGCAGGCTGTCCTCGGCCTGCCGCAGCGCCGCGTCCACCTCGACGATGGCGTGGTCGAGCCGGCGGGCCTCGTGCAGCCGCTCGGCCGCCCGCTGCCAGGGCGTCAGCCCCGACGCCTCCTCGCCCATGCGCAGCATCAACTGGCGCAGCCGGCGGGCCAGGCCCTCGATCGACTCCCCGGCCTCGTCCACCCACACCGGGGGAGGCAGCAGCAGATTGCAGGCCATGCCGACGACCGCGCCGATCAGTGTCTCCACGATCCGCGCCCACGCCGTACTGCTGATGGTGGTGACCCCGAGCACCAGCATGGCGCTGATCGCCACCTCGGGGATGTACTCGTCGACCCTGACCAGGTGCCCCACCGCCAGCGAGGCCACGATCAGCAGCGCCAGGCTCCACCAGGTCAGCCCCACCAGCTGGCTGAAGGCGATGGCGACCAGCACGCCGGCCACCACCGCGTTGACCCTGCGGAAACCGTTGGTGAGGGTCGCGTACAGGGTCACCTGCACGACCAGGAGCGCGGTCAGCGGAGCGGTGAGCGGTGCCGGTTCCGGGCTCAGCCGGAGCGCGACGACGTAGGCGACCGTGGCCGCGGCGGCCGACCGCAGCGTCTGGACGACCACCGGGTCCCGATGGCGCCGCAGCAGTCGCGGCAGACCCTTCGCCCACTCCCGTACGTCTTGCATCCCTTGCCCTGTTCCCACTCACGCGTCACGTCGAACGTATTTTCCGCGGATCAGTCGCGCGCCGGTGGCTGGGTGACCAGGGTGGACTACGGAGGGTTTCCGAGCACCGCGCCCCGGCACTCGCAACCGAACACCAGGCCGATGCGTCTCCTGCTCCCGAGGTGTCGAACGGACGGGCGGGACGGAAGGGTTGGGACGTTGGACTTCGGCGCGGTGCTGTGCACGGTGGTGGGCCTCGGGCTCCTCGGGTTCGCGGTGCGGGAGAGCGCGGTGGTGCGGCGGTTGCGCCGGCACGGGCTACGCACCTGGGGAGTCGTCGTGGACAACGTGCGCACCCGCGACAGCGACGGGCCGAAGTGGATCCCCGTCATCGCCTTCACGGACCGCTCCGGCTACCGGGTGGAGTTCTCACCCCGCATGCACGGCTCCGGCATGGGCCTGGCCACGGGACGCGAGGTGGAGGTGGTCTACCTGCCGACGAACCCCCAGACCGCCCGCGTCCGCATGTGGCGCCACGTCGTGGGCCCACTGATGTTCCTGATCTTCGGCGGAGCGGTCTTCCTCGGCGTCGCCGTACTCATCGCCCTGACGAGCTGACGCCGGCCCGACGAAACGACCGCGACCGGGCCGGCCGTGATCGGATAAGGTCGGCCGGCGCCGAGCGAGCGGGAACAGGCCGCAGGGGGAGCCGATGGAACTCACCGACATCGCAACGGCACGAGCCGCGGCAGCGCTGCGCCATGTGGCCGCGCTGTCCTCGGGACCGGCCCTCGACCCCGGTCTGCCCATCACTCTGAACTTCCACCCCGACCGGCTGTCGGCCGGGCTGCCGATCCTGGAGGCGCTGGCCCGGGACGGGGCCTACCACTCACAGTTCGTCACCGGCACGAGCAACGGCGGGCTCACCGCGCACCCCGGCGGCGACCGCTGGCGCTGGGAGAGCCGGATCTTCGGCGGGACCTACGACGACGCGGCCCCGGCAGAACGGCCGGTGTACGGGGCGCTGAACTTCCGCCGCCAAGTGGTCGGCGCGGCCCCCCGGTTCGGTTCCTCGCACCTGCGGCTGACCGGACCGGCACTGCACCGCGCGACCTTCTGCCACCCCGACAGTGCGGCCGAGCCGACGGACTTCGGCGTCGCCGCCGGAACGCACCTGCTCGCCCTCGCCGAGGCCGACGAGCAGGACGCCCTCAACGACTACATCGAGACACAGGTGCACGGCGGTGTACGGCTCGACCGGGACGTGGCGGCCCTCGTCCTGGACGCCTGCTACCGGGGCACCCCCGTCGAAACGGCGGCCCACCGGCTGCCCTTCCCGGTCGAATGGCACCCCGGCTACCGGCTCACCGTGCCCGACCTGCGCCGCCACGCCGGCTACCGGGGCCCGCAGTACGCCGAACTCGGTGCCCTGATCGCCGAGAAAGGTGTCGTGGACCCCCGGATCATCGGCGACGCGGCCCGCACCGGCCGGTACGGGATCCAGGACCTCAAAATGGTCTGGCACACCCTCGCCCGCTTCGGTGCCCCGGCAGGCGCCGGTGCGGCCTACTCCGTCGGCTCGGGTGGCCAGGTACCGGGGGTCAGTACGCCCAAGGCGTAGGCGCGGGCGACCAGTTCGGTGCGTTTGGCGGCGGACCAGCGGGCCGACAGGCGGCGCAGGTGGCAGGTGACGCCGTCCTTGGTGACGCCCAGGTCGCGGGCGGCCTGGGCGGTGCCGGCGCCCCTGGCCAGCAGGGCAAGGACCCGCCCCTCCACCGGGGTGACCTTGGCCGGCTCCGCCGCGGGCGCCTCGCGCTCGCCGTCCAACCGCCCCCGGCCACCCGCGCACCAAGCGGTTCCTGCGCGTCGCCCTGCCCGACGGCGTCACCTACCGCACCGCCGACCACCTGACCGTGCTCCCCGCCAACGCCCTGGAGCTCGTCACCCGCGCGGCCACCGCCCTCGGCGTCGATCTCGACACCGTCCTCGACATCCGTGCCACCCGCCCGCGCCGCGACGGCCTCGCGGTCGACCGTCCGCTGACGGTGCGTGAACTCCTCACCCACCACGTCGAGTTGCAGGAGCGGCCGAACGCCCACCAGCTGTCCCTCCTCGCCGACGCCAACCCCTGCCCGCCGGAGCAGGCCGCGCTCGCCGCGCTGAGCGACGATCCGCGCACCCTGGTCGAGATCGTCGAGGACCACCCGGCGCTGCGCGGCGCCCTCGACTGGCCCCATCTGCTCGACCTCCTGACCCCGCTGAAGCCGCGCCACTACTCGATCTCCTCGTCGCCCGCCACCGACCCCCGCCACGCCGACCTGATGATCTCCCTGCTGGAGGCTCCCGCTCGGTCCGGCAAGGGCACCTACCGGGGTACCGGCTCCGGCCACCTCGCGACGCTCCGCCCCGGCGACACGCTGTACGCCCGCGTCCAGCCCTGCCGGCAGGCCTTCCGGGTCGACGCCGGCGCACCGGTCGTCATGATCGCCGCGGGCACCGGCCTGGCCCCCTTCCGGGGCGTCGTCGCCGACCGTACGGCCGCGCTCGCGGCGGGTGCCGAACTTCCGCCCGCCCTCTGCTACTTCGGCTGCGACGCCGCCGACGCCGACTTCCTGCACGCCGAGGAGCTCCGCCGGGCCGAGACCGCCGGAGCCGTGTCGCTGCGCCCGGCCTTCAGCACGGCGGGCACCTTCGTCCAGCACCGCATCGCCGCCGAGGCCGACGAGGTCTGGGCCCTGCTGGCCGCCGGCGCCCGGGTGTACGTCTGCGGGGACGGCAGCAGGATGGCACCGGGCGTACGGGAGGCGTTCCGCACCCTGTACCGAGAGCGCACGCCCGGTGGTGACGCCGACGAGTGGCTGAACTCGCTGGTGGCGGAGGGCCGTTACGTGGAGGATGTATACGCGGCATCCTGATCGGTACCCTGGGCCTGAAGCCCCTTCGGGGGTGCGGGGCACTGCGCGAGAGACCAGGGCGGACCGACAGCCCGCGCACAACCCGCACCCCCACGGCGCTCCCCGTACCCGCCCGCCCTCCCGGAACCCTTCACTCACAGCGTGAACTAAGGGTTGGGAAAATATCGCTTCCCATCGCCCGAAGGAGTATGTTGCAGGTCGGGAAGGGTTCGTGAAGGGAGCCACATGGCGGGGCGGAACGGGCGCACGGTACGCGACCTCAGGAGGGCCAACCGCACGGCCGTGCTCCAGCGGCTCTATTTCGACGGCCCCCTCAGCCGCTTCGAGCTGGGCCCGGCCACCGGCCTGAGCTCCGGCTCGGTGAGCAACGTGGTCGCCGACCTGGTCGCCGACGGCCTGGTCGAGGAGGCCGGCAGCGTCGACTCCGACGGCGGCCGCCCCCGCACCCTGCTGCGCGTCGCCCCGCACAGCGGTCACATGATCGGCGTCGACGTCGGCGAGACCCGGGTCCGGGTCGAGCTGTTCGACCTCACGCTCACCGAACTCGCCCGCGTCGAGCGTCCGCTGGAGCAGCAGGGCTACGACGTCGAGGTGATCGTCGGCCACATCCGGGACGGCATCGCGGAGGTCCTCGCGACCGAGGGGGCCTCGCCCGAGCTGCTGCTCGGCGTCGGTGTCGGCGTCCCCGGCATCGTGGAGCACACCGCCGACCGGGGTGCCCTGGTGCACGGCCAGACCATCGGCTGGGACGCCGTCCCGCTGGAGGAGCTGCTCCGCACCGGCTGCCAACTCCCCGAATCCGTCCGGTACTTCATCGACAATGGCGCCAAGACCCTGGGGCAGGCCGAGATGTGGTTCGGCGCCGGGCGCGGCGCGGACAACGCGGTCGTGGTGCTGTTCGGCTCCGGCGTCGGCGCCTGCCTGGTCACGGCCGAGGTGGAGCACGGCCGGGCCGTCGAGTGGGGCCATCTGACGGTACGGGTGCGGGGCCGCCGCTGCCGCTGCGGTGCGCTCGGCTGCCTGGAGGCGTATGCCGGCGCCGAGTCGCTGCTGGCCCGCTGGCGGGAGGAGGGCGGCCGGCCGGCCGAGGGCACCGACGAGGAGACCGCGCTCACCGCGATGCTCGCCGCCGCCTACCCGCCCGAGGGCACCGAGCCCGACCCGGTCGCGCTCGCCGTCCTGGAGGAGACCGCCGAGTACCTGGGCGCCGGGCTCTCCGACCTGATCAACCTCTTCCAGCCGGAGCGGATCCTGATCGGCGGCTGGGCCGGTCTCCAGCTCGGAGCCCGCTTCCTGCCCGCCGTACGCCGGTACGCGGCCACGTACGCGCTGCGCCACCCCGCCGAGCAGGTCACCATCGATCTCGGCCGGCTCGGGCCGGACGCGGTCACCGTCGGTGCCGCGATCCTGCCCCTCGCCGACTTCTTCAGCCGCGGCGGGCGCCGCGCGGAACCGGCGACCGAGGACCGCCTGCCCGCCTGGCGCACGGCACTGGAGGAGCGGACCCCGCGCTGAGCCGCCCCCGGTTTCACGGCGCCCGGGCGAGGTACCCGGGTAGTGCCCGGACCGATACGTGCGAGGGGAGCAGCCGTGGGTAACCAGCAGAACAGTGGGCCCGTACCCCGGGACATGCCGGACCAGCAGGCCCGGTCCGACGGCCGTGACCCGTGGGACGCGGCCGAGGGCAGCGGCCCCGACGCCCACGACGACGGCGACCTCCCCGACACCGACGAGGCCGGGTCGGGGCCCCGGGGCGCACCGCGCCCGGGGGTGGTGAACCCCGAGGAGCCACTGCCGGACGAACCGTCGGCCTGAGCGCGGCCGTGCTCAGGCGAACGCGTTCACGCCCGTCAGTTCCGCCGAGAGGTCCCAGAGGCGGGCGGCCTGGTCCGGGTCGATCGCCCAGTCCTTGACGCCGGTCGGCTCGCCCTCCACGGCGGGCTCGGCGATGTCGCAGTCCTCCAGGTACACCCCGCCCATGTCCGCGAGCTGCGCAGAGGTGGCCGCCCAGGTCTGGGTGGCCGCGCCCTGCGGGGGCGTCTTGAAGCCCTGCGGGTTCAGCACGGTGCCCTGCTCGTCGACCCAGCCGCGCTCGATCATCTCCTCGCGGGGGATGTGCCGCTGGAGCGGGGTCATGATGCCGCCGGGGTGCAGGGCGAAGGCGCGCACGCCGGAGTTCTGGCCGAGCCGGTCGAGGTGCACGGCGAACAGCACGTTCGCGGTCTTGGCCTGGCCGTATGCCTGCCACTTGTCGTAGTCGTGCCGCCACTGGACGTCGTCCCAGCGCATCCCGGCGAAGTGGTGGGCGCGCGAGGAGACCGACACGACCCGTGCGCCGCCCGGTTCGAGGGCCGGCCAGAGCCGGTTGACCAGGGCGAAGTGCCCGAGGTGGTTGGTGGCGAACTGGGCCTCCCAGCCGGGCCCGACCCGGGTCTCGGGGCAGGCCATGATGCCCGCGTTGTCGATCACGAAGTCGACGGGCCGGCCGGAAGCCAGGAACCGCTCGGCGAAGCCGCGCACGCTGTCCAGGTCGCCGAGGTCCAGTTCGTCCACCTCGACCCGGTCCAGGCCGGCCAGCGCCTCCCGGGCGGCCTCGGCGCGCCGCGCGGGGACGACGACGTGGGCGCCCGCCTTGGTCAGCGCCCTGGTCGTCTCCAGGCCGAGTCCGGAGTAGCCGCCGGTGACGATCGCGAGCCGGCCGTCGAGGTCGAGGCCCGCCAGGACGTCGTCGGCCGTGCTGTCCGCACCGAATCCGGAACCGATCTTGTGCTGAGGAGTCGTAGTGCTCATGACCCGAACGCTACGAATTGGAGTGCGCTCGAAGTCAAGCCGAGATCCCGGGGCCCGTGAACAGCCCCCGAACAGCGGAAAGCCCCGGCCGCGACGGGGGATTCGCGGCCGGGGCGGCCAAGTGGTGGGCACGGATGGCGGTCGCCTCTCGGCGAAGGGCTCCACAGGGCTTCAGCCGAACGATCGTCCCTGTGGGCAAAAGGTGAGGCCCGGGGACACTGTCCCATCCGCACCCACGGTTGCTTCAACGGACAACCACCCCGGACTGTTCCGATCGCGCAAGTGAGGCGCGTCACCGGCCCTGGTCCAGGCCGGTGGCCGCCGCACGGGCCCGGCGGTTCGCGCAGCCGTTCCGGGGACAGGGCGCGGGCCCCTGAGGGCCGGGCGAGTCGTGCCTGAGCGCCGCCCACGCGTGGCCGAGCGTGGCCGCGGTGCGGCCCGTCTCCTCGATCGGACCGGCCGCCGTCGGGCCGGTCCGAGCGCAGAGGGCGGTCCCCGCGCACTGGTCCCGCAGCCGGGAGCCGGCCTCCGTCGTGGATTCGCCCGTATCTCCCTCAAGCGTGCGCAAATATCCGGGCAAATCTCCGGTGAGCGATTCCCGGACCACCTGGGCCGTCTTCGGGCCCGCGCCCGGCGGTGCCGCGTGGGCGCCGGCCCGGGCCCACTCGGCGATCTCACCGGCGGGCAGGGCGGCCAGGACTCGTGCGGCGGTACGGAAGGCGCCCGCCCGGTAGGCCGGCGCCAGGGGCCGTTTCCGCAGGAAGGCGATCCGTTCCGGCGCCTCGACGGGTTCCGTGGCCACCTCCGCCGTCAGGGTGACTCGGGCAAGTCACTTCCGCCCGGGGAGATCTACCCTCGATTGCATGACCGAGATAGCGAGCCCGTTCATCTCCCAGCCGCGGATCCTGGTGCTCGGGGTCATGACCGGCAAGCCGGGCACCCCGCCCTTCCGCATCGTGGAGATCGACGGCGAGGTGGTCGGTGAGGCGAGGGACATCACCGAGGTGCTGGCGGTCGCCGCGACCCACGGGATCACGGTCCACGACCTGGACGACCCGGCCGTGGTCTGCTGGGTGGGCGGGGACAAGTTCACCTGGATTCCCCGCCACTAGACAGCGAGCGCTGGACAGCGAGCCCTGCCCTCAGCCGACGGTCCACTTCTGGTTGGCGCCGCCGGAGCAGGTCCAGATCTGCAGCCGGGTGCCGTTGGCCGAGTTGTTGCCGGTGACGTCCAGGCACTTGTTCGCCTGCGGGTTCACGATGTCCTGCGCCGAGGAGACGGCCCACTTCTGGGCGGCGCTGCCGTTGCAGTCGTAGAGCTGGACCGGCGTGCCGTCCGCCGTGCCGCCACTGGTGACGTCCAGGCACTTGCCGAGGGCGCGGATGGTGCCGTCGCTGCCGACCGTCCACTGCTGGGCGGCGCTGCCGTTGCAGTCGTAGAGCTGGACGGCGGTGCCGTTGGCGGAGTTCGCCCCGGCCACGTCCACGCACTTGCCGGCCAGCCCCTTGATCGCGACGCCGGCCGCGGTGTCACTCGTCGTCACCGACACCGAGTCCACGACCAGCTGCGCCGGGAACGCCGTGGAGCTGTTGGGGTCGCCCGGCCAGTAGCCGCCGACGGCCAGGTTCAGGATCAGGAAGAACGGCTTGTTGAACGCCCAGGTGTTGCCGCCCACGTCGGCGGGGGTGCGGGTCTGGTAGGCGATCCCGTCGACCGACCAGGTGATCGAGTTGGGCGCCCAGTCGACCGCGAAGGTGTGGAAGGCGTCCGCGAAGGCCTGGCCGTTCGGCAGCGTGTAGCCGGCGCCTATCCCGGCCGAGCCGGAGTAGCCGGGGCCGTGGATGGTGCCGTGGATGGTCGAGGGCTCGAAACCGACGTTCTCCATCACGTCGATCTCACCGGAGTTCGGCCAGCCGACCGACCCGATGTCGGTGCCGAGCATCCAGAACGCCGGCCACATGCCCTGCCCGCGCGGGATCTTCATCCGGGCCTCGACATGTCCGTACTGCGCGCTGAACTTGCCGGAGGTGTTCATCCGGGCCGAGGTGTACTGACAGGTGCCGTACCAGCACTGGTAGTTGGCGGGGTTCTCCTTCTTGGCCGTGATGACCAGGTGGCCCTGGCCGTCGAGGGCCGCGTTGTTGGTGCCGGAGGTGTAGTACTCCCGTTCGTGGTTGTTGACGTTGTCGCCGGTCTCCAGGGTCCACTTCGAGGAGTTGACCGCCGAACCGGCGGCGCCGTCGAAGGTGTCGGAGAAGGTCACGGCGGCCGCGCCGGCGTCGGCGGCCTCGGCCCGGTGTGCGGGACCGACAGCGACCGACCCGACGAGGGCGGCGGACAGTGCGGCGAACAGGCATCTGCGGATAAGGCGCGGGGAGGCCACGGCTCGTCCTTCCGTACGGCGGCCGGGTGCGGGGAGGCAGCCGGCCGGGGTGGGGGGTGAAGGCGTCGCTTCTTGATTTAAGAGATGAGATAAGTGGTGCGTCAATACTTTGGTACGGACCAGTGTCGGACAACCGGGTGACGGCCCTCCCGGGCTCCCGCGCGGTGCGTCCGCGGGCGGGTCACGCCTTCGCCTTCTTCGGCTTGCGCGCGTGGACCGCCCGGCCGAGCCGGCGGCCCAGCAGCACCCAGCCGATCAGCGCCCCCGAGGTGTTGAGGATGACGTCGTCCACGTCGAAGGCGCGCCCTTCGACCAGCAGGCCCTGAGCCGTCTCGACCATCAGCATCACGAACGCGGTGAGCAGCAGCACCCCGAAAAAGCCCCGGGCTCGCGGCACGAGGACCGGCACGATGATCCCGAACGGCACGCCGAGCACGATGTTCCCGCCGATCTGCTTGACCGCGTCCCGCAAGGCGGGCTGGTCCAGATAGATCTTGAGGGAGCGGCCGGGATGCAGATTGGTGTGCGCGATCGCCTCGGACGCCGGCGACGGATCCAGCGTCAGCCGGGCCAGTACGACGGCGAACGCCACCATCACCGCGAACGCGCACAGCATGGCCAGCACCCGCAACGGCAGCGGGAGCGGACGGCGTTCGGTGCCGGTGGCCTTGGCGGTGCGGCTCGTCCTGCCGGAGCCGCTGCTCTTCTTCGCACCGCCTGTCCTGCCGGTGCCGCTGCTCTTCCCCGCGCCGCTTGCCCTCTCGGTACGGCCTGCCTTGCCGACGCGGCCTTTCTTCCCGGTGTCGGCCGCCTTTCCGGTGCCGGCCTTCGTGGTGGCGTCCGGCTCGGTTCGGCGAAGGCCGACGGCGCGGGCGACCTTGGTCAGTACCCCGGTCTGTTCGCCGGTGTCCTTGTCCGTGTTCGTCCCCTCGTTCTTCTCGGCCCTGGTCGTGCGCAGGCGCGAGGCGGCACTGGCCATTTGGTCCTCCACTTGTGAACTATCCCGCGTGCTAGCCCAGTTACCCAGGAACCGTCCGTAGATGCCCGCGCCCACGGCCCCGCCCTCGGCCCCGCCCTCGGCCCCGCTCACGGCCCCGGCCGGGGCGGCGGCCGGGGCGGACCCGAGGTTTTCGTCCGCGCTCCCCGGGCACTCCGGACCCGTTCCCGCGTGCCGTCGCTCCCCGCGACGGACGCGGTGCTTGGATGCCGGAGGCGGCGAAACGGGCATAGCGCCGCAAGGCGACCCAAGGAGGCGACGTATGACCGGACGTACGGCGCTCGTCGCCGCGGCAGAACTGCTCTCCTGGTGGGCCGGACTGGCCCTGCTCTGGCTGGTGTTCATCGGCAGCGTCGACACCCTGGAGCGCGTCGTCGGCGCGAGCGCGGCGGCCGTCGGCGCCCTCGCGGCCCGGGCCGGCCGACGGGCGGTGACCTGGCGGTGAACGGCTGGATCCTCGCCGCGACCGTGCTGCTGGCCGGGGGAGTGGGCACCGCCCTGTGGGCGGTCGCCACCGGCCCGCTCGGCCGCCGGGTGGTCGCCCAGAACCTCGCCACCTCGGCGGTCTGCCCCAGCCTGCTGCTGCTCTCCCAGGGCTACGGCCGTACGTCCTACGTCGATCTCGCGCTGCTGCTCGCGCTGCTGGGCCCGGTCGGCACCCTGGCCTTCGCCCGGCTGCTCGCGGACGACCTGGCGGGCGAGCGGCCCGGCGCCTGGGGCCTGACCTGGACGGCGGCCGGGGTCGGCGCGGTGGTCGTGCTGGTGCTGTGCGCGGTGACCGGACCGGGACGGGCGATGGTGAAACTGCTGGTGATCGGGGCGTTGCTGATCGGCGGGAACGTGGTCGCCTCACGCGCGCTGTCCGGCGGGCTCCGGGGGGTGCGCGGTGGCTGACGCGGTGATCGTCGTCGCGCTGCTGCTGACGGCCGCCTCGGCGACCGTGGCCGTGGCGACCCGTGACCCGGCCCGCCAGGCCCTGGTCCTGTCCCTGCTCGGTCTGGTCCTCGGCGCCCTGTTCACCGTGCTCCAGGCCCCCGACGTCGGCCTCTCCCAACTCGCCGTCGGCTCCGCGCTCACCCCGCTGCTGATCATGCTGTCGGTCCGCAAGGTGAAACGGCGCGGCAAGGAGGGCGACAGGTGACCCGGCGCCTGCGGCTGTGGCTGCTGGCCGTCGGCGGCACGGGGCTCGCCGTGCTGCTGGTCGCCGCCTGCCTCGACCTGCCGTCCTTCGGCGGCCGCAGCCACCCCTACGGCGACCGCGCCGTCCGGGCCTCCCTGGCCCGGCACACCGCCAACGTCATCTCCTCCGTCAACTTCGACCAGCGCGCCTACGACACCCTCGGCGAGATGAGCATCCTCTTCGCCGCCGTCCTCGGCTGTGTGGTGCTGCTGCGCCAGACCCACGACGAGCACCGGGCCCGCCCGCGGTCCCTCGAAGTCGCCCCGCCCGTCCGCCGGTACGCCCTGCTGGTGCTCCCGGTCGCCCTGGTCACCGGCCTGTACATCATCGCGCACGGCCAGCTCAGCCCCGGCGGCGGCTTCCAGGGCGGGGTCGTCGCCGCGACCGCCCTGCACCTGCTGTACCTCGGTGCCGACTACGACGCCCTGGAACGGGTGCGCCCGATCGGCGTCTTCGAGGTCGCCGACTCCCTGGCCGCCTGCGCCTACCTGGTGCTGGGCCTGTCCGGGCTGCTGGCCGGCACCGCGTTCCTCGCCAACACACTGCTGCCGTACGGCACGTTCAACACGCTGTCCTCCGGCGGCCTGGTCCCCCTGCTGAACGCGGCCATCGGCATGGAGGTGGCGAGCGCGGTCGTCGTCCTGCTCGCCCGCTTCCTCGACCAGGCCGTGGAGATCGAGGACGAGAACGGGAGTTGAGCCGCCGATGATGCACGTCTTCCCCTATCTGGTCGCCGTCTGGATCTTCCTGACGGGCTGTTACGGCCTTGCCACCAGCCGGAACCTGATCCACGCCGTCGGCTGTCTGGCCGTCGTCCAGTCGTCGACGTACGTCCTGCTGCTCGCGGTCGGCTACCGCGACGGCGGCACCGCACCGGTCTTCTCCGATCTCAGGCCCGGCACCCGGCCGCTGGTCGACCCGGTGGTGCAGGCCCTCGCCCTGACCGACGTGGTCGTCGGCGCGACCGTCACCGCGCTGCTGCTCGCGCTGGTCCTGCAGATCGCCAAGCGGCACGGCACGGTCGACCCGGACGAACTGACGGAGCTGCGCGGCTGATGCACCACCTGCTGCCGCTGCTCGTGGCCGTCCCGCTGCTCGGCGCCACCCTGCTGGTGGCCGGCGGCCGCCGGCTGCACCGGGTCCTCGCCGAGAGCTTCGCCTGCGCGGTGTGCGCGGGCACCTGCGCCCTCGCGCTGATCCTGCTGCTCAACTCCTCGCCCCCGCTGGTCGAGTGGGTCGGCGGCTGGCGGCCGGTCGGCGGGGAGAGCGTCGGGATCGTACTGGTCGGGGACGGTCCCGCGCTCGGCATGGCCGCCCTCGCCTCGCTGCTGACCCTGGCCGCACTAGTCTACTCCTGGCACTACTTCGCGGAGCCGCCGCACCGGCACGCGGGATCCTTCCCGGCCCTGATGCTGGTCTTCCAGGCCGGGATGTGCGGCTTCGCCCTCGCGGGCGACCTGTTCAACGCGTTCGTCTTCTTCGAGCTGATGAGCGTCGTCGCCTACGCGCTGACCGGCTACCGCATCGACGAGGCGAAGGCGGTGCAGGGGGCGCTGACCTTCGGCGTGGTCAACTCCCTCGGCGCATACGCCATGCTGACGGGCATCGCCCTGCTGTACGCCCGCACCGGCGAACTCGGCATGGCGAAGATCGGCCACGGCCTGGACGCACACGGCGGGCCCGACGCACTGGTCCTCGCCGCCTTCGTCCTGGTGCTCACCGCACTGCTGGTCAAGGCCGCAGCCGTGCCCTTCCACTTCTGGCTCCCGGACGCCCACGCCGTCGCCCCCACCCCGGTCTGCATGCTCCTCTCCGGAGTCATGGTCGAACTCGGCGCCTACGGTGTGTGGCGGGTCTACGGCACGGTCTTCGCCGGACCCGGCGGCATCCCGGCCGCCGATCTGGAGCGGGCGCTGGTCGTGCTCGGCGCGCTCACGGCCGTGCTGGGCGCGTTCATGTGCTGGCACCAGCGGCACATCAAGCGGCTGCTGGCCAACTCCACGATCGCCCACACCGGGCTGTTCCTCGTCGGCCTCGGCGTCCTGACCCCGGCGGGCGACTCCGGAACCGCCCTGTACCTGCTCGGGCACGCCGGAGTGAAGGCCGCCCTGTTCGCCTGCGCGGGGATCCTCCTGGACCGCTACGGCAACGTCGACGAACGCGCGCTGCACGGCCGGGCCCGTGAACTGCGCACGGTGGGAGTCCTGTTCACCCTCGGGGCGCTGGCCCTCGCGGGACTGCCGCCGTTCGGCACCGCGCTCGGCAAGTCGGTCGCCGAGGAGGCGGTGGGCGCTCCACTGACCGTGCTGTACGTCGTCGTGTCGGCGGTGACGGCGGGGGCGGTGCTGCGGGTCGCCGCCCGCGTCTTCCTCGGCCTCGGGGACCAGCCGCCCAGGGGCGACGCGTACGAGACCACCGGGACCGGTGAGGAGCCCGAGACCGAGGGCCGGCTCGGGCGGATCCCGGGCACGATGACCGCCGTACCCGCCGTACTGCTGGCCGGCGCCCTCGCCCTGGGCCTCGCCCCTCGCTTCCCGGAGGCACTGGCCCGGGCCGTCGACAAGGGCAGGACCCCGGTCGCCGTCCACTGGACGGCGACCGGGGTCCTGCTGGGCTGCCTCTCCACCCTCCTGGCCGGCGGGCAGGCCCCCCACCCGGTAACCCCCCCCGCCC